>JAMPXK010000047.1 GCA_023701245.1 Elusimicrobiales bacterium | reverse complement strand
TGTCGTTCTGGTGGGAAGGCTGGAACACCACCACGGGCTTGTCCGGGACCTGCGCCGGCAGCGGCGAGGTCAAAAAGGCGGCGAGGAGCAGGAGGTTCATGATCAGAAAGCGAAGACCGCGGCGGCCCCCGAATAGCCGCGGGAATAAACGGGCAGCAGCATGGCGGAAGGACTTTTCCCGCGCGCCGGGCTTGCGATCCAGCGGCCCACCGCCGTTCCCAGCGCCGCCCCCGCGAAGACGTCGGAAGCCCAGTGTTTATCGTCGTAGACGCGCTGCAGGGCGGTCCCCGCGGCCAGGGCGTAGGCGGAGATACCCACCGCCGGGGAAGCGCAGCGCCGGGAGAATACCGAAGCCACCGCGAATGCGCTGGTGGTGTGCCCGGACGGAAAAGAAGTGCGCGCGCTCTTGAACCGGAAAGGGGTGAAGCGCCGCTTGCCGTCCTCCGCGTAAGGCCTGGCCCGGCCCGCGGAGTATTTCACCAGGGTTCCGGCCGCGTTGGCGGCCAGGAAACTCTGCAGGGCCAGCGCGGAAGTGCGCAGCCCTTCCCTGCCGTCGAACAGGTAGCAGAGCCCGCCGTAAACGCCCAGCAGGCCCAGTTCATAAGTGCCGTTGCCGAATTTTTCCAGCTTGTCGGCCAGGCTGTCGTTCAGGGCGGACCTGTTCTTGCCGGCCAGGCGCCGCAGCTGGCCGTCCGCGGAATAGACCAGCAGGCCGCCCGCCGCCAGGCCGCCTGTCCACCAGGCGGCTCCGCGGTCGAGCCGGGCCGGGGAGGTGATCACGGTCCCGGCGGCCGCCAGCGTCTCCTTCACAAAGCCATGCTGCTCCGCGGCCCGGCAGCGCTGGCAGAGCGCGGCGCAGGCCAGCAGGCAGAGCGCCAGCCCCGCGGCGCAAAGCCGCGGGAACCGGGCCAGAGTGAAGAAGGCGGTCACGGGATCGGTTTACTTGCCGAGCAGGCCGGCCTGGAGCGCCTTGTCGGAAGGCTTGGGCCCCAGCCACACGCGCAGCAGCGCCTCGGCGAAGTCCTTGCCCTCTATGGCGCCGGCCGTCTTGCCGTTGGCCAGCACTTCCACGCCGGCGCCGGGCCGGCAGACGAAGGACAGTTTGTCGCCTTTCTTTACGCTGGGAATGAGTTTTTCGAACATGGCGATCCGCTCTTTGATGGCGGGCAGAACCTCGCCGGCGTTGTTGCTGAAACCGTCGGAAATGGCCTTGGCCACGTCCGCCCCGTCCACGGCGCGCAGGAAGACCAGGTCCATGAGCTTATGCTGCTCGGAAGCGGAAATGGCCAGGCCGTCGGAAGACGGTCTCTCCAGGTAAAGGCCGGCCACGTAAACCTTGAAAACCACCTTGGTGCGCAGGCCCACGCCGTTAAGCACCAGCGGGGTTTTCTCCAGCATAACGGTACCGGGCATGGTAACGCCCTTGAGGGTCACATCCTTCCCGGCGGCAAAACCGCCCGCGGGAAGAAGGAAGAAGAACAGCAGCGCTATCTTTTTCATACGGCTCCTTATGGTTACCTGCGGCCTTCGTAGAACACGCGCAGGCGCGACGGGTCTTTTACGGAACTGAAAGGGCGCAGCAGCAGTTTAAAGGCGTCCCAGAAGAGGTCCGCCACCTTGTAGAGGCGGAACTTCCTGCCCGAACTGACATGCGGCGCGGAGGTTATTATCTCAAAAGCGAGCCCCTTAGCCAAGCCCCGGCGGCGGAGGGCGCGGCTGAGCGCCAGTTCCTCGGCCGCGTAAAGCAGCGGGCTGAAGCCGCCTACCCAGACAAAGGCGTCCCTGCGGCAGAAAAGAAAGGACCCGGCGGCCAGCCGGAAAACGCGCGAGATCAAATTCCACAGCCCCGTGAGCGCCCGGCCCCACGCGGGAGGCGCCGGGCGTTCGAAGGCTATAAGTGCCCCGCCGCCCACGCAGCCGCCGCCCCGCATAAGGCCCAGGGCGGCCCCCAGGGTGGCCGCGCTGAGCACGGAATCCGCGTCGATAAAGAGCAGCCACTCCCCCGAGGCGGCTCCCGCCCCGGAGTTGCGGGCCAGGGAGATCATGTTGAGCGGCTCGAAAACCACCAGGGCGCCGGCAGCGGCGGCGGCCCGGGCCGTGCCGTCCGTGGAATTGTTGTCGCAGACTATCAGTTCCAGCTCCGTACCCGGAAAGGAGGCAAAAGCGGTCCTGACGCTCTCCAGGCAGACGCCCAGGAGCTTTTCCTCGTTGAAGGCAGGGACCACCACGCTGATCTTCACCACCTGATAATATATCTTCTGACAACGCTTTTCAATTTTGATAGGATTATCCCGTCACGACCGCCGCAAGGCCGGGCGCGCCGCGGCCGCGCGAAGTTATGGAAAACCCCGGTGAGAACCAGCACAATACTGCTTATAGGACTAGCCCTTATGACCGTTAAAACGGAGACCCAGGCCCAGCCCGGGCCGCTGCCGCGCTCATGGACCGTCGTTCATTTCCTCCCCGGGGATTTCACCGGCGCCTCCCTTAAGAACCTGGTGCCGGCGGCCTTTCCCGAAGCGGCGTTCAGGACGGAAGACTCCAGCCGCCCGGCCCAGCTGACTTCCGCAGAACTGGAAGCCCTTTTTCCTTTCGACAACCTGCTGCTTTCAGCGGACGCCCTGTTCCCGGGCGGCGGCGCGCTGCAGGCCGAAGCCCAGGTAAAGACCGCCGCGGGCTGGAGCCCGTGGTTCAGTTTCGGCAGTTTCACGCCGGGCCAGGGCCGCGCCAGCGCCCCCGGGCAGGACAACGCGTTCGGCCGGATGGACGTGGACATACTGCGCCTGAAAGCCAAAGCCGGCGCCCTGCGCTACAGGATAACCCTCACCGCCGGCACCAAGCCTCCCGCCCTGCGGCTGGCCGCGGTTTCCTATACCGATTCCACCGCTCCCTATGACCCGGCCCTGGCGAAGAATCCGCCTGGCCTTAAGCCCCTGAAGGTGCAGGTCCCACGGTTTTCCCAGATGGCGCTGCAGGTCAACCACTCCGGGGACATCTGCAGCCCGGTCTCCATGGCCATGGCCTTTTCCGCGCTGGGGCTGAAAGCGGACCCGCTGGAAGCCGCCGCGGCGGTACTGGACCCCGCGGAGAACATCTACGGCAACTGGTTCTTCAACACGGCCCACGCCGGGTCCAGGGGCCTTTACTCCGTGCTGACGCGCCTGAATTCGCTGGAGGACGCGCGCGCTTTCCTTGCCGCCGGCGCGGCGGTAGTGGCCAGCGTCACCTTCGGCCCGGACGAACTCAGGAACTCGCCCCTTAAAAAGACCAAAGGGCATTTACTGGTCATCACCGGCTTCGACGCCAGGGGCAACGTGATAACCAACGACCCGGCGGCCCCCGACGACGCCACCGTGGAAAGGGTCTACGACCGCGCCGAGTTCGCGGCCGCCTGGCTCAAGAACAAATACGGCCTTGCCTACATACTGGCGCGCGACCTCAACAAGTTCCTGGCGGTGCGCACCGCCATGGCCGAGTTCTATTCCATGCCACCCGCCGACGCCGCCGAGCGCGGCCGGCTGATAGAAAGCCAGCTGCTGGCCAACGAAAGGGTGGAACTGCTGGAGGTTTCCGGCAGCTGGGCGCGCGCCCGGGCGCTTGAGCAGCCCAGCCTGGCCGCCGACGGCCGCACCCTCGCCCCGTACGAGGGCTGGCTGCCGCTGGACGCGCTCAGCTTCAGCCTGCCGCTGCCGCCCACGGCCGTGGTCAGGAGCAAGACCGTTTCCGCCGGGGGCACGGACGTTTCCATGGGCGTCAAGGTGCGGGTGCTGGGCCAGGCCAAGGCCGGCCCACGGGTGCTCCTGGGCGGCGGCATTCCCGCCGTACTCCAGGCCAGGCACCTTACCCCCCTGCCGCAAACCGACAAACCCGACACCCTGCGCGCCCGCATACTGGAGACCGCGCGGGTTTTCCTGGGCGACAAGTATTACTGGGGCGGCCGCTCGGCCTGGGGCATAGACTGTTCCGGCCTGGTGAACCTGGCCTACCGGGCCTGGGGCCTGGACCTGCCGCGCAACGCCGGCGACCAGTACAAGGCCTCGCGGCGGGTTTCCCGCGAGGACCTGAAGCCCGCGGACCTGATCTTCTCGGCGGACGCGGCAAAACCGGGGCTTATCACCCACGTCATGCTTTACGCCGGAGGCGGCAGGCTGATAGAGGCCACCGGCGACACCAATTCCGTGCGGGAGGTCCCCTTCAAAGAGAAGTTCGGGGCCGATCTCTCCAAGATAAAGCATGGCGCGCTGGTGAACGGCAAGAAAGTTTTTTTCGGCAGGATACTGAAGTAACGGAGGCCATATGGGCATAGCGGAAAAAGTAGCGGGGATATTTCCCGCGCCGGAGCAGGTCCCTGCGCAGGCACGGGCGGCCGCGCTGGAACAGAAAGAGTACCTGGTCAACGGCCGCATAAAGGCCTGGACCGGACCGCGCCACGAAGTGTTCTCCCCCGTCAGCCTGGCGGGCAGGAAGGGGCCCGAGCGCGTGCGCCTGGGGTCCTACCCGCTGATGACGGAAAAAGAGGCCCTGGAGGCGCTGGACGCCGCCGCCAAGGCCTACGACGAAGGCCGCGGCCTCTGGCCCACGCTCAGCGTGGAAGCCCGCGTCTCGCACATGGAGGATTTTATCTGGCGCATGAAGGAGCGCCGCTCCGAGATAGTGAACCTGCTGATGTGGGAGATCGGCAAGTCCGCGGAAGATTCGGCCAAGGAATTCGACCGCACGGTGGAATACATCGTGGACACCATAAACGCCCTGAAGGACCTGGACCGCAGTTCCTCGCGCCTGTCCATGACCCAGGGCATCATAGCCCAGGTCAAGCGCGCGCCGCTGGGCGTGGTGCTGTGCATGGGGCCGTACAACTACCCTCTCAACGAAACCTTTACAACCCTCATTCCCGCCCTGCTGATGGGCAACACCGTGGTCTTCAAGCCGCCCAAGTACGGCGTGCTGCTGCACCGCCCCCTGCTGGAAGCCTTCCGCGATTCGTTCCCCAAGGGCGTGGTGAACACGCTTTACGGCGAGGGCCGCAAGATAATCGGGCCCCTCATGAAGACGGGCAAGGTGAACGTGCTGGCCTTCATCGGGTCCAGCAAGGTGGCCGACATCCTGCGCCAGCAGCACCCGGCCCCCCACCGCCTGCGCTGCGTGCTGGGCCTGGACGCCAAGAACGCGGGCATAGTGCTGCCCGACGCCGACGTGGACCTGGCGGTGGCCGAATGCCTCACCGGCGCGCTTTCCTACAACGGGCAGCGCTGCACCGCGCTGAAGATCCTCTTCGTGCACCGCAGCGTGCAGAGCGAATTCATGGAAAAACTGGTGACCGGGCTGGAGGCCCTCAAACTGGGCATGCCCTGGGAACCCAAGGTGAAGATAACCCCGCTGCCCGAGGACGACAAGGTGCCCTACCTGACCGGCGTCATTGCCGACGCCAAAAAGCACGGCGCCAAGGTCATTAACGAGTGCGGCGGCCTGGCCAACGGCAACTTCGTCTACCCGGCGGTGGTCTACCCGGTCAACGAGAAGATGCGCCTCTGGAGAGAGGAGCAGTTCGGCCCGGTGATCCCGGTGACGCCTTTCAGCGACATCAAGGAACCCCTTAAATACGTGGTGGATTCCAATTTCGGCCAGCAGGTCAGCGTCTTCGGACGGGACGTGGAAAAGATCGCGCCCATGCTCGACACCCTGGTCAACCAGGTCTGCCGGGTGAACGTGAACAGCCAGTGCCAGCGCGGGCCCGACGTGTTCCCGTTCACCGGCCGCAAGGACTCGGCCGAAGGCACGCTCTCCGTCTCCGACGCGCTGCGGTCTTTTTCCATCCGCACGCTGGTGGCCGCCAAGGATTCCGACGCCAACAAGAAGCTCATCCGCGGCATCCTGCGCGGCCGCAAGTCCAAGTTCCTGTCCACGGACTTCATCCTGTAATGGACGCCCGCGCCGCGCAGATAGTGAAGCTGCTGAAGAAGGCCTACCCGAAGGCGTACTGTTCGCTGAACCACGCCAGCCCTTTCCAGCTGCTGATGGCCACCATCCTGTCGGCCCAGTGCACCGACGAGCGGGTCAACAAGGTGACCCCGGCGCTGTTCAAAAAATACCCGGGCCCGGCGGAGCTGGCCCGGGCCCCGCTGCCGGACCTGGAGCGCCTCATCCATTCCACCGGGTTCTACAAGAACAAAGCCCTCTCCCTCAAAGAAGCCTCGGCGTCCATCATGAGGGATTTCGGGGGCAAGGTGCCCGCCGGCATGGACGAGCTGCTGACCTTGCGCGGCGTGGCACGCAAGACGGCCAACGTGGTGCTGGGCAGCGCCTACGGCATCGCCGCCGGCGTGGTGGTGGACACGCATGTAAAGCGCCTGGCCTTCCGCCTGGGCTTTACAAGGCAGACCGACCCGGTAAAGATAGAACGCGACCTGATGAAAGCCCTGCCCAGAACCGATTGGATCTGGTTCGCCCACGCCCTGGTGCTGCACGGCCGCGCGGTCTGCGGAGCGCGAGCCCCGCTGTGCGGAACCTGTTCTTTAAGCGGCCCCTGCCCCCGCAAGGGCGTAAAAAAGCCCCGGCCCTGAAAGAGCCGGGGCTTCTGGAACGCCGTTCGGTTCACGTTTTGGAACGGGAGCGGCGCAGCACGGGATCGAGGCAGCGATGGGACCTGGCCACCTCTCGTTTGGTCAACCTGCAATAATAGAAGAATTCCCCGTCGTAACGGCACACACAGAACGGACATTGCCCGAATTTCATACTCCCCCCAGGCGCCCCCGCGCCTATAAGTTAGTGATATCCTGAAAAATTATCCCGGCGCCGATTATCTTGCCGTCCACGCCCTTGATGTTGATGGAACTGTAGCCTATCACTTTTTTCTTGCCGCCCACCGCGCAGCTGAATTCCTGCCGGCGCACCGTCTTGCCCTGCTTGAGCACGTCCCCGATGGCGCTCACGATGTCAGGGCAGAGCTGGAAGAGCTCAACCACCGGGCGGTTGAGGTATTCCTGGCCCACCTCGAAGATCTCCGAGGCTTTGGGATTGAAGAAGATGACCTTACCTTCCATGTCGGAGCCGATGAACCCGCCGGAGAGATTGTTGATGGTGCTCTCGCCTTTCAGGTTCAGCTGCTTTATGGTGGCCTCCTGGCGCTGGATGTAAACGTCCCGCGCCGCCAGGGCGGCTATGAGCGAGGCGGCTTTCAGGTCCTCTTCGGAAAAAGAGCCGGCCATGGCGTTGATGAACTCGGCCACGCCCAGCAGTTCCCCGTTGGCCACGGCGGGCACCGCTATCACGTTCCTGGTCTTGAAACCGGTCCCGTGGTCCACCTTTTTGGTGAACAGCGGGCTGTTCTCCGCGTCGTTCACCAGCACCGGCTCGCGGCCCTGGGCGCAGGCGCCCGCCACGCCCTGGTAAGCGAAAGAAACCCCCACCAGGTCCCCGCCCACGGGGCCTATGCTGTTCTTGAAAGTGAGCATCTTCCTGGCTTCGTCCGCCTCGAAGAAACTGGCGGCGTGACAGCCCAGGAGGTTGGCGCCGCGGCGCACCAGGAAGTCCCAGAGGGCGGCCTCGCCCTGCGGCCTTTCCGCGGAGAGGTCGAGGTTGAATTTAAGGAGCAGGTCTATAGGAGCGGTC
This sequence comes from Elusimicrobiales bacterium, assembly GCA_023701245.1. Classification (GTDB taxonomy): domain Bacteria; phylum Elusimicrobiota; class Elusimicrobia; order Elusimicrobiales; family UBA9959; genus UBA9959. The sequence goes on along the minus strand of JAMPXK010000047.1, from coordinate 12,680 downwards.
ATCTTTTACCTTTAGCGGGGCGCGGCGGCACATGGAACAGTTCCAGTATTCCGGCGGCCATAGCGGCGGCCAGTTCTTCCTGGAAAGCGGGAGAATTGAGCAGTTCTTCCTGGCGGGGCAGTATCATGTAGGCGTTCTCCACCAGGGCGGCCGGCATCCAGGTCATGCGGGCCACCAGGTAGTCGCCGTAGCGCAGGCCCTCGTCGGGCAGCGGGATGGACTTCAGGTACGACCGGTGGATGGCGGCGGCCAGCGCCCGGCTGTGGCGCTGGTAATGGTAGATGGAGAAGCCGCGCGGCTGGGAGAAAGGGTCTTCACCGTCGCCGATGGCGTTGTTATGCACGCTGATGAACAGGTCCCCGCCGAGGTCCCGTGCCATTTTGGGCCTGTCCGCCAGGTCCACGTATTCGTCGCCGGAGCGGGTAAGTTTCACGGCCGCGCCCAGGGCCTGCAGCCTGTCGCGCAGCCGCTGGGAAATAGCCAGGTTCAGGTTCACTTCGAAGGTCTCTTTCGGCCCCACGGCCCCGTCCAGGCGGCAGCCGGCGGAGGCCGGCAGCGAACTGAAGCGCACGTCCCGAAGAGGCACTTTGCGCTCCCCGCACCTGAGGTGGGTGGAATGCCCCGGGTCCAGCACCACGGTAAGACCGGTGAGCGGCCGGGGCCAGGCGAGCGAGGGTCTGGGCGCGGAGCGGAGCTCCACCTGCAGGGCCCTGGCCGAAGTGGAATAGGAAACGCTGTAGCCCCAGAGCGCGCCGGGCGCCGTCTCGAAATCCAGCTCCGCCGTCTCGGCGCCGGCCTGCCTGAAAGCCACGTTCTTTACCAGCGCATCGGAGGAATCGTAGACCACCCAGTTGGTGTGCAGGTTGGTGTAATAAAGCCGCACGCGCAGCCCGTTCTCCAGCACTTCGGCGGAGTACGGGACTTTTTCGTACAGCCCGACCACCGCGGCCGAACCGAAATCCGTCTTCTTCAGACGGATGGACCCTGTCTCCGTGACAGGCGAAAAAGGATACGGGGCGCCGGTGGCGGCCTGCACCTTGGCTTCGTCCACCCAGGCCTCTTCGGAGGCCGACAGGCGCACGCGGCGCATGCCGCCGGCCCTGGCCGTGGTCACCAGCTTCACGCCCTTCTGCAGGAACATCACGTAGCCGCCGTCGGGCGCGTTGCGCAGCACTACGGTATCGGTGGAGGTTTCCACCAGCAGCGGAACTTTCATGACGCGGATGCGGCCCTTGGCGCGGGCCGACGCGCCGCGCCCGAACAGGCCGGCCTTGAAGCGCGCCGCGGGGGTGAATTCCGCGCCGGCGTCTCCGGGTTTGAGGAGGTAAGCGGCGTAATAACGGCCCGACCCCGCGGGAGACTCGGTCATAGGCCCTTCGGCCAGGCTGCCCAGGGAGAAGACGGCTTCTTTGCCGGGCGTGCCGTAGGCGGCCAGCCTGACAACATCCCCGGCGAAGAGTTCCGAGTCGGAGGCGTAATTGGTTATTTCCAGGCGTACGGGACCGGTGGAGGACCGCGTCTCGGCCGCGGGGCGCACCTTTACGGAACGCTGGGCGGTAGTCCCGTCGGAGAGCTGCCCCTTGAAGAAGAACTCCCCTTCCCCGACCGGCAGGTAGGCGATGAACCCGCCGTTGGAATGCACGGCCACCTTCTCGCCGTTTATGGTAAAAGGCGCGGTAGCCGGCGTCACACTGCCGAAAACGAAGGTCTTCTGCATGGAGGACAGCTGCGCCCCCTCCGCGGGGTAGACGAAACTGATCTCCCCGGCAGCGGCGGCGGGAGAGAGAAGCAGGAGCAGACAGAGCACGCGGGTGAGGTTCATAGGGAGCGGTTTCTTAAAGAAAACGAAATATAAAGTTAATACGCTTCAGTTATGATTATAATATATTCGAACTTATGAAAATAACAGCCCTGCTTTTACTGCTGCTCTGCCCGCTCTGCGCCCCGCCGGCGGACGCGGCGGTGGATTTCACTTTCCTGCGGCCCGGGGCCAGGGCCAACGCCTCCGGCTCCGCCTTTACCACCGTAGAGGGCGACGCCTACGCGGTCTTTTACAACCCGGCCAACCTGACCACCTTGGCTGAGAGGGAAGTGCGTTTCGAGACCGGGCGGCGCCTGGCGGCCGCGCAGGCCGGCGAGACTTCCCTGGTCTACGTGCGCCCCGTACCGGACATGGAAGGCAAGGTGGCGGCGCTGGGCTACTACGCGGTCCGGCAGGCTGGCAACTTCAGCCTGGACTCCATAACCATGAGCGTGGGTGAACGCACGGTCATCAAGTACCTGCAGCGGCCGCTTTACTACGGGGCCTCGTTCCGGCTGATGAGCCTGCGCTACCCCGACAAGAACCACCTGGGCCTGGGCTTCGACGCCGGCCTGAGAGTGGAGAACGAGTCCGGCCTGGCCACCGCCCTGGTCCTTTCGGATATGCTGCTGGGAACCGGCAGGTCGCTGGCCACGGTTACCCTGGGCAACTCCTACCGGATAAAGAATTCCCGCCTGCTCGCGGACCTCAAGGCCCGCGGCTCCTACTCGGAAATTTTCCTCGGGGCGGAACACGACCTCTTCAACGGGCTGCTGCAGGCCCGGGCCGGCAAAGGCCTGGCTTTCGGCGGCGGCCGCTACCTGGCGCTGGGCCTGGGGGTGAACACCCTCCCCTGGACCATAGACCTGGCCTGGTCCATCCCCTGGGCCGGCTATAACGAGAATTCCGGCTATTACGGCTTTAACGTCGGGTACCGTTTCGGCTCACAAACCTACAGCGAAAAACTGGTGGGCGACGCGGCCCGCCAGTCGGAGAGCCTGAAGACCCAGATAGACGACCTGCGCGAACAGCGCGCCGCCCTGGAGAACACCATCGCCACCTACCGGGTGAACAAAGGCATGCTGGAAACAGACCTTACCGTGATGCAGGGGCGCCTGCGCGGGCTGGAGGCCGACCTCAAGGAGACCCAGCTGCAGGTACTGGAGGCCCAGTACAAGAAAGAGAACGCTAAACCGGTAAAGCGCTACGCCCCCCCGCCGCCCGAGCGCTGGCCGAAGCTGCACAAGGCCGCCGCCGGCGAGACCCTGCGCTCCATCGCTTCCAAATATTACGGCAACGCCAACCTCTGGGAAAGGATCTACGAGGCCAACGAGAAGCACATCTCCAAGGGCCTGCCGGTGGAAGGCGCGGTCTTCACCATCCCCGCGCCCCCGCCCGGGAAATAACCCTATGTTCAACACCGTACAGATCATCTGCGCTTCGGAGAAGGACCGGAGCATCCTGCGGGGCATCTTCGCCGACCTGGGCGCTGACGCGGTCTTTTCCGCGGACCTCAACGACGCCCTGGCGGTGTTCGAACGGACCCGCCCGGCCGCGGTCTTTTTCGCCGACGGAGAGGAACCCCCCGCCGAGATCGCCCTGCGCGAACTCAAGCGGGTTGCGCCTTTTTTGCCGGTCATCCCGCTGCTGAAACGGCGCGACGCCACGCGGGCCGTGGGCCTAATGAAAGCGGGGGCCTTCGACTGCTCCCAATCGCCCTGGACGGCTGAAACCCTGCGCCCCGTCTACAAGAAGGCCCTGCGCCTTGGCGGCACCGCCATAGAACTGGACTCCATGGCGCTGCGCTCCCGGCGGCGCTCCGCGGCGCTGGCGCTGGCCGTCTTCTTCGCCTTCACCGGCTTCGCCGGCGGCTTCTATTACGGGTTCAAAAAGTTTTCCCCCAAAGCGGCCCCCGCGCACAGCTTCCGCCTGCCTTACGCCCACCCTACCGGCATAATAATAAAGGAAGGCTCCGCCCTGGTCAGCGACTGGTACAGCCAGGGGCTCTACGAGCACGACCTGAAGAATTTCGGCATACGCCGGGTCCTTAGCCTGCCCGAGCATACCCCGGTGGCCATGACCGCTACGGCGGACTCTCTCTGGCTGGCCGGCGCCGACGGGGTACTGCAGAAACGCCTGCTCGACGCCCGCTACACCCCGGTCTCTAAAACCCAGGCTTTCTCCCCCCCGCCGGACAGCGTCTGCTTCGACGGTCTCTACTTCTGGACGGCCGACTCGCGCTCCGGGACCATCACCAAGCGCATGCCCGGCGACGCGCTTACGGAACTCAAGACCTTCAAGTATCCGGGGGGCAAACTGAGCGCCCTTACCTGCGACACCCGCTTTCTCTGGGCGGCGGACCCCGCGCGCAAGGCGCTGGTGAAACTGTCGCTGGACGACCCGGAAAAAATACTCTCCAGCACCGAACTCAAGCCCTATGCCTCCAAAACCCTCAAGGTCACGGCCATGGCCGCGAAAGAAGGCAGGATCTGGTTCGCCGGGGAGGACGCCGGGCGCGGCACGGTCTTTTTCGAGAATGAACCTAAATAAGGCGGATTCCTATATCCCGGTGCTGGCAAAAACCGCGCTGGACATGCCGCCCCTCTGGGGGCGGCTCACCTCGTTGTCCCCCGGGGAAGCGGAGCTGCTCAGCCATTTCGACCTGCCCGCCGGCAGGGAACTGGCGCTCTCGTTCGAAGTCGGCGGCGCCGCTTTCGAGGACGTCAGGGCTAAGATAACCGCCGCCCTTAAAGACGCCGACGGTTACTTCAATTACCGCCTGGTATTCCGCGACCCGGCCCAGCGCGAACTGCTGGGCGCCGCCCTGGCCGCAGCCGTCCGGCCGCCGCCTGTTTCCGGCTCCGCTGCAAAATAGATACAATTTGGGGATGAACTTCACGCGCCTGCGCATCGTGCTCGCCGTCCTGCTGCTGCTTGCCGCCGCCGGCGGCGCCTTCTCCTACTTCAAGTACCGCAAGATCTCCACCTACCTGATAGACCAGATAGGCGGCCAGGCCGGCAAAAAACTGGGGCGCGAAGTGAAGTTCTCCGGCGTCGCGTTCTCTCCCCTCAAAGGGATAGTGATCCGGGACGTCTGCGTTTCCCGCCCCCCCGATTTTTCCCGGGGGAATTTTTTCTGCGCCAAAAAAGCGGTCATCCGCCCGCAGCTGACGGCCCTGCTGCGCAACCGGGTCTATTTTTCCAAGGTGGCGTTCGAAAGCCCGGTGCTTAAAGTCCGGGAGAAGGGCGGGCGCTGGGATTTCGAGGACCTGCTGGCCCTGCTGCCCGAGACGCAGAAAGGCCTGTACCTTACCTGGAACGCCAGCGAAGTGGAACTCGAGAACGCCGAACTGCAGGCCGACCTGGAGACCTCCGGGCTCTCCCTCGCCCTTGAGGGCGCCGACTTGCGGCTGGAGCACTATTCGGCCCTGGGCGGCAACTACGGCCTTTCCGCCGAAGGCACCCTGAAAAGCGCCGTGAAGGGAAAACTGCTGGCCGCCGAAGTGGAACTGGAAGCCGACGGCAATTTCGACTATGCCGGCCTGGCCTCCACGAAAGGCGACTTGAAGATAACCGGCGCCTCTTACGGCGAGATCACCCTGGAGAGCCTGAAAGCGGGATGGGCGCTCTTCAACATCCGCAAGCCGCTGGCCGACCGGAACTATTCCGTTTCTTTCCAGGCGGAGCGCCTCACGGTCCCGGCCAACGGCAATAAGATCCGCGACCAGGTGGCGGAGGGCCTCAAGCTCTTTTCAGCGGCCATGGGCAAAGCGGCCCCGAGGATAGAGGATATGGAAATGAGTTCTCTTTCCTTCTCCCTCAACCTGGATGATTCCGTGCTTTCGCTCAAGGACCTCGCCCTACGCTCCAACTTCCTGAACCTGGACGCCGGCCTGGCCATCAACGGCCCGGCAAAGACCGCCGACGCCGCGCTGAAGGCCGCCATAGGGGCTAACGAGCTGGAGATGTCGGCGGCCGGGCCCATGGCCGAACCGCGCATAAAGCCGCTGCTCTCGGCCACCCTCTCTTCCAGGTTCAAAGCCGCGCTGGCGAACGTGGAGCAGGAACTTTTAAGGATATTCCCCGTCACAGGAGACAAGTAATGGCCAAAAAGGTAATAGTCATCGGTTCCGGTCCCGGCGGCTACCCCGCCGCCCTGCGCCTCAAAGAACTCGGGGCCGAGGTTTCCATAGTGGAAGCCTGGGATTTCGGCGGCACCTGTCTTAACCGGGGCTGCATCCCCTCCAAGGCCTTCCTGGACACCGGGCACCGGGTGCACGCCTTCGAAGGCCTGCGCAAACTGCTGAAAGACGGTTCCGGGGTAAACTTTTCCGCGGCGATGCTGGATTGGGAGAAAGTGAAGGCCCGCAGGGCCGACGTGATAGCCAGGCTGCGGGGCTCGCTGGAAAAACTTTTCCAGGCCAAAAAGATAGAGGTCCTGCGCGGGCGCGCGGCCTTTTCCGCCCCCGGCGAGATAACCATAAAAGGCCCGGAGGGTGAAGTCAAGAGGACTTTCGACGCGGCCATCCTCGCCGCCGGCACCCGGCCCAGTTTCCCCCCGCCCTTCCGTGATTACCAGGACCAGTTGACCGACTCCGACAGGATCTTCGACCTGCCGAAACTGCCCAAGTCGCTGCTCATCGTGGGCGGCGGGGTCATCGGCCTGGAGTTCGCCTGTTTCTTCAATTCCATAGGCGTGGAAGTAGCGGTGCTGGAACTGCTGCCCGACATCCTGACCGGCGAGGACCCCCAGGTAACCCGCGCGGTGCGCTCCTCTTTCGAGAAACGGGGTATAAAGTTCCACCTCGGCAAGAAGACGGTGAAGATCTCCGTAGACGGCGCCGTAAAGACCGTGGAGCTGGAGGACGGGACCCGCCTGCAGGCGGAGGAGATCCTGGTGGGCGCCGGCCGCGCCGCCGACCTGACCGGGATGGGGCTGGAGACCATCGGCCTGGCCTGGGACAGGCGCGGCGTGAAAGCCGACCCGCAGATGCGCACCGCCGTGCCCGACGTGTACGCCGTAGGCGACGTGAACGGCATCTCCCTGCTGGCGCACTCCGCCAGCCGCCAGGGCGAGATCGCCGCCGAGAATATCCTGGGCGCCAGCCACGCGTTCGACGAAGCCATAGTACCCAAGTGCGTCTATTCCTGGCCGGAAGTGGGCTCCGTGGGCCTCAACAAGGCCCAGGCGGAAGCCAAGGGCCTGCAGGTGAAGACCGCCCGCTCCTTCTACCTCGGCATAGGCAAGGCCGTGGCCACCGACGAGACCGAAGGCTTCGCGCAGCTGGTCTTCGACGCGTCCGACGAAACCGTGCTGGGCGCCCAGATAGTCGGCGGCCCGGCCACCGAACTGATCCACGTGCTGGCCCTGGCGGTGAAGCTGAAGCTCAAGCGCAAGGACCTGCGCGAGATCATCTACGCGCACCCGACCATGGCCGAGGCCATTCACGAAGCGCTGCTGAAATAATGAAACTGCTGTCCTGGAACGTCAACGGCTACCGCGCCGTGCTCAAGAAAGGCTTCGCCGACTTCCTGGCGGCTTCCGGCGCCGGCGTGCTGGGACTGCAGGAAGTAAAAGCCTGCCCGGACCAGCTCACCGACGCGGACAGGGCGGTTGCCGGCTACCGCTCGGCCTGGAACTGCGCCGAGCGCAAGGGCTACAGCGGCGTGGCGGCTTTCTACAAGACGCAGCCGCTGGCCGTCTCCAGCGGTTTCGGCATAAAGAAGTTCGACTGCGAGGGCCGCGTGATAACGGTGGAATATCCCGCCTTTTACCTCCTCAACGTCTACTTCCCCAACGGCGGGCAGGGCCCCGAGCGGCTGGCCTACAAGCTGGAGTTCTACGAGGCCTTCCTGGAACACATCGAAAGCCTGCGCAAGAAAGGCAAGGCTGTAATTTTCTGCGGCGACGTGAACACCGCTCATAAAGAGATAGACCTGGCCCGCCCGAAAGAGAACGAGAAGAACACCGGCTTCCTGCCGGTGGAGCGCGCCTGGCTGGACAAGATCACCGGGCTGGGCTGGACGGACACCTTCCGCGCCTTCCATCCCGAACCCGCGCAGTACACCTGGTGGGATTACAAGACGCGGGCCCGGGAACGCAACGTGGGCTGGCGCATAGACTATTTTTTCATCGACCGCGAACACGCTGGCCTGGTGAAGGACGCCTTCATCCTCCCCTCGGTACAGGGTTCCGACCACTGCCCCCTGGGCATAGAACTCCGACAATAACCAGCGTGTTTTGCGGTCCGGCACATTGACGCCCCACCTTGCCCGCCATCGCCTATATTTGTTATAAATTTTATATACCTTTTCCGTAAAAATTCCACAGGAGGGACTATGTCCACCGCAACAGCTATCCGCCGCACGGAGTTAAATGAGACCATGAGGAAGTACGGCGGCAAGATGGTGGACTTCCACGGCTGGGAACTTCCCATAGAGTTCTCCGGCATCCTCAAAGAGCACGAAGCCGTCCGTAAATCCGCCGGCATCTTCGACGTTTCCCACATGGGCCAGGTCTTCGTGACCGGCGCCGACGCTTTCAAGCTGCTGCAGAAGACCAACGCCAACGACCTGCGCAAGGCCACCCCCGGCAAAGGCGTCTACTCCCACGTCACCAACGAGAACGCCGGCCTGGTGGACGACATCATAGCTTTCTGCCTGGCCCCCGACCGCTACCTCGTCATAGTCAACGCCACCACCTCCACCAAGGACTTCCAGTGGTTCAAGACCCAGGGCACCCGCATGCACGTTAAAGTGGAGAACCACAGCGACAATTTCTCGATGATCGCGGTCCAGGGCCCCAACGTACCCAAAATGTTCGACACTTTCGCCCCCGAGGCCCTCAAACTGCCCCGCTTCGGCATAGTGGAGAAGGACCTGCTGGGCGAGCACTGCTACATCAGCCGCACCGGCTACACCGGCGAGGACGGCTTCGAGATCACCGCCCCCCACAAGATCATAGTCCAGCTCTGGGAAACCATGATGGAGCTGGGCAAGCCCTACGGCATAGTCCCCTGCGGCCTGGGCTGCCGCGACACCCTGCGCCTGGAGTCCGGCTACCTGCTCTACGGCTCCGACGTTGACGATTTCCACACCACCTACGAGACCGGCTACGGCTGGGTGGTCTCGCTCGACAAAGGCGATTTCATCGGCCGCCAGATCCTGGCCGACCAGAAGCTCAACGGCGTAAAGCGCCGCCTGACCGGCCTTACGCTGACCGGCGGCGTGCCGCGCCCCGGCTGCAAGATCTTCCTGGACGGCAAGCAGGTAGGCGAACTCAACAGCGCCACCTATTCTCCCACCCTCAAGAAGGGCATCGGCGTGGGCTACGTGGTGCCGCCCAACCTCAAGCCGGGCACCCCGCTGGAGGTGGAGATACGCGGCCGGCTGGTGAAGGCCGAAGTCGCGCAGGTGCCGTTCTACAAAGGCGGCGCTTTCAGCAAAACGCTTTATACCGGCAAGTAAGCCGGGACGGATCAAGACCCCAGCAAGGAGACAAAAATGCCTAAACCCGAAGAAGCCAGATATACCAAGACCCACGAGTGGATACACCCCGGCGCCGAAGCCGTCGTGGGCATTTCCGACCACGCCCAGCATGAGATGGGCGACGTGGTCTTCGTGGAACTCCCCAAGGTGGGCCAGAAACTCGAGAAAGAGAAGCCCTGCGCCGTGGTGGAATCCGTCAAATCAGCTTTCGACATCTACTCCCCGGTCTCCGGCGAGGTCACGGCCGTCAACGACGCCGTCACGGGCGAACCGGCCCTGGTCAACCAGTCCCCCCTCGGCAACGGCTGGCTCTTCAAGATGAAGCCCTCCAACCCGGCCGAAGCCGAAGCGCTGATGAACTGGACTTCCTACCAGGAATTCGTAAAGCAGTCGGTCCACTGAAAGCCCCAGACGGCCGCCGGCTGGCAGCAGAGGCTTGCTCTTTGCTGCCAGCGGCCGCCGAGGTTTCCCGCTGATCTTCAGGAGTTCCCATGTATATCCCGCACACCGAAAAAGACAAAGAGGAGATGCTCAAGGCCATAGGGGCCGCCTCCTTCAAAGACCTGGTAAAACAGGTGCCCTCCAAATTCCTGTCCCCTAAATTCGACCTGCCCGCCCAAAGCCTCGACGAGGGTCAGGCCGCGGCCCGGCTGGCCGCCCTGGCGGCGAAGAACTGCAGCCCCCTCAGTTTCCTAGGCGCCGGCGCCTACGAGCGCTACACCCCCGCGGCCGTGAAAGCCATCACCTCCCGCACCGAGTTCCTGACCGCCTACACGCCTTACCAGCCCGAGGCCAGCCAGGGCACGCTGCAGGCCATCTATGAATTCCAGAGCACGGTCTGCGCGCTCTACGGCATGGACTGCGCCAACGCTTCAATGTACGACGGCGCCAGTTCCTTCGCCGAGGCCGTGCGCGCCGCGGTGCGCGTGACCGGCCGCAAGAAAATAGTCTACGCGGCGGGCGTGAACCCGCAGTACATGGACACGCTCAAGACCTATTTCGCCCATTCCCCCGAGTATTCTTACGTCAAAGTCCCCATGAAGGACGGCGTAATGGACCGGGACGCCCTGCCCGCGCTGCTGGAAGGCGCGGCGTGCCTCGCCGTGCAGACGCCCAACTTCCTGGGCCTCATAGAGAACATGGACGGCGCGGCCGAGACCGCAAAAAAGGCAGGCGCCCTGCTGGTGGCCGCGGCCGACCCGGTCAGCCTCGGCATCCTCGCGGCTCCCGGCGAGTACGGCGCGGATTTCGCCGTGGGCGAAGGGCAGAGCCTGGGCCTGCCGCTGGCCTACGGCGGCCCCTACCTGGGCCTGTTCTCCTGCAAGAAGGAGCACGTGCGCCAGATGCCGGGCCGCATCTGCGGCCTGACGAAGGATAAAGACGGCCGGCGCGGCTTCGTGCTGACGCTGCAGGCGCGCGAGCAGCATATCCGCCGCGACAAGGCCGCCTCCAACATCTGCTCCAACGAGGCGCTGTGCGCCCTGGCCGCCACGGTGTACTCCGCGCTCTACGGCCCGGAAGGGCTGAAGGAACTGGCGGAAGCCAACGCCGGCGCCGCCGCCTATGCGGCCGAGCGCCTCTCCTCCATAAAAGGCTGCTCGCTGAAGTTCAAAGGCCCCTTCTTCAACGAATTCGTGCTCTCCGTGCCCGGCAAAGCCGCGGCCATGCGCGAAAAAGCGCTGGGCCGCGGGGTGGACATAGGCCTGCCGCTGGCCCCCCTCTTCCCGGAACTCGGCGAGACCCTGCTGGTCTGCGCCACCGAGACCAAGACCGCCGACGACATCCTGAAGCTGGAAACAGCCGTAAAGGAGGCCATATGATCTGCTCCGTGACCGACAATAAGCTGAGCATAGAGAAGTCCGACGCGGGCCGCCGCGGCCTGTGGTGCAAGAACCCGCTGCGCGCGAAGGCCAAGATCCCCGCCAACCTGCGCCGCAAGTCCCCCCCGCGCCTGCCGGAGCTTTCGGAGTTCGACGTGGTCCGCCACTTCACCCGCCTCTCCCGGCTTAACTTCTCCGTGGACACCCATTTCTACCCGCTGGGGTCCTGCACCATGAAGTACAACCCGCGCTTCAACGAGGAAGCGGCCGCCCTGCAAGGCTTCGCCGCCCTGCACCCGCTGGCGCACGACACCTGCGCCCAGGGGACGCTGGAACTGCTCCACGACCTGTCGGCCCGCCTCTGCGAGCTCTGCGGGCTGGACGCCATCACGCTGCAGCCCGCCGCCGGCGCCCACAGCGAGTTCACCGGTCTGCTGCTGGCCAAGGCCTACTTCGAGGCCAAAGGCGAGACCCGCACGGAGATCGTGGTGCCGGATTCCGCGCACGGCACCAACCCGGCCACCGCTTCCATGATGGGGTTCACCACCGTCAACCTCGCCTCCAAGCCCGACGGGCGCCTGGACGTGGAGGAGCTGAAGAAGCATATCGGTCCCAAAACCGCGGTCCTGATGATGACGGTGCCCAACACGCTGGGCATCTTCGAGACCAACATCGAGGAGATCTGCCGCGTGGCCCACGAGGCCGGCGCGCTGGTCTACATGGACGGCGCCAACCTCAACGCGCTGATAGGCCTTGTAAAGCCCGGAGAGCTGGGCATCGACATGATGCACCTTAACTTCCACAAGACCTTCTCCACGCCGCACGGCGGCGGCGGGCCCGGCGCGGGCGCCATCGTCTGCCGCAAGCACCTGGCCCCCTTCCTGCCGGTGCCGCTGGTGAAGAAAGCCGGCGGCGGGTACGTTTCGGACTTCGGCGACGGCCGCAGCATAGGCAAGGTAAAGGCCTTCTTCGGCAATACCGGCGTGCTGGTAAAGGCCTACGCCTACATGCTGGCGCATTCCGCCGCGGAATTCGGCGAGATCGCGGCCTGTTCCATCATCAACGCCAACTACGTGGCGGCGCTGCTCAAGGACCTCTACCCGTCTTACGCCAGGGAATACTGCATGCACGAATGCGTGCTGACCCCAGGCGCCGACCTGACGGCCAAGGGCCTTAAGACGCTGGACGTGGCCAAGGGCCTGCTGGACCGCGGCTTCCACGCTCCGACGATCTATTTCCCGCTGATCGTGCACGAGGCGATCATGATAGAGCCGACCGAGACCGAGTCCAAAGAGACGCTCGACGAGTTCGTGGCGGCCATGAGGGACGTCCACGCCAGCGGCGTGGCCGACCCGCAGTCGCTCAAGGACGCGCCGCGCACGCTGCCGGTCAAGCGCCTGGACGAAGTGCTGGCCGCCCGCCAGCCCAACCTGAGGTGGTAGGCTAGTGCGCCGCAGGGACCGGAACGCAAAAACGTGGTCTCGCACACCGTGCTCGCCACTCCCTGTCTCGGCCCTCGCGCTTACGCAAGCTCGGGCCTCCGACAGGGTTTTGCTAACCCGGTCCCTGCG
>JAMPXK010000093.1 GCA_023701245.1 Elusimicrobiales bacterium | reverse complement strand
CCGCCGGCCGAAGACGCTGTTGGAGCAGAACACGCACTGGTGCGGGCAGCCGCGGGCGGTCAGTATGGAACCCATGGTCCCGCGGGAGATGCGCCGCGAAAGCGACGGGTGGTATTTGGCCATCGGCAGCAGGTCGTAGGCCGGCAGGGGCAGGGAGTCCAGGTCTTCTATGGGGGCCCTGGGCGCGTTGCGCACTATCCGCCCGTTCTGCCTGAAGTAAAGGCCGGCTACCCCGGAAAGCTGGCCGCCGCCGATGACCGCGCGGGCCAGTTCGTAGAGGGTTTCTTCACCTTCGCCCTGCGCCACGAAGTCCAGGGCCGGTTCGCCGAGGGTCTCTTCCGGCAGGGCGCTGGCGTGGGGTCCGCCGGCCACTATGGGCGTCCCGGGCAGCGCCAGTTTCAGGGCGCGAGCGATGGCGAACATGGTAGGACAGTTGGTGGTGGTGGCCGTTATCCCTATCAGGCGGGGCCGCAGGGCCGCCGCCGCCCTGGCCGTCTCTGCCGGGGTTTTAAGCTCGACGCAATTATCCAGGATGGCGACCGAAAGCCCGCGCTCCCGCACGTAGGCCGCCAGGTAGGCCGCGCCCAGCGGAGGGGTGACCCCGGCCACGGCGGAATTAAGCCAGGAGGTCTCCGGCAGCTGGGGCACGATCAGGAGGATGTCCGCGCCGGGCGTAGTCATTAGCCTTTTATTATATAATTAAAAATCACCGCATGAAGAAACTGAAGATCCTGCTGGTCCAGGCCCGGTTCAACCGGGATTACGGCATAACCAACCCGCCGCTGGGCCTTATGTATATTTCAGCAGCTCTCAAGGAGGCCGGTTTCCGGGAGGTGCGCGTGCTGCACCTCGACGCCCTGCGGGACCCGGAAGCCGCGCTGCGGCGGGAACTGGAAGACTGGCGGCCGGATGTGGCCGGTATCGGCGCCCTTACCGCCCAGGAGGGGTCGCTGCGCGCCTGCGCCGCCCTGGCCCGCAAGGCGCTGCCGGCCTGTTACATCGTCGCAGGAGGGCCGCACCCCACCCATTATTACGACGAGTGCCTGCAGGACCGGAACATAGACGCTGTTATCCGCGGCGAGGGAGAGGCCGCGATGCTGGCCCTGGCCCGGGCGCTGGCCGAGGGGCGGCGCCCGGAGGCCGCGGGCGGGTTATGCCTGCGCGCCGGCGGCGGGGAACTGGTTCTGAGCGAGCCGGCTTATTGCGCGGACCTGGACCGCCTGCCCATGCCGGATTGGGGCGCCGTGGACCACCGGGTCTATCAGCGCCTGGTCCCCTGTTCCATTTTCGCGCACGGCACCAGGCATATGCCGCTCATGACCTCGCGCGGCTGCCCCTATGAATGCGTTTACTGCCACAAGATAATGGGCCGCCGCTACCGGGCCCACAGCCCCGCGCGCGTTCTCGCCGAGATCCGGGAACTTTATGAAAAGTTCGGGACCAGGTGCATAGAAATAATGGACGATAACGTGAACCTGGATAAGAACAGGTTCAGGGAAATACTCCGCCTGCTGGCCGCGGAGAAACTGAAAGGCCTCACCGTCTACCTGGCCGGCGGCCTGCACGCCGGTACGCTCGACGAGGAGACCATAGACCTCTTCAGGCCGGCCGGCATCCCCTATTTCGCGATAGGGGTAGAGACCGGCAGCCCGCGCATGCAGGAATATATTAAAAAGCGCCTGGACCTGCCGCGGGTGAAGGCGCTGATCGCTTACGCCGCCGCCCGGCGCATCTTTACGCACGGGCTTTTCATGATAGGCATCCCCGGGGAAACAGAAGAGGATATCAAGGCCACCAGGGATTTCGCCGTTTCGAGCGAACTGCATACCGCGCTTATCTCCACCTGCTTCGTCTACCGGCGCACCGAACTGGCGCGGCTGCTGGGCCCCGCGGCCGAGATGACCGGGGCGGGGGATGTGAACCATTACAGCGGGTACTCTGGTTTCAGCGCCTGCGCCGGCGTGGCGCCGGAGCGGCTGCGGCGCCTTAAATTCCTGATGGACCTGGCTTTCTACTATTCCCCGCGCCGCCTCTGGCGCATCCTGCGCGACCTGCCGCGCTATAGTCCAGGGCTCGCCTGGGAACTGTTCAAGCGGCTTGCGTCAAGGTCCTTCCCTTTAAGATGAAAATACTCCTAGCCAAAGCCAGGACAGGAAAGTCCCGCGGCATGGTCTCGCCGCCGCTGGGGCTTATGTACCTGTCCGCGGCCCTCAAGGCCGCCAATTTCCGGGACGTAGAGGTGCTGCACGGGGACCTGTACAGCGAGAAAGTATTTTTAGAAAAAATCGCGTCCTCGGGCGCCGATGTCGTGGGGCTCAGCGCGATAAACGCCGAGGGCGCGTCGCTGCATGCCGCGGCCGCGGCGGCCAGGCAAGGCCGCCCCGGCGCTTTCGTGGTCTGCGGAGGGCATTACCCTTCGGCCGACCCCGCCGGCTGCCTGGCGGACCGGAATATAGACGCCGTCGCGCAAGGCGAAGGCGAAACGACCCTCGTAGAGGCGGTGAAGGCGCTGGGCGGCGGCGGCCTTGACGCGGTCGCCGGGCTTTGGACCAGGCGGGAGGGAAAACCGTTCCTGCCGGCGCGCCGGCCATTCTTAAAGGATTTGGACGCCCTGCCGCTGCCGGACTGGGACGCCGTGGACGCCGGGGCGTATTCCAGGCATGTGCCGCAGACGCCGCTCTTGTACGGGGCCCGCTATATGAGTTTGATGACCTCGCGCGGCTGTCCTTACCGCTGCGTTTTCTGCCACGGGCTGATGGGCAGGGAGTTCCGGGCGCACACGCCCGCGCGGGTGCTGGCGGAGGTGGGGGAGCTTTACCGCAGGGGTTTCCGCAACCTGGAGATCGCCGACGATGTCTTTAATTACGACCGGGAGCGCGCCCTCGCTATCTTCGGCGGGCTCGCCGGCCGGTTCCCGGGACTGCGCCTGTATTTCTGCGGCATCCGCTCGGACCTGCTCGACGGGCAGCTGCTGGACGCCATGAAGAGCGCGGGAACTGTCTACTTCGCCACCGGCCTGGAAACGGGCGACGCCCGCTTGCAGGGCGCCATAGGAAAAGGCGTGGACCTGGCCAGATTTTCCGGGAACGTGCGGCTCGCGGCGGAAAAGGGCATCTTTACTACCGGCGGCTTTATCTTCGGCTTCCCTGGCGAAACGCTGGGCCAGATGCTGGCCACGGCCCGCTACGCCGCCTCCACCCGGCTGCACACCGCTATGATGGCCACCTGCCTGGTCTACCCAGGCACGGAGCTGGCGCGGTCGGGCGCGCCGGCCCTGACGCCCGCCGCCGACGACGGGACTTACGCCGGTTTTTCCGGCGCCGCCGTTCCCGGGTTAAAGGTGGCGGCGGTAAAACTGCTGGCGAACTTCCTCTTTTATTGCAGCCCGTCGCGCGCCTGGCGTATTCTGCGCGACCTGCCGGACCGCCGGCCGGCCGTGCTCTGGCTGCTGCTGAAAAAACTTTTCTTCAGGACGGTGTTCCCCAGATGAAAGCCCATGTGGCCTCTTCCAACAGGCGCTGTCATTCCAACGCCATAGGCGCCGCCAGGCTTATAAAGTACCTGGGGCTCAACGGCGTGGAGCTCTCCGGCGATCCCGCGGCCTGCGACATCGTGCTGCTCAGCACCTGCGGTTCGCTGGAGGACACCCGCCGTTTCTCCGCCGGGTGCGCGGTCCGGCTGTCGGCCGCCCTGAAGCCCGGCGCGCGGCTTTTTACCCTGGGCTGTCTTAACAGCATAGACCCGGCGCTGCTGCAAGAGCTGCGCGCGGCGGGCGTAAAGGCGGAGCCCCTGGCCGACGGCTCCGCGCTGGACGCGGTCCTGGGCGCGAAGGTCCCTTTCCGCGAGGTGCGCGGCTACTTTTTCGACGCGGACCTGTACGACTATCTGCGGGACGACCTTTCTCCGGGCTACGGGCTCGCCCGGCGGGCCGCGGCCGCGCTGCTGCGGCTGCCGCTGCCCGCGCGCCTGCGCGCCAAGCTGGAATGCGCGGCGCACCTGGAGAAGTTCCACGTGATGATAGGGTCCGGCTGCGCCGGCAACTGCTCCTACTGCGCCATCAAGCTGGCGCGGGGGGGGCCGGTCTCCAGGCCCGTCGCGGATATCCTGGAGGATATCGCGGCGGCCCGGCGGCCCGGCAAGACGCTTAACCTGGTGGCGGACGACTGCGGGAGTTACGGGCTGGATACGGGCTCTTCGCTGCCGCTGCTGCTCGCCGCTATCACGGAGCGGTT
>JAMPXK010000046.1 GCA_023701245.1 Elusimicrobiales bacterium | reverse complement strand
TCCGCCCCGCACGAGATGCTGCCGCTGGTGATCCTGATGAACCGCTACTCCGCCAGCGCCAGCGAGATCGTGGCCGGCGCCATGCAGGACAACAAGCGCGCCGTCATCATAGGCGAGCGCTCCTTCGGCAAGGCCAGCGTGCAGAGCATGATCCCGCTGTCGGACAAATCCGCCCTGCGCCTGACCATCGCCAAGTATTACACGCCCAGCGGCAAGTCCATCCAGCACGACGCCAAGAACGAGACCGGCGGCATAACCCCGGACATAGAGATCAAGGTGCCGGTGGAGACCGAGAAGAAGCTGCTGCAGCAGTCCGAGGAGATCTTCTTCCCCGGCAAGGACGAGAAGGACGGCAAGAAAAAGGACCTCGCGAAAGACGAGGTGCTTGACCGCGCCGTGGAGCTGCTCAAGGCCCGCGAGGTCCTGGGCAACCTCAAGCCCGGCAAGTAAAGCGCCAGGGGGACGGGGCCCCCTATCGATGAGAATACTCGCTTTCGAGACTACCTGCGACGAGACCTCCGCGGCCGTGATGGAGGGCGACAGGCTGCGCTCCAATTCCGTTTTTTCACAGATAGAACTGCACCGGAAATACAGCGGCGTGGTGCCGGAGCTGGCCAGCCGCGCCCACCTGGAAAAGATCCCGTTCGTGCTGAAAGGGGCCCTGGGCGCAGCCGGCTTCAGGCTGCCGCTGCGCGCGGGGGCTTTTGACGCGGTGGCTTTTTCGCGCGGCCCGGGCCTGCCCGGCGCGCTGATGGTGGGGCGGGTGGCGGCCGAAGCCGCGGCGGAACTGGCCGGGGCGCCGCTCATAGGGGTGAACCACCTGGAAGGGCACCTGCTCGCCTGCGAGTTCGAAGGCGGGCGGGCCTGCCGGCCCCTGCAATTCCCGCTGCTGGCGCTCATAGTGTCGGGCGGCCACACGGAAATCTGGCACGCGCGCGGCTACGGCGATTATAAGGTGCTGGGCCGCACCCGCGACGACGCGGCCGGCGAAGCTTTCGACAAGGTGGCGAAGCTCCTGGGCCTGCCCTACCCGGGCGGCCCGTCGGTGGAGAAGGCGGCGGCCGGGGCGCGGGGCAAGGCCCATAAGTTCCCGCGGCCCTTAATGGAAGGCACCTGGGATTTCTCTTTCAGCGGCCTCAAAACGGCGGTCAGCTACTACCTGGCCAAAGAGCTGGGGCAGGATTTTTACAAGCGCGGCCTCAGGCTGCCGCCGGCCAAGCGGGCACTGGTCTGCCGCGCGTTCCAGGACGCGGTGGCCGAGACCCTGGTGCACAAGGCCGCCGCGGCGGCCCGGCGGCTGGGGCTTAAGCGCATAGCGGTTGGAGGCGGGGTTTCCGCCAATAAGGCCATCCGCGCCGCTTTCGCCCGCCTGGCGGATTTCGAGACCCGGTTTTCAGAGAAAGCTTACTGTTCGGATAATGCCGCCATGGTGGCCCTGTGCGCCCGGCGCCGCCTCCAGGCCGGGAAATTCGCCAACAGCCTGCGGGTAGATCCGGTCCTCGCGCTGCCGGGCTGGAAGCAGGGGACGTTGTTGACTATTTGACTATTTTGGATTTGGAGGATGCCATAGTGTCAATTGCGGTGGGAAATAGTCAAATAGTCAACAACGTCCCCGAAATATAAATTTAACAAACGCGCGCTATAAAGTAATAGAAGATGAAGATCTGGCTACTCTCGGACTACGACCACCGCAAGCACCTGGCTTTCAAAAGCCTGCTGGCGCGGTTCTCCGCCGCTTTCCCGGACGTGCCGGTGGAATTCTCCGTGAAGAGCCGCAAGAGCCTCTGGGAGAGCCTGTTCGCGCACCTGCGCGACTCCAAGCGCAACCCGCTGGCCGACGTGATAGAGATCCCGCAGAACTGGACCGAACTTTTTTCCCGCCTGGGGCTGATCGCGGAACTGGGAGCGCGCGTGGAGGCCCTGGGGCATAAGCGCTTCCCGGAGTTCATCCTGAAGGAGCTTTGCCGCAACGATGAAAAGCGGGTTTTTTCGGCTCCCTGGTGGCTGGAAGCGCCCGCCCTGTTTTACCGCCCCCAGGCGCTGAAGTCCGCCGTGGCCGATCCCGAGCGGGACCTGGCCACCTGGGAGGGCTTCCGGGCCGCGCTGGACCGCGTCGGCCCGCCTTCGCGCCGGCGCGGCGCCCACGCCCTGTCCGTGCCCGGCTCCTCCGGCTCCGTTTCCGTGGCCGATGTGCTGCCGCGCGTCTGGGGCCGCCGCGGCGGGCTGTTCTCCGACGATTTCAACAGGGCCACCTTCACCCGCGAAGAGACGGCCGGCGGCATAGAGGACTGGCTGGAACTGGCCGTCAGCGGCAAGATAGAACTTTTCAGCCCGGACAGGTTCGAGAACGGCCCGCGCCCTCCGGAAGAATGCGCCTTCATCATGTCCTCGCGCAAGCTGGGCGGGCGCTCCGGCCTGAAGATGCTGCCCTACCCCGGCTACCCGTCCGGCGGCGGCCTGATGCTGGTCTACAACCTCAGCGTCTCCGCTTCCGCCCAGGACCCGGAGGCCGCGGCGGCTTTCGTCTCCTGGGCGCTGGAGAACCGCAATCTTTCCATTTTCACCGAAAGCTTCGGGGTGTTCCCCTGTCTCAAGCCGGTGTTCGAGGAGCGCCTGCGCGAGGAGCGGGAGTCCGGGGTGTACAAGCGCCTCTTCTCGGCGCCGGAACTCAAACCCAATATCATGGTCTATCCCACGGCGGAGCTGCTGCTGGAGCGCGCCCTGTGGAACCTCTCCATGAAGATCTCCCGCAGGGATTACGACAGGGAAGACCTGACGCGGGAACTGATAATGGCGCAGGGGGAGGCGGACTACCTGCTGTCGCTGTACTGACGCATGAGAAAGAACGTTAAAGACGCTTACGCGGCCGCGCCCGGCGGGGCCTTCTACGAAGGCCGCGACGCCTTCCTGCGCGCCGCCCTGGAGTCCGTGGCCGGGCAGTTCGCCCTGGACGGCGCCTCGTTCTACGAGTTCGAGGAGAAGAGCGGGCTGCTGCGCCTGCGCCACCGCCACGCCTGCGGCGTCTCCTTCGAGCACGAGGAGGACCTGAAGCCCGCCCCCGGCTCCGCCGTGGCGCGCGCCCTGGAGGCGCTGGAGCCCGCGGTCTCCAAGTCCGCGGCCGGCAGTTTTCTTTTCTCTCCTTTCCGTTTCGATTACTGCGACCCGGCGGGGGGGCGGGGGGTCATCCCCTGCTTCGGGCTCTTCCGCCTGGAGCGCGGGCCGCGCCGCCGCGGCTTTTCCCCGGCGGAGGCGGCCAAGGCCGACGCCCACCTGAAATCCTTCCTGCGCGACTATTACAAGGCGGAATTCTTCTCTCTCAACCGCAAGTACGACAAGAACGTGGCCGCCATCACCGAGCTGACCGAGGTGTTCGCCACGGCGCTGCGCGTGCGCGACAGCTTCCGCCATATCCTCGCCGGCATCCAGACCTATTTCGGCTTCGACCGCGTGCGGCTCTACCTCATAGACGAGAAGAACCGCAAACTCAAAGGCGAGCTGTCCGCCGACATCCGCGGCCAGATCAAGAGCATCTCCTACGAGGAGATCCCGCTGGAAGCCGGCGCGCACCGCTTCGCGGACATCGTGCTGGGCCGCTCCTCCGGCGCGTTCATGGAGCGCTACAAGGACTGCGTGCTGTACATGCCGCTGTCCGTGCAGGGCGTGACCATAGGCCTGCTCATCGTGGACAACCTGCTCAGCCAGCAGCGCATAGAGCCGCAGGAACTGGCCATGCTGAAGTCTTTCGGCGGCCAGATCGCCCTGGCCGTGGATAACGCCCGCCTCTTCGACAAGGTCGAGGAGCTCTCGCTTTACGACGAGCTGACCAAGCTTCCCCTGCGCCGCTACTTCAACCAGCGCTTCCAGGAGGAATTCTACCGCGCGGAGCGTTTCAAACAGCCGCTGGCCCTGATCTGGGCCGACGTGGACTATTTCAAGGAAGTCAACGACACCTACGGCCACCAGATAGGCGACAAGGTGCTCAAGGAAGCCGGCCGGGTGATCCTGTCCAACCTGCGCAAGATAGACTTCCCGTGCCGTTACGGCGGCGACGAGATCATCATCCTGCTGCCGCAGGCGACGGGCGAAGAGGCCAGGCGCCTGGCCCAGCGCCTCAGCCAGGAGCTGGCGGAACTGCGCATCCCGGTGCCGTTCTCCAAGGCCAGGGAGCTGCGCGTGACGCTTTCCATAGGTATTTCCACTTTCCCGCAGGACGCCGCCACCATGGACGGGCTGCTGGAAAAGGCCGACGACGCGCTCTACTGGGTCAAGTCGCACGGCCGCGCCAGGATAGCCCTTTATTCGGAAGTGGCGGAGGAACGCAAAAAGGCGGAGACCGCCGGAGGAATTAAAGATGCACCAGCGAGTTAAACACGTTTTGACGGCCGCCTGCCTGCTGGCCTGCCTCGCCCCCGCGCACGCCGTTTTCGAGGACTTGCCGGCCGGCGCGCGCCAGCTGGGGCTGGGCGGGCAGGGTGCCGCCCTGGAAGACTCGCTCTCCGTTTTCGCCAACCCGGCCCTGCCGGGCGCCGTCCGCAAGTTCGAGGCGGGGGCCGCTTTCCTGGGGTCGCGCCGCACCACCCAGGGCCCGGCGGAGTTCACTTCCTACGGCGCCTGGGCGCTGGTGCCGCGCATGGCTTACGGGCGCCTGGGCACGCTGGCCCTGGCGGGGCTTTACCGCGATGACGGCGGCGCGCTCACGCAGAAGACCATGCTGCTGGGCTGGGGTACGTCCAACCTGCTGCGCACGGACACCGGCATTTTCGATTTCGGCGCCAATTTCAAGATCATGCAGGCGGCCCTGAGCGCCGGCGACGAGTCCCAGATGGGCGTGGGCCTGGATATCGGCGCGGTTTTCCGCCCGGACAGCTCCCACACGCTGGGCCTCTCCGTCCTGAACCTCAACAACCCTTCCTACAAGCTGGGCACGCTCAAGGACAACGCCCCCAGGGTGCTGCGCCTGGGCGTGTCCGAGCGCCGCGACGACTACCTCCTGTCGCTGGACCTGGCCAAGCGCTCCGGCTCCTCCGGGGAGAAGGGCAATATCAGCCTTACCCCCGGAGTGGAACATGTGTGGCGCACGGAACGTTCCGGGCGCTTCTTCTCGCGGGCGGGCCTCAACCTCGCCGAGCGGGCGAGCGCCATGAGCGCCGGCCTGGGCTGGAAGCACGCCGCCAGCGAACTTTCCTACGGCCTGGCCGTGCCGCTTACGGGCCAGATCATCCCCGCCCATTCCGTGACCCTTGCCCTGCGTTTCGGCGACCGGGACGTGGAGGGGGAATACGGGCGCATGATACGCCAGGAGATCAAGTACCGCCGCGACCTGGTGGAGGCGCTGGACGAGTCCGCCAGGCGCGAGGCCCTGCTGAAAGAGGAATTGGCCTCCATGAAGGCGGAGATAGATTCCCTCAACGCCCGCCTGCGGGGCGAGCTGGCGCAGAAGGCCAGCGTGACCGGCGAAAAAGAGCGGCTGGCGGCCATCGTGCGGCGGCAGGCGGCGGCCGAGGCCGAGCTGAAGGCCATGTCCGAGAAGCGCAAGGCGGACAAGCTCAACCAGCTGCGCTACGATTTCAGCACCGACTGGCAGGCCTACCTGAAGCTGAAGGGCGGCGGCGCTCCGCCCGACGTGTTGAAAGGCTCCCTGCAGCGCATGGTCAGCCAGTTCCAGGACTCCGGCATCGACATCAGCCAGGCCACCGTGGAACTCCAGTCCCTGGTGCGCTAGCGGCAGAGGCAGAGGAGCAGCTGACGAGGGGATGCCTTCCTCAGGCACGGGGTCGGCAACACAGTTGCCGCCCCTCCTCACTCGGCCCTCGCGCTTATGCAAGCTCGGGCCTGCGCGAAGGCCTTCGAAAGGCATCCCCTCGTCAGCTGGGTCTGGGATCGCCTGACCGGACCTGCCCGTAACACTTTGTTAACAATTCCTTCACGACCGGTTAATACCCCCCTGCTAAACTTTACTCATAGATACGGACGGCCGGGCCATAAAGGCCCGCCTTCCGGCTTTCGGGCGGATAAAACTTTATGGAAAGCAAAGATATAGACAGGCACCTTAACGAACTTTGGAAGAAAGTGGCCGGCGGGGAGTACGTTCCCGACGCCAGCCCCCTGCCCCCGGACATCCGCCAGTCCAACATGGAGACCATGCGTTTCCTGCGCGAGAATTTTTCCAAAGCCGAAGGCGAGTGGCGCTCCCTGGTGGCCGCCAAGGACGTGCAGCTGCGCGACCTGGCCGCCCAGTTGGAGGAGACCCGCGCGCATCTAAGCGAGATCAAGCAGCATTACCAGGAAGCCCGCGAGAAGATGCTCAACGAGGAGATGTCCGCGGCGCTCGGCCTCGAGGATTCCAAGAAACTCATAGACACACAGAAGAAAAATCACGCGCGCGAGCTGACCCTGCTCAAGGAACTGCTGGAGCGCAGCAAGATCGAACTCACCGCCCTGCAGGAGCGCGTGGACGCCCTCCGCCAGGAGCGCGACGAAGCCCGCGGCAAGGCCGACGCCCTGGCCGTGGAGAAGGCCGACCTGGCCGACGCCAAGGCCGGCCTGGCCGCCAAGCTGGCCGACTCCAAGGAAGCCGTGGAGAAGACCCTGGCCGAACTGCTGGCCGAGCGCAAGAACCGCCGCGACGACGAGGCGAAGCGCAAAGACCTGGAAACGCAGGTAAAAGACCTCACGGGCCGGCTCGAGGCCGCCAAGGCCAACTGGGACGCCGAGCGGACCCAGTGGCGCGAGCTGTGGGACCGGGAGCGCTCCGTGTGGGAGACGCACCGCCAGGAATTCGCCGTCTGGGAAGAGCGCCTGCGCTCCGAGCGCGAGGCCTGGACCCTCAAGATGCGCGAGCAGGAGGCCAAAGGCGTGGAAAGCGCCGCCGGCCTGGCCAACGTCCTCAAAGAATCCAGCCAGTGGTCGGAGAAAGTCACCCAGGTGCTCAAGCTTTACGCCCTCAAGGGCGTGGAACTGCCCTCGGTCTTCGTTTCCGCCGGCCCCGACACCTCTTTTGTGAAGGCCCGCCGCACCGTTTCCCGGGCTTTGGGCTTCGGCCTGGCCGCCCTGCTGCTGCTGGCCGGCGCCGCCTGGCAGCTGCACGCCTGGCGCGCCAAGGCGCATTACAAACTGCTGGCCACGGTCCCCCTGGACCTGCCCAATCCCTCCGGCCTCGCCGTCACCAAGGACGGCGTCTGGCTGGCCGACTGGAACCGCGGCCTGTCGCTGCGCGACGCCAAGGACCTGGCGGTGCTCAAGCTGCTGCCGGCCCCCGCCGGCGAGCCGCTGCGCCCCGGGGCCATCGCCGCTTCCGACGCCGGGCTCTGGACCCTGGATATGGCGCAGCTGCGCTACGCCCGCCAGGACTACGCGGATGGCCGGGTGGCCGAATCCGTAAAGACCCCCGGCCCCGCCCCGCAGGGCGCCGCCTGGGACGGCTACAATCTCTGGGCCTTCGACGCGGCCGGCGGCCTGCTTTACAAGTACGGGCTGGACCCCAAGGCCGGCGCCGCCGCCACCTACCAGCTGGAGGGCCTCAAGAGCCTGGCCAGCATGCAGTGGGTGGGGGGCGAACTCTGGGCCCTGGACGCCAGGAATACCCTGCGCCGCTACGCTTTCAGGGACGGCGCCTTCCGGCCGCTCTCTTCGCAGGCCTTCGGCAAGGCCAACGCCGCCGCCTTCTGGGTGGACGGCAATACGCTCTGGAGCGTGGAAAAGGCCGGGGCCCTGGCCGGAGGTTATGAACTTAAGCGCTACTCGCTGAAACTATATAAGTAGGCCGCGGCCGGGTTTTGCGGCCTTAAAGGGAAAGCGCTTATTATTTATATTGATTTAATTATGGCGAAAATGGCAGAATTGGAACATGATTTTGTGCCGGGAGGCGGCTGGGCCGCGCTCCGGGCTCCGTTTTGTTTTTTACAGAGGAAGACTATGCTAAAAAAGATATTCCCGGCGCTCGCCGCCATCCTGCTCGCCGGACTCGCTGTCACGGCCCGGGCCCAGCAGCTCTACGTCAACGACATAGACGTGAAATTCCACTCGGCCGGCACCGGCTACTGCAACGACGTGGTCGGCGGCGACCCCGACGTCTCCTTTGACACCACCGGCGGCAACGTCTGGCAGAACTCCTCGCTCATCGAATTCGAGCGCCCCCGCACCAGCTACCCGGGCGGCTGCCTGGGCCTGTGCGCCCAGCTGGTCTGCGTCAGCACCAACGGTTCCTTCGGCATCGACGAACTCACCTTCGAGGTCTTCAAGTTCGGCGCCGGCGCCAATCCGCTGGACCCGGCCTCCACCCCGCCCATAAAGACCATCAACATGTACAATATCGGCACCTGCCAGAGCGCCGATAACGACCCGTACGTCATAGGCGGCGCCGGCTACTATTTCTGCACCGCGTGGGACGGCTCCTATAACCTCAACGGCATTTTCGGCAAGACCAACGGCCAGTTCGGCTTCCGCGCCAAGGTAAAGACCAACCAGGTAAGCCAGACCGCCGGCAACATCTCCATAGAGCAGACCTCCGCTTTCCCGGGCCAGAACCAGATCCCCATCCAGGTCAACGTCACCAACATCCATACCGTGCGCTCCAGCCCCACCGTGGTGGGCCGCATTACCGGCGTGGCCGCGCAGCCCTACAATATCCTGTACCGGCTTTCCAAGGACGCCATAGTAAATATCAACGTTTTCGACGCCACTACCGCGGGTTCCCTGCCGCTGGTGCGCAGCATCCTGGTCAATACGCCTCGCGTGGGCGAAGGCACCCCCGACGGCACGCTGACCAACGGCGACTTCTGGGACGGCCGCAACAACGCCGGCGACATCGTGCCGGGCGGCAACTACATCGTGCGCATAGAGGCGCAGAGCAACGACATGTGGCAGCCGCCCACGGACCTGGCCTGGCCCGCCACCATACAGCTTTCCCTGGACCCGCTGCAGATCACCGACGTGGCGGTAAAGCCGCTGGGCGCCTCCTCCACCGAGCTGGCCAATATCAGCTACATGCTGACCGAGGCCGCCACGGTCTACGTGGAGATCTACA
Source organism: Elusimicrobiales bacterium (assembly GCA_023701245.1). Lineage (GTDB taxonomy): Bacteria > Elusimicrobiota > Elusimicrobia > Elusimicrobiales > UBA9959 > UBA9959. The sequence goes on along the minus strand of JAMPXK010000046.1, from coordinate 11,804 downwards.
CCCCCGGCGCCATCTTCAATACCGTCAACGAAGCCCCCATCAACGTAACCTCCGGCGCGCTGCTGCGGCGGTTCGTGGAACAGAAAGAGAGCCGCAAGACCGTCACCACTTACTGGGACGGCCGCGACTCCAACGGCAACCCGGTCTGCGACGGCGACTACGTGTACGCCATCTACGCCGTGCTGCCAGGCGCCGGCGGCGCCGTGTGGACCCGCAAGACCATGGTGGGCACGGTGCCCGTGGCCCGCGGCCAGGTGATAGCCCTGATGGGCCCCTCGTCCACGGTCATAGGCTCTTCGCCTTCGGTGGCCGGCCTGGACCCCTTCTATTTCCGCTATACCCCGTCGCGCGACGCCTTTGTGACCATGAACATAAAGGACATGTCCAATAACATCGTGCGCCGCGTAACCACGCGCGAGGTGCGCTTCGCCAACTTCTCCAACCGCGAGATCTGGGACGGCAAGTACGACAACGGCACCTACGTCTCCAGCGGCACTTACCTGGCCGAACTGATAACGGAAGACCCGTTCCAGTGCTCGGTCATGAAGACCTCCACTTTTACGGCCCTCATCCCCGTCAACATGTTCCGCATCGTGGACGTCAAGAGCACCCCGCTGCTGGGCGGCGCCTCCGACGTGGCTACGGTCTCGTTCGAACTGTCCCAGCCCATGTACATGGAACTCTACGTGTACAAGAGCACGGTGACCATCAACCCCTCCCAGGTCTGGCCTATAGGGCTCAACCCCAACCTTTCCGGCCTGCCCGCGGACCCCGTGTACGGCGTGCAGGGCATGCGCCCCGGGCGCTACAAGATCACCGAGTACTGGGACGGCCGCGACAGTTCCGGCCTGCTGGTGCCGGACGGCCGCTACCCGTTCGTGCTGGTGGCGCACACCACCTCCCCCACCAACGGCGCCCAGACCATGTACGCCACCGACGAGGCCTACGGCTACGTGGACATCGCCCGCGGCCAGATCATCTTCACCATGTTCGACGTGACGCCCAGCATCCCCACGATGTACAACTCCTCGGACACCATCAAGCTGCCGCCTTTCGAGATAGACTACGCCGTTACGCGCCAGTCCTCGGTCACGGTGCAGATCCTCTCCCTGGAACTGCCGCCCCGCGTGGTGGCCAACGTGATAGCCGGCCAGATCCGCGACGGCGACATCATCTATAAGGATTTCTGGGACGGCAAGGACGACAACGGCACCTTCGTGGACGGCGGCGCCTACAACGTGCGCGTCACCGCCCAGGACATCTCCTCGCAGCTGGCCTCGCACGCCACCGTGCAGATGACCATAGACGTGTACCCCCTGCGCATCTACGACGTGTCCATAACGCCGCTGACTTCGGAGAACCCGGCCATCGTCTCCTACCAGGTGTCCGAGCCCATGAAGGTGGTCACCAAGATCTATAAGCCCGGCACGGGCTTTAACGCCTTCGGTATAGCCAACCCGCCGGAGGCCACGTCGCTGGTCAAGCGCATCATCGGCGTGCGCCCGGCCCGCACCAAGGTTGAGGAATACTGGGACGGCACGGACCTCACCCTCTCCCGGGTGCCGGACGGCAACTACGTGTTCAAGATCTTCGCCTCCACGGTGACGGACGCCATCAGCACGCTGGACGGCACGGTGGCCACCGGCACGCTGCTGGCCGACGATATCGTCACCTCCAACATCCCCGTCACCAAGGGCGGCACGCTCGACCTCTGCGGCGACTTCGGCAAGGATACCTTCTTCGCGCCCAACCCGTACGTGGGCGACGGCGGCTGGTTCCGCATCCCCATGATCATGAACGGCGCCGTGACGCTGCGCATCTACAACCTGGCCGGGGACCTGGTCTACAAGAAGGACTTCGGCATAAAGGGCGGCGGCGACAACATAGACGGCAGCGGCAAGTGCGCGGTCACGCACACCAACGAGGCGTGCTGGCCCAGGGTGAACACCAGCGGCCGCACCGTGGCGCCGGGCGTTTATTTCGCGGTGATACGTTTCGAGGCCAGCGAAGGCACCAGGGACGTCTGCCAGGTCATAAAGAAGATATTGGTGCCCTAAGCGGGCGGTGATCTTATGGTAACTATAAAAAAACTGGGTTTGGCCGCGGCCGCCGCTCTGGCGCTCCACGGCGCGGCTTGGGCCGCCGATACCAATGTCGGCACGGACGGGGCCGTCTTCATGAAGATCCCCACCGGCAGCCCGCGGGTGCAGGCGCTGGGCAACTGCGGCGTCTCCCTGGTGGAGGGCGGCGAGGCCATGGGCATAAACCCGGCCGGCATGGCGTCGGCCCAGATGCGCGAGGTCTCTTTCTCCTACCTCAGCTGGATCCAGGATTATTCCGGCCAGTACCTCTCCTACGTGCACCCCGTCGGGCAGTCCGTGGTGGGCGTCAACCTGGCCTACTACGGCCTGAAGGATTTCGACGTGCGCGACGCCGACGGCGTGCCGCAGTACGGCGAGGACGTGAAGGTGCGCAACGGCTACGCCTCGGTGGGCCTGGCCAAGGGTTTCTTCATGGAGAAATTCCTGATAGGCGGCGCCGTGAAACAGGTGCTGGAAGACAACTACACCAAGGAGTACAAGAACCTGGTCTTCGACGTGGGTGCCATCCTTCGCATCGGCCGCAAGTTCTCGCTGGGCTGGGCCTCGCAGAACCTGTCGGGCAAGAACCACCAGGTGGTGAAAATAGGCCGCCTGGGCGCGGCTTTCGCCTTCAATCCTTTTATGACCGTGGCCGTGGAGCAGAAGAGCTACTCCGACCGCAAGGGCAAGCTGGGCGGCGGCGTGGAACTGACCCTGCCCGAGGAACTGCTGCAGGTGGGCCGCGTCTCCCTGCGGGCCGGCTATACCCCGGCCGACAACGTGGGCAAGAACATGGACGACAAGACGCTCGACAGCCTGGGCATGACCGACACCTCCGGGTGGGCCTTCGGGTTCGGCATCTACAGCGCGCAGGCGCTGGGCTACGGCATGGGCCTGGATTACACTTTTGTGCCTTACGGCGCGCTGGGCAAGTCCACCCAGCTGGCGCTGAAGTTCCAGTTCTGACGCGATGCGAGAGAACGGGGAACTGACGGTACTGCTGCCCGGGGGGCCTCCGGAGGCGCCGGCGCAGAAGCCGGCCCGGGGCCGGCGCCGGGGCCAGACGGCGGTGGAGTACCTGCTGGTGACGGTCTCGCTGCTTTTCGTTTTCGTGATGCTGTACAAGGCGCTGCAGTACGCGCTGTCCAACCAGTTCAAGCGTGGCGGGCTGGTGATAATCCGGATGTACAAGGAAGACCCCTGGTAGTTTTGAAATTGTTTACGGAGGAACCAACAAATGAACAAGCTGTTTAAGAACCGGAAAGGTCAGAACACCGTGGAATACCTGCTGATGCTCGCGGTCGTGGTGGGCGTGGTGCTCATCGCCGGCGTGGCGCTGAAGAAGTATATGCCTCAGCTGTTCGCCAGCATCCAGAGCATGATCAACGGCGCGGCCAGCACCCTGGGCGCTTCCGGCGGCAACAACTAGCAGACCGGTTCATCGGCCCGCTTAAAGGCGGGCGCGGGCCGCGGCGTTCTAACCGGCGCGGCCCGTCAGCGAACCGGAGGCGGTCTTTCGACGGGGACGGCTCCCCCGGAAAGTGCGGCTTTATGAACGTGAAACGCATCGCGGCGGGCGCGCTCAGGCGCGTCAGGCGGGCGGGGCAGGTAACCGTGGAGTTACTGCTCGTGCTGCCCATCTTTATGCTGCTGCTGTTCTTTATAATGGAGATGGGGAACCTCGGGTTCCAGACCATCCTGGCCCATCACTGCGCTTACGAGCTGGCCCGCATAGGCTCGCTGGTGGCCGGCCCCAACGGCGCGGGCTCCGGCGGGGGCCAGGGCATGGCCATCATGAAGATGAAGAGCGTGCTGGGGCAGATGTTCCCTTCCACCCCGGGCGTCAACGTGGACGCCACCCTGGTGGGAACGCTCAAGGACCCGCAGTCGGGCCAGATGGGCGAGGACCTGCTGGTCACGCTGACCTACCCGGCCACGCTTATTTTTCCGGGTTCCAGTTTCGCCCTTTCGGACCCGCCGAAGGGCAGCAAGAAGAAGATACTGATAGTGCGGGTGCGGATGCCGGTGGAAAAGCCGTATTTCAGGTAACCGCCGCGCTTTGATTTAACACGGATTTAACCGGAAGTTAACAGATTAACGGGAGAATATACTTATGGAAAAGAAAGGCATGCTCGTCCCCATGGTGCTGGCCCTGGCCGCGGCCGCCATCTACTGGTGGGTCCTGACCTCCAAGGAGCGCGACCTGGCCGCCGCCAACGAACCGGCCACCGTGCTGGTCGCCAAGTACGACCTGCCGGCCCGCACCATCATGAACGTGGACCTGGTGGAAACGCGCGTCATCCCGAAGATGTATATAGAGCAGGACGCCTACGAGGTGAAGAGCCAGTCGGATATCAAACTGGTCTCCAACCTGGTCACGTCCATCCGCGTGCCCAAAGGCAACCAGATAACCCAGAGCGCCCTGGTCTCCCTCTCTCCCGAATCCGGCCTCAGCGTAAAAGTTCCGCCCGGCTACCGCGGCTGCGTGCTGCCGCTGGAGAACGACCTGCTGCGGCTTATCAAGCCCGGCGACCGGGTGGACATCCTGGTGAGTTTCGACGCCGTCATGGGCGATAACCGCAAGGAGAAAGTGACCGCCACCATCCTGCAGAACGTGCTGGTGCTGGGCGTGGGTTCCAACCTGGGCCAGGGCCTCTCCGGCACCCAGGCCAAGGCCAAGGCCGCGGCCGAAGCCGCCGACGCAGCGTTCTCCGAAAAAGCGGCGCTTTCCCTGGCGCTCAACCCCAACGAGGCCCAGTACCTGGCCCTCTCCGCCAAGCAGGGGTCCGTGGACGTGGTGGTGCGCGGCCTGGGCGACGTGGAACTGCACCCGATGGAGATCGCTTCCTTCAAGCGGCTCATTAAATAAGGATATAAAGTTATGAAAAAGCTCCTGTTATCCCTTATAGCGCTGGCCTTGCCGGCCCTGGCCGCCGCGCAGTCTACGCAGATGGTGGCCGTCAGCGCCGACATCGTGGAGATCAGCGGCTCCATCCAGAAAACGCGCGGCTTCTCCTGGAACCAGTTCTTCGACTTCTCGGAAAAGACCATTCCCGGCATCATCACCCTGGGAGACTTCGAGCGCAAGACGCAGCTGGCGGCCTCGCTGAAGCTGCTGGAGACGGAAGGCAAGGCCCAGCTGCTCAGCAATCCCAAGGTCATCACCAAGAGCGGCACCCAGGCCAACTTCACCGTGGGCGGCGAGATCCCCGTGCCGTATTCCAACAACCAGGGCGTGGGCGCCGAGTTCAAGAAGTTCGGCGTCATCCTTAACGTCCTGCCCGTGGTCCTGACCGAAAAGAAGGACACCGTGGACGTGCAGATCCAGCTGGAAGTCTCCAACCCCGACTACTCCAAGCCCGTCATCGCGTCCGGCACCACCATACCTTCCATGATCACCCGCCAGATCCAGACCGAGGTGGAGCTTAAAAGCGGCGAGACCCTCGTCATCGGCGGGCTCAAGCGCAGCAACCGCAACGTGTCCAAGAACCGCGTCCCGATCCTGGGCAGCCTGCCCCTTATCGGCGCGCTGTTCAGTTCCACCGACGTGGTGGAAGAGCAGAGCTCGCTGTTCCTGTTCGTGACGTTCGACATCATAAAGTAAGACCGGCCGGAAGGCTATATGGACCAACAGAACCTTGCCCCGCGCGTAATAACTTTCTCGGGCCCCAAAGAGGGCGTGGGCAAGACGTCCATCGTCATGAACCTGGCCCTGGCCTGGGCCAATTACCAGAAGCGCAACGTCCTGATACTGCCGCTGGACCCCATGTGCCGCGCGGAACACGCGCAGCTCCTGGGCCTCAACCCGCCGTCCATGGCCGAGATCATCCAGGCCCTGGGCCGGGAATCGGTCAGCGCGCTGGGCGCCCTGCTTAAGGGCAAGATCCCGATCTCGCAGTGGGGGGTGGGCGTGCTGCCGCTGGCCAAGCGCCGCTCCGACATCGCCAAGATGTCTCCCGACATCATCCTGCCCATGCTCTCGCGCCTGTCGCAGAATTTCGACATCTTCATAGACGTGGACCCGTACTTCCCCATGCAGGTCTTCGCCTTCGATATTTCCGACCTGGTCTTCTGGGTCACCAATTCCAACGTGTCCTCGCTCAACGCCACGGCAGGCATTTTCCGCGAGATCAACGAACTCCACTTCCCCATGAGCAAGTTCGAAGTGGTGGCCAACCTTTACGACATGCCCGGCGCCGTGGGGCCCAAGGAAGTGGAGAAGTTCTTCAAGCAGATGGGCAAGGACATCCTGGCCTTCATGCCGTGGGAAGACGCTTTGCCCGCCTACGCCAACCAGAACAAGATCCTGATAACGGAGCAGCCCAATACCCAGTGGATACGCGTGCTGCGCGTGCTGCTGGGCCGCCTGGCCGAGCTGAAGCCGGCGGAGAAGCAGTGGGTCTCCAACGTGAATCCCGGCGAGTTCGCCCACGGCTCCGACATGCTCTGGCGCCAGACCGAGCGCGACACCTCCCAGCCGGCCCCGGCCGCCGCGGCCGGCCCCCAGGCCAACGTGGCGCGCGTGGACGTGCCGCCGTTCTGGGAAGAACTGAAGATGCGGGTCCACCGCAACGTGGTGGCCGCCCTGGAAACCGAGCGTATCAAGATCGGCGACGACGCGGCCTCCAACGTGGAGGTCCGCAAGAAGGTGGACGGCATCATAAACGGCCTGCTTCAGAAGGAGACGGCCACCCCGCTTACCCGCGAACAGCGCGTGAAGTTCATCAACGAACTGCTCGACGAGATCATGGGCCTGGGCCCGCTGGAAGAGCTGATGCGCGACCCCTCGGTCACCGAGATCATGGTGAACTCGGCCGACAAGGTCTACATAGAAAAGGCCGGCAAGCTGACGCTCACCAAGTATAAGTTCCGCAACGACGACCAGATCCTGCAGGTGATGAAGCGCATCGTGGCGCCGCTGGGGCGCCGCATAGACGAATCCGTCCCCATGGTGGACGCCCGCCTGAAGGACGGTTCGCGCGTCAACGGCATTATCCCGCCGTTGGCCGTCAGCGGCCCCACGCTCACCATCCGCCGCTTCTCGGCCAAGCCTTTTACCGACAGCGAGCTCATCAAGAAGGGCTCCATCTCCCAGACGGCCGTGGACTTCCTGAAGGCCTGCGTGAAGCTGCGCAAGGACATCATCATCTCCGGCGGTACCGGCACCGGCAAGACCACTTTCCTCAACATGTTGTCCAGCTACATCCCGGAGGACGAGCGCATCGTGACCGTGGAAGACACGGCCGAACTGCGCCTGCAGCAGGACCACTGGGTGCGCCTTGAGAGCAAGCCGCCCAACATCGAAGGCAAAGGCGAGGTCAGCATCCGCGACCTCGTGAAGAACTGTCTGCGTATGCGCCCCGACCGCATCGTCGTCGGCGAAGTCCGGTCCTCCGAGGCGCTGGACATGTTGCAGGCCATGAACACGGGCCACGAAGGCTCGCTGGCCACCATTCACGCCAATACCCCGCGCGACGCCCTGACCCGCATGGAAGCCATGTGCCTCATGGCCGGCGCCGACCTGCCCATCTGGGCGCTGCGCGAAATGATCGCGTCCGCCGTGCACATGATCGTGCAGCTGACGCGCTTCTCCGACGGTACCCGTAAGATCACGGCCATAACCGAGATCACCGGCCGCGAGGAGAACCAGATCCTGATCCACGACCTGTTCCGGTACCACCAGACCGGCATGGACGAGAACGGCAAGGTGGTGGGCTATTTCACCGCCACCGGCGACCCGCCCAAGTTCTACAAGGATTTCGAGACCCACGGCATGAGCGTGCCCGTGGAGATGTTCTGGACGGAGGAGCAGCGGCGGCAGCGCGCCGGCGGCTGACCCGCCGGCGGCAAGGCCGATATATGAGAAGTCTTCTGCTAACCTTAATGCTGCTGCTCGCGGCGGGCGCCCGCCCGGCCGCGGCCGGCGTGTTCACCCAGACGGAGATGGACGAGATCTCCTGCGCCGCGCTGAAGATGCAGCTTTTCTATTATTACCTGGCCCCGGAAAAGGACCAGAAGATCCTGAATTACACCATGAGCTGCCGGGGCGTCAAGAGCACCTACAAGATGCCCAAGTGGGTGGATACCGCCGTGCCGGAAATGCTCGGGCGCAAGGTCTGGCGCGACCCCGAAGAGGGGGAGATCTCCGAGGCGGCCCTCTGGCAGACGCCCGTTTCCATCCTTTACGAGTACCTGGAGCTGACGCGCAAGACCTTCCCGCCCGAGGCCGGCGGCGCCAATATCCAGCCCGGCCTGCTGGTCAAGGAATACGCGGACATCCGCATCCGCTTCCAGATGTCGCTGGACCGCCTGTACCGGGCCCGTACCCGCGAAGTGACCATGGGCGATTCCATGAACGGGCGCGGCCGCACCATCATGGCCACGTTCAATATCATCCTCAAGGAGATGGAGTCCATCGCGGACGCCATTTCCAGCACCAATTCCAAGCGCTACGCCGAGGCGGTCACCGCCAGCGCCGTGCTCAGCCAGGACGTGTTCCGCGTACTCTTCACCGCGCCGCGCAAGTACGCGCCACCCGGCAAGGAGTCGGCCGCCAAGAAGATGTTCCTGCGCGCCCTGGGGATCTTCGGGGTCATGCTGATGTTCCTGGCCGTCAGGGCCTTCTTCCTGATGAACGACGCCAAGACCAACGCCATGATGGGCACCTACAACAAGAAGGTTGAGGTCTTCTCCGAAGCTTTCTCCCGCCAGTTCATGGCGGTGAACGTCAAATACCTGGTGCTGGGGCCGGCCGCGGTCCTGGGTTTTGTCGGCCTGCTGACCATGAGCGTGCCCGCCTTCCTGCTCTTGTCCGGCCTCGGTCTTTACATCGGCATGAAAACGCCGGCCTTCGTACTCAATACCATGAAAGCGTCCCGCGGCCGCAAGATCGACGGCCAGTTGATGGACGCCCTGATCCTGCTGGCCAACTGTCTGCGCTCGGGCCTCGATATCGTGCAGGGCTTCGAGATGGTCTCCAAGGACCTGATGCCGCCCATCTCCGACGAATTCGCGCTGGTCATAAAGAACTACCAGCTGGGCATGAACTTCGAGAAAGCGCTGGGCGTGATGGAGGAGCGCGTGGAGTCCAAGATGCTCTCCTACATGATCCGCGCCATCGTCCTGCAGCGCCAGATGGGCGGCAACCTGACCAAGGTCTTTGAACGCATCGTGGTGGACATCCGCGAGGAGTCGAAGCTCGAGGAGAAGACCAAGGCCATGACCGCGCAGCAGAAGATCCAGTCCATCGTGGTAGGCATCATGCCCTGGGTCATGGTGGGCGTCATGTTCCTCTTCCAGCCGGAGACGATGATAAAATTTTACGGCACGCCCATCGGCATGGGCACGCTGATGTTCTGCATAGTCTGGATCTCGATAGGCATGAAGGTGGTCTCGAGCCTGGGTAAGATACGCGTATGAACCCGGATACGATACGAAGCGTGCTGCTGCTGATCCTCTCCGTGGGCGGGTCTTTCGCCGCCTTCACGCTGGTGCAGCGCCTGCTGGCGCCGGCCGCCGAGGAGCGCTCGCCCATAGGCGACATCAGCGACATGGAAGGCCGGGAGGTTTCCGCCTTCTCCAAGCTGGAAGGCAGCAAGAGCTTCTGGGACAAGGTGGACCTGTTCTTCGCCAAGACGCTGGGCCAGGAGAAGAAGCTGGAAGAGACCTACATGCTGCTGGGGCGGCCCACCAACACGGACCCGCTGAAGATGCTGCACCTCAAGCTGATCATGGGCGCCGGGCTGCCGCTGGCCTTCTACGCCCTGAGCCAGTCGCCGTTCACCCTCATTTTCGCCCCGCTGGGCTTCCTGCTGCCCGACGCCGGGCTTTACGCCGGCCGCATCCGCGCCCGCCAGGAAGACATCATCCGCAACTTCCCCACTTTCGTGGACCTGGGCGCCCTGATGATAGAATCCGGCCTGGACTACATGACGGCTTTCGACCGCATCGTGAAGATCGCCCCGGTGAAGACGGGCCTGGAGCTGGAGATAGAGCGCACCATCAACGAGGTGCAGCTGGGCTATTCCCGCCGCGACGCCCTGCGCCGCCTCTCCCTGCGCACCGGCCTGCAGGAGGTCCGCTCGTTCGTGGGCCTCATCGTCCAGTCGGACGAGCTGGGCACCAGCCTGGTGGAACTGCTGCGCAACTATTCGGCCGACATGCGCTTCAGGCGCCTCAACCGGGCCGAGAAACTGGCCGCGCAGGCCTCCACCAAGATGCTCATCCCGCTGTTCATCTTCATTTTCCCGACGGTATTCATCCTGATGCTCGCCCCCATGATAGCGGACCTGATGACGGGCGGCATGCCGTTCTAAGAGGCTTTTATGACGAACCTTATCCTGGCGTTCATTTTTTGCGCGGCGCTGTCCGCCCCGGCCGCGGCCCAGCAGAAGCGCGTGAAGAGCGAGGAATCGCTCTTCCTGGACCTGCAGAAGACCGGCCTGGGTTCGCTGACCGAGTTCGAGGAGAAGCGGAAGTTCCTGGAGACTGTGAAGCTGGAGAAGCAGAAGATCCAGGCCACGATGCTGGGCAACGTCTACGAGAACGCTTTCGAGTATTACCGGCAGGGCAACTACGAGGACGCCAAGGACCTGGCGGCCAAGATCCTGGCCATAGACCCCAACCACCAGGACGCGCAGATGCTGATGGAAGCCTCCAACCAGCTGCGCAGCAGCCTCCGCCCCGGCATGAGCGAGAGGCTGATGATAGAGGACCGCTTCAAGACGGCGCTGAGCTTCTACAACGAAGGCCGCATAGTGGAAGCGCACCGCAAGATGGAGGAAGTGGTCAAGCTGTCCCCCAACAACATCAAGGCCAAGTACTGGCTGGCCAAGATGAAGGACGACCTTAAGGAATATTATTCCGAAAAGGGTGTGGAAGCCTACAAGCTCCGCGACCTGAAGGGCTCCCTGGATAATTTTTACAACGCGCTGCTCATCCGCCCGCGCGACGCCGCCACCGTGGACTGGATCACCCGCATAGAGGACGAACTGCGCCAGCAGAAGGCCAACGACAAGCTCAAAGAGGCCCTGGAGTTCTACGCGCAGGGCAAGCTGCGCTCCGCCTACGAGGGCCTGCAGCGCGCCCTGGAGATACAGCCCGGCGACCCCAAGGCCGGCAAGCTGATGGCCGAGGTGAAGCTGGAGATAGAGAACGGCTACCTGGCATCTGGCAAGAAGCTTTACGGCGCCCGGAAGTACACCGACGCCATCGGCGAGTGGGACAAGGCCAAGCCCTACACCGCCAACATGTCCTACCTCAATAAGCTCATTTCGCGGGCCCGCGAGCAGATGAAACTGGAGGCCGACGAGAAGCGCCGCCGCGCCGAGGAAGCCGCCCGCCGGGCGCGCGCCGAGGAAGAGGCCCGCGCCAGGGAAGAGGCCGCCCGCCGCAAGGCCGAGGAAGAGGCCAAGCGCAAGGGTGTGAGCGTGGAAGAGGTCAAGAAGCCCATGGGCCCCAGCGCGGAGAACCGCCTGGCCTCGCAGCAGCATTACCTCGAGGGCCTGAAATATTTCCAGAATTCCAACTACGAGAAGGCGCGCGACGAATGGACCATAGCGCGCCAGCTGGACCCGGGCAACGCCGACGCCGGCGCCGGCCTCAAGCGCATAGAACAGATCCTCTCCGGCGGCCAGTAGCGCTTCCGGAGGGCGGCGAGGGCATGTGTGCGGCGGGCACGGGGTCGGCCACACCGTGGCCTCACTCCGCCTCAGGCCTCGGCGC
>JAMPXK010000045.1 GCA_023701245.1 Elusimicrobiales bacterium | reverse complement strand
TCTTGAACGCTTTCAGGTCCAGGGATGTGCGTTTGCGTATCTCTACTGAAAGGATGTAGTCGTGCCAGACGGACTTCATAGAGAGCACTTGAAACCCGTTGCGCTCCAGAAGGGAGCGCAGCGTGTCCGAGGTAAAATAAAAAAGGTGGTCAGGGATAAACTCGGAGAAAAGTTTTTTCCGTATAACCATGTCAAAATTGGGGACTTCCACCAGGCCCACGCCGCCGGGAGAGAGGTTGGCGGCTATACCGGAAAGAAAAACGTTAGGCTCTGGCAGATGCTCCAGAAAATTCATGGTAAAGAACGCGTCGAAGGAACCGCCAGTTATTCCTCCCCCGGTCACAAAACCCCGGGTCACCTTAAGACCCGCGCGCCGGGCTTCCTGCACGGAAGCGGCGCAGTACTCCAGTCCATAGGCCCTGGCTCCGGCGGCGGCCATCAACCGCAGGTATTCGCCTTTGCCGCAGCCCGGCTCCAGCACTTTTTTACCACGCAGTTTGTATTTCTTAACAAAAGCGGAAAACTGTTTTTTGCGGAATTCCCCCATCTCCGGCGAGAAAGCCGCGGCACGGATCACTTCACGCCAGTAAGGCACGGGGGTGGAATCCAGTTGCACCAGGCCGCAACCAGAGCACTGCCGGATATAAAGGTTAACCCCCCTTTCCAACTTCAACTGCGCCCTGGAGGGAAGAAACTGCGCGCCCTTTGGCATGCCTGCCATGGAGAGCAGTGGGTTCTTTATCAGGGGCGCGCCGCAGGCCCGGCAGTGTGTTATAGCTTTCCTCATAATGGGTACGACAATATCTGCTTCTGGTCTATCTTCTCCCCGCCAGAGAGGTACCACGTATAAAGTTCCTGGAGCGCTTGCGGCATTGGCGTAAGTTTAAGTTTGGATTCGGCCGACAGCAGGGAGTTGTCTCCGCTGTACTCTTTACCCATGCCCTCCCGGCTTACGGTTATTGGCAAATCCTTGCCTGAGAGCTTCAAAACATCCCTGGCCAGTTCCAGGCAGTCCAAAGACTTACCGGAGCAGACGTTATAGACCTGTTTAGCCGGTTCCCCCTCTATCAGCCACTTTACGACGCGGACAAGGTCGTGGATGTAGAGAAAATCCATGCGCCTGTTCTGGCCTACCACCAGTGGCAGGCCCAGCGCGGCACGCGCGCAGATGTTGGAGATGAACCGGTAGCGCCAGTCGTCGTATTTGCCGAACATCCCGAACAGGCGCAGGTTATAGACGTTAGCGGAGCGCAGGGCGTGCCTGGTCATCAGGTACTTTGAAAAGCCGTACTGGTCCAGGGGAACGTGCGCGTCGTAATAGTCTTCGGCCATGCGCGGCTTCCAGTTCTCACGGCCGAATTCAGCGCCGGACCCGAAGAATACCAGCTTACCGAAGGATTCCTGGCAGCGGGCGATGTTGAAGAACATGCGCAGATTGTTCTCCAGGACTTTGGCGGGGTTCTTGGTAGAGGTCTTTGGAGCAGCGTCATAGGTGGCACAATGCAGCACCACGTCATAATGCCCGGCCTTAAGGTACTGCGCCACGGCGTCCGCGCGCAGCAGGTCCAGTTCTTCCCTGGGCGGCGCGCTGACAACGTGCTCCCCGGCCAGCCCTTCGGCCAGGTTGCGCGCTATAAAGCCTTTACCGCCAGTGACAAGTATCTTCATCGCTATTCTTTTACCGGCGCTACCACCATGTTGGCCTTGAACTCCTCGCGGTCGAGGAAAGGCCACAGGTCCTCCAGGGGTTTGGACACTATCTTGCCGTCGGGTTTAACAAAGGACGCCAGCTTGGGCGCGGTCTCCAGCCACGGGTCCACCAGCACTTCGCAGACTACCGGACCCTTCATGGCCAACGTTTTTCTCACGCCGGCGCGGATGGCCGCCTTGTTGGGGATGCGCACGGTCTTTAACCCGTAAACGGCGGCGTTGCGGGCGATATCGGGCACGTTAAGCCCGCTGCGGGGGTCGCAAAAAACATAATTGCCCTTGAAATGTTTTGTCTGCATTACGCGGATAGAGCCGTACCCGTCGTTGTTAAGGATAAAGATCTTTACCGGCAGGTTAAGGCGGGCGATGGTCTCATACGCCTGTATGTTATGCTGCAGGCCACCGTCGCCTATAATGGTCACCACGCGGCGTCCCGACGCTATGGCGGCGCCGCCGCTGGCCGGCAGGCCAAACCCCATGGACCCCAGGCCGGGCGTATTGAGGACGCGCTGGCCGGGCTTTACCTTAAAAGCCTGCATGGTGATCTCGGCGCAGGAACCTGAACTGCCGGGCACCAGCACATCGCGGCCGTCCATCTCTTGCGAGAGTACTTCCATGAGGTCGTAAGTGTTGACCAGGTCTTTTTTGGTAGGGGTAACGCCGCGCCCGAGCGGGTAGCGGCGCCGCCAATCCCGGCACAGGGCGAACCAGGGGCGCAGGTCCTGCGGGCGGAACTTGCCGGCGGCGCGGGCAAGTTCGCCTATGAACTGCCCGGCGTCGCAGTTAGCCTTCAGGTCCACGCGCATGGCCATTTTTTCTATTTCGGCGCGGTCTATGTCCACCACCACTTTTTTTGCCCCTCGCGCGAACAGGTTGAAATTGTGGCCTATCTGCGGCAGGTCCAGCCTGGCCCCGAGTACCAGGATAAAGTCGGAGTTCTGCTGTATGAAGTTGGCGGCGCGGCCGGCGATGGACCCGGGCCTGCCGAAATAGAGCGGGTCAGTGTCGCCCAGGAAATCCGCGGCGCGCCAGGTGGTAAGCACCGGCACCTTAAGGCGGCGCGCGAGTTTAAGGAATTGCGGCAGGGCCTTGGCCATGCGTATGCCGGCGCCGGCCAGTATCACCGGGCGGCGGGCCTTGCCCAGCATGGCGAGGGTCTTTAAAGCGGCGGCGCGCACGGACGCCGGGGAGGCCGGCCGGGGCGGCTTAAAACCCTTGAGCTTGGCGGGGTTTATCTGCGCGCCCTGGGTGTCCAGCGGGATGTCCAGCCACACAGGGCCGCGGCGGCCGCTGCGGGCCAGGTATACGGCCTTTTCCAGGTGGTAGCGGATGGTGGCGGGATCGGTAACGGTCACGGCGTACTTGGTGACCGGCTTTACCATGCTTACAATGGGCGCTTCCTGTATGCCGCGCTGGCGCAGGCCGGACTTGCCTATCAGGTCATTGGTCTTCACCTGGCCGGAAAGCACCAGCACCGGGGTGGAATCTATCCAGGAGGCCGTCACGGCCGTAATGGCGTTGGTGCCACCGGGGCCGGTGGTAACCAGTGCCACTCCCAGGTTCCCGGTATACTGCGCGTAGGCGTCGGCGGCAATGGCGGCGGCCTGCTCGTGCATGTAACCTACGAACTTAAGTTTTTTATTATTCCCCAGCGAATCGACCAGATGCATACAGCCGCCGCCGGGCAGCATAAAAACGTGTTTGACGCCCTGCCGGGCGACGAAGTCCATTACGTAATCAGAAAGTTTCACCATTGTCTCCTCTTAGATCGAAGCCAGCGCCTGCGCCAGCGTCCCCTTGCCTGAATTCCAGGGGCGGGGCACCAGCACGCATTTAACTCCCAGGCGGGCGACCGGGGCCAGGTTGCGCGGGCTGTCGTCCGCAAAAACGTCGCAGCGGTCCAGGCGGCGGATAAAATCCGCCTTGCGCGCGTCATACGCCGGGAGTTTCTCCCCCTTGCGCGCGGAAGGCACCACGTGGAAAGTTCGTATCCAGCGGCCGAAGTGCTTAAAGACCCACCCCGCGGACTCTGACGCCGAGGCCAGGGGCGCCGCCGTCAGCGCAATGTGGCGGTACTTATGGCCGTTGGCGCAGAACCAGCGCAGGGCGGCTTTCTCCGGAGGCAGTTTGGCGTACACACCCGACAGGCGGAACTCATCGTAAGACCGCAGATACGCCGCCCTGGTCAGCCCCAATATCCGGTCGGGCGGGTTGGCCGTCAGGTCCTGGTAGGCGGCCTTCACTTGCCGGTTGCGGGGCAAGAACCAGCGCTCCAGCCAGACCCGCATCAGGTCGTTCAAGGTGTCGTCCACGTCCCAGACTATGGTTTTCATCGCGTCAGCGCAGAGGTTTGGTCAGCCAGTCGGACCAGAAAGTCATCTCGGTCTTGCGGTCCTTGTTCTGCATTATCGCCTGGTCGTCGTAAAAAGAGTCGTCCTTGTAATGCGTGGTAGAGACTTCCTCAAAGACGGCGCCATGTTCGGAGCGGAAGCTGTGCTTCTGGCCGCGCTCCACCACCACTATCTCCCCGTGCTGGTACTCTCGGTCCTGGCCTTCTATGTTTATCCACAGGCTGCCGTGCAGGATCTGGAAGGTCTCTTCCTTTTTCTTATGGTGGTGCGTGGGGTTTTCCTGCCCGGGCAGCATGATGATGATCTTCTTGCAGTATTCGCGGTTGATGCAGTTTATGATGGTGGCCCCGTAGCGGTCTATCTTCTCCAGGCCGTACTGGTGCGAGAGTTCGAACTCTATCTTGGGCGGCAGCGCTATCTTGCTGTCTATCACCAGTTGGCGTATCTTGGAGACCGTCTCCAGCACCTTGGCCCGCATATTGCGGTGCTCTGCGGCGGCGGTCATAACGGGCTTGCCCGCCGGGATCTTCTGGCTGGCGGTAAAGACGGCGTACTTGGACATATCGTTGGCCAGCACCTGGCCGGGCACATTGGGGATGGCGAAGAAAGCGTTGGCCGCCGTTATCTTCTCGCCGGGATTGATGTCGGTCCTGGCAAAGACGCCGCGGCGCAAACCGCGCAGGTCTTCGGCTTCCTTGGCGCCTATCTCGCGGCGCCGGCCGCTGACGCCGCACATCAGAAAAGCGTCCTGGGCCGCGGCCAGCCACTTTTCCACCTGCTCGGGCACGGAAGAGTACTTGTTCACGTCGTACTTGGCGGTCTTAAGGCCCACATGCCGCTCCACTATGGCGGCGCCCTTGCCTATGGCCACGCGCACCGCGTCGTAGTTATCCGGTTCCTCGTGAGTGGAATAGCCCACCGTCACCCCGGGGTAGCGCTGGCGCAGGAAGTCTATCTGTCCCAGTTCAAAGCGTTCCTTGGGGGTGGGATACTCGCCCACGCAATGCATAATGGCGAAATTCTTGCGGCGGTGCTCAAGGAAGGAGACCACGCTGTCGATGTCGCGCAGCTCCGCCCCGGCCGTGGAAAGTATTATGGGCCTGTCGGTCTTCACTATGCGTTCCAGCAGCGGCCAGTCGGTAAAAGAACAGCTGGCCACTTTTATAATGTCGTAGCCGTGCTGCTCTACCAGGTCCACGGAAGGTTCGTCGAAAGGGGTGCAGACCGCTATAAACCCGTTGGCCGCCATTTCGGCCTTCAGCCGCAGGAACTGCTCAGGGCTCAGGCGGGTCTCTTCGAAACGGGCCACATATTTTATGTCCTTGCGCCCCTTGTACTCCGGGTGGATAAAGGTGTCCAGGTTGCGGTACTGGAACTTGAAGGCGAACTTGAACGGGAACTTCTTGCAGACCTTGGCGAATTCGCGGATGGCGGCTATGCCGTGGTCCACGTCGCCCATGTGGTTATTGGCGAGTTCAAGGATAAACAATCTATTAAAAACGTTATCTTTCATAAACATTCTCCCCTCTGGATTTCGAGTCAAGCCCGGCCATAATTATCGGTATAGCGCACTATATCGTCTTCGCCCACGTATTCCCCGTTCTGCACTTCTATCATCTCCAGCGGCACCTTGCCGGGGTTCTCCAGGCGGTGTTCGGTGGATTTGGGCACGTAGGTGCTTTCGTTCTCGTGGATGATAGAGGCCTTTTTGCCTATGGTCACCTTGGCGGTGCCCTTTACAATTATCCAGTGTTCGCTGCGGTGGTAATGCAGCTGGTGGCTGAGCTTCTGGGTGGGTTTCACCACAATGCGTTTGATTTTATAACGCGGGCCTTCTTCCAGGATTGTGTAGCTGCCCCAGGGGCGGTAG
The DNA here is from genome assembly GCA_023701245.1 of Elusimicrobiales bacterium. Taxonomy (GTDB): domain Bacteria; phylum Elusimicrobiota; class Elusimicrobia; order Elusimicrobiales; family UBA9959; genus UBA9959. The sequence goes on along the minus strand of JAMPXK010000045.1, from coordinate 15,075 downwards.
GTTGTGGTATGCTCCACTACTTCTTTGCGCTTGCGCTCTTTCAGCGCGTCCACCACTTCTTTTACGCGCTGGGCCTGCCCGCGGCGGGCCACCAGCAGCGCGTCGGCGGTGTCTATAATGATCAGGTCTTTCAGGCCTATGGTGGAGATCAGGCGCTTTTCCCCCATCATGATGGTGCGCTTGGTATCCAGGGCAAGGATATCCCCCACCTTCACGTTGCCGTCCAGGTCGGGCTTGATAACTTCGTGCAGGGAATCCCAGGAACCCACGTCGGACCAGAGAATGTCTATGGGCAGCACCGCCGCCTTGCGGGACTTCTCCATTACCGCGTAGTCTATGGAAATAGAGGGCATGTTCTTGAAATCAGCTATCATCCGGGCCAGCGTCTGCGGCATTTTGCGGCTGATCTCGGGTGAATAGGCCTTGAACTCCGCCAGCATGGTGCCTATGGTGAAGGCGAACATGCCAGAGTTCCAGTAATAGCTGCCGGCGGCCAGGTATTTCTCAGCGGTTTTCAGGTTGGGCTTCTCCGCGAACTTCTCCACGCGGAACACTCCGCCGTTACCGGCGGCTTTTCCGCCCTTCTTGATATAGCCGTAGCCCGTCTCCGGGCGGCTCGGCTTTATTCCGAAGGTCACTATGCTGCCAGCCTTGGCCGCACCTTCCGCCTGTTTGGCGTAGCGCGCGAATTTTTCCACCGGTTCTATGATGTGGTCCGAAGGGCAGATAAAGACGACCTCATCCTTGCCGCATTTGAGTTTTTCCTGGCAGTACTTTATCACCAGGGCTATGGCCGGTGCGGTATTGCGGCCCACGGGCTCCAGGATAACGTTGTTCTCCATATCCGGCGACACGGAGCGCAGGTCCGCCTGCACGTGAAAGCGGTAGTCGTCGTTGGTTATAACAAAGATATCGCGCAGGGGCACCACGGCCGCCAGGCGCTCTACCGTCTGGCAAAGCAGGGATTTACCGCCGTTGAGTTTTATAAATTGCTTGGGCAGCCCGTAGCGGGACACCGGCCATAAACGCGTGCCGGAACCGCCGGCCAGTATTACAGCTTTCATTTTCTCTCCTCCAGGCGCTTCATATCCGCCTCTACCATCAGCGCGGCCAGGTCGCGGAACCTGGTCTGCGGGCGCCAGTCCAGGGCGGCGCGGGCTTTTGAAGCGTCGCCGGAAAGGCAGTCCACTTCTGAAGGGCGGTAAAATTCTTTGGATACTTCCACCAGGACGCGGCCGGCGGCGTCCAGGCCACGCTCCTGCAGGCCTTTGCCTTCCCAGCGCAGGCGCAGGCCGGCGGCGGCAAAGGCCTCTTCCACAAATTCGCGCACCGTATGGGTTTCCCCGGTGGCCAGCACATAGTCGCCGGCGGCGGGCTGCTGCAGCATGCGCCACATGGCGTCCACGTATTCCTTGGCGTAGCCCCAGTCGCGGCGGCATTCAAGGTTGCCGACAAGGACTTTTTCCTGCAGGCCTTTCTTTATTTTGGCCGCGGCCATGGATATCTTCCGGGTGAGGAATTCTTCGCCCCGCATGGGGCTTTCGTGGTTGAACAGCAGGCCGCAGCTGGCGTGCATGCCGTAGGCCTCGCGGTAGTTGACCGTAAGCCAGTGGGCATAAAGTTTGGCCACGGCGTAAGGGCTCTTGGGATGGAAATCAGTGCCCTCTCCCTTGGGCGCGGAACCGGTCCCGCCAAAGAGTTCGGCGGTGGAGGACTGGAAGAACCTGACCTCCGCGCAGACTTTGCGGGCCGCTTCCAGCAGGCGGGCCACGCCTATGGCGTTTATCTCGGCCGTAAGGATGGGCTGTTCGAAGGAAGTCTGCACAAAGCTCTGGGCCGCGAAATTGTAGATCTCGTCGGGCTGCACCCGCTCCAGCACGTCTATGATATTGGAAAGTTCAAGGATGTCCAGGTAAACTTCTTTTACCCGGCCTTCCACTCCCAGTTCGCGCAGGCGCCACAGCCCGGAATCGCCGCTGCGGTCCGCGCCGTAAACCTCGTAGCCTTTGGCAAGCAACAACTGGCTCAGGTAAGAGCCGTCCTGCCCGCGCACGCCGGTAATAAGGGCTTTTTTCATCAGCAGTTCTTCACGGCCCCGTAGCCGGCCTTGCGCAGGTGGTGTTCGCTCAGCGCCAGTTTAAGATCGCTGGCGGCCATCTCGCGCACCAGCTCGGGAAAAGAGACTTCCGGCTTCCAGCCCAGCACGCGGCGGCTCTTGGCGGGGTTGCCCAGCAGGGTTTCCACCTCGGCGGGGCGGTAATAAGCGCGGTCCACGCGCACTATCACGTCGCCTTTCTTGACCTTTATCTCCCCCGCCAGGCCGGGCAGGGGTTTTACGGCTTTCACCACACCTCTTTCGGCGGGGCCCTTGCCCTGCCAGGCTATGGTGATGCCTACTTCTTTGGCGGCCAGTTCTATGAACTTGCGCACGGAATACTGCTTGCCCGTGGCTATCACAAAATCCTCGGCCTTTTTCTGCTGCAGTATCAGCCACATGGCGCGCACATAATCCTTGGCGTGGCCCCAGTCGCGCAGGGCGTTCATGTTGCCCATGTACAGGCACTTCTGCTCGCCCAGCAGTATGCGGCCCATGGCCCGGGTTATCTTGCGGGTCACAAATTCGTCGCCGCGCATGGGGCTTTCGTGGTTGAAGAGAATGCCGTTGCTGGCGAAGATACCGTAAGACTCGCGGTAGTTGACCGTTATCCAGAAGGCGTACATTTTTGCTACCCCGTAAGGGCTGCGCGGGTAGAAAGGGGTCTTTTCGCTCTGGGGAACTTCCTGCACCTTGCCGAACAGCTCCGACGTAGACGCCTGGTAGATGCGGGTCTTTTTGGTCAGGCCCAGCAGCCGCACAGCTTCCAGTATGCGCATGGTGCCCAGGCCGTCGCAGTCCGCCGTATATTCCGGTTCTTCGAAGCTTACCGCCACATGGCTCTGCGCGCCCAGGTTATATATCTCGTCGGGCTTAACCTCGCCTATTATCCGGGTCAGGTTGGTGGAGTCGGTAAGGTCGCCGTAATGCAGTTTAAGGCGGGGATGCTTAAGGAAAGCGGAAATGCGGGTAGTGTTAACGGAAGCCGCCCGCCGCCGAATACCGTGCACTTCGTAGCCTTTGGAAAGCAGAAGTTCCGTAAGGTAGGAACCGTCCTGCCCGGTGATGCCGGTGATCAAAGCTTTTTTCATTATCCCACCCTTTGTGTAAAGTAATAATAAAGCCGGGGAACCGGCTTATTATTAACTATATTATAGCAAAGGCGGACGAGGTGCTAAAACGGGGTAAGGAAATCCGCAAAAGACGGCAAGGATGCGTCCCGCTTGGAAATGATAGGCTGTTTGCAGGGCCATTTGACCCTGGCCGAGTTCCATAGCAGGCCGGTATCGTGCTCCGGGGAATAAACTCCGGTGGTATGATAGAGCATAACGACCCGGCGGGAAACAGCATAAAAACCATGCGCGCAACCCTCCGGGATATAGAGCATGTTTGCCGTTCTTGCTCCCAATCTTACGATTGCAGACTTACCGTAGGTTTTGGACCGGCGCCGCAGGTCTAATACGGCGTCCACTATCACCCCTTCCACACAATATAGCAACTTGGATATTGCCGCCGGCGGAACCTGGAAATGCAAACCGCGCAATACGCCCTTTTTCGAAACAGAGTAGTAGGTTTCCTTAAACTTAGTGGGCAGTCCCAGTTTGCGGAACTCCGGCTCATGAAAAATCTTCACGAAAGCGCCGCGGCTGTCCTTGCGTATGGTGGGCAGTATCTCGTAGCAGCCGGCTATGGGCGTGGCCTTTTTAACGAAGTTCATGCGGTCTTTCCAAAGAAGGTCTCGAAGGTCTTTACCATGTACTTCAGCATGGCCGGCGTCATACCCGGGTAAACGCCTATCCAGAACGTATCGTGCAGGATGCGGTCCGTGTTGGGCAGCGGCCCGGCCACCCGGAAACCTTTGCCAGTCTTACGCATTCCGTCGAAGCAGGGGTGTTTTATCAGGTTGCCGGCGAACAGCATGCGGGTCTGCACCTTGTTGTTCTCCAGGTGCTGCACCAGCTGGTCGCGGGTAAAGCCGGACCCTGGGCGCACGGTAACAAGAAAGCCGAACCAGCTGGGAACGGAAGCCGCGGTGGGTTCCGGCAGAATCAGTTTATCCGCGAACTTACTTAACGCCTTGCGCAGGTAAGCCCAATTCTTCTTGCGGGCCTCCACGAAACCGGGGAATTTCTTAAGCTGGGCCAGCCCCACGGCGGCCTGCATCTCGGTGGCCTTCAGATTGTAGCCGAAATGGGAATAAACGTATTTGTGGTCATAGCCAAGCGGCAACTCGCCGTATTTGCGGGTGAAGCGGTTATGGCAGGTATTGTCCTTGCCCGAGGCGCACCAGCAGTCCCGGCCCCAGTCACGGAAAGACTCTATCAGGCGCTTGAGGAGCGGATCATTGGTGTACACCGCCCCGCCTTCGCCCATGGTCATATGATGCGGCGGGTAAAAGCTCGACGTGCCGATGTCCCCGTGCGTGCCGGTGAACTTTCCCGCATATTTGGAACCGAGGGCGTCACAGTTATCTTCTATCAGCCAAAGGTTATGTTTTACGCAAAAAGCCTTTACCGCTTTGATGTCGAAGGGATTGCCCAGCGTATGCGCCAGCATTACGGCCTTGGTCTTTTTAGAGAGGGCGCCTTTGAGTTTTGAGCAGTCTATGTTATAGGAGGGCAGTTGCACGTCCACGAACACCGGTATGGCTCCGTACTGGATGATGGGGGTGACCGTGGTAGGAAAGCCCGCCGCCACGGTGATCACTTCGTCGCCGGGCTTTATCTGCCGCGCGCCCAGCTTGGGCGAGGTAAGCGCCATGAAAGCTATGAGGTTGGCCGAAGAGCCGGAATTCACCAGCGACACATACTTAACGCCCAGGTAGGCGCCCAGTTCTTTTTCAAAGGCCGCGCAATAGCGGCCGGAAGTCAGCCAGAAATCCAAGGCAGTGTCGGTCAGGTTCACCAACTCTTTGTCGTCGTAAACGCGGCCGCCGTAGTTTACAAAGCTCTCGCCCGGTTTGAACTTGGGCCGCAGGTGGAATTTCTTGTAATAGGCGCTTACCTTGCGGAAGATCTCGCCGCGGGCTTTCTGTTCCTGCTTGGTCATATAGCGGTGTAGTCCTTTATCTGCTCCAGGCAGACCAGGCGCATGTCCTTGCGGGCAGCATAGGCGCGGGTCCAGGAGATAATGCGGTCTATGGCGCCACCAATGTGCCAGCGGGGCGCCCAGCCCAGTTCACGCCGGGCTTTGTCGGAATTCAGTTTCAAATAATGCGCCTCATGCGGGTGGCGGCCTTTGTCTATTACATAGCCAGGGGCCTCAGGCCAGGCCGCGAACATGCGCCTGACTATCCACTCCACGTCCTTGGCGTCGCCTGCGTCCGGGCCGAAGTTCCAGGCCTGGGCGTATTTGACGCCGTACGTATAAAGCTGCTCCGCCAGCAGCAGGTAGCCGGAAAGCGGCTCAAGCACGTGCTGCCAGGGGCGTATGGCGCGCGGGTTGCGTATGCGGGCCTTCTCGCCCCTCAGCCCCGCGCGGATCAGGTCCGGCACAAGGCGGTCCGCCGCCCAGTCTCCCCCGCCTATCACGTTGCCGGCCCGGGCGCTGGCCAGGGCCACGCCGTGCTTCTTATAGTCGGCGGGATTAAAAAAAGAATTGCGGTAAGCCGCGGTCACCAGTTCAGAACAGGCCTTGCTGGAAGAGTAAGGGTCATACCCGCCAAGAGGCTCGCCCTCCCTGTAGCCGAGCAGGTGTTCTTTGTTCTCGTAGCACTTGTCCGTGGTGACGTTCACCACGGCCCTCACGGTAGGGCAGGCACGCACCGCCTCAAGGAGGTTAACCGTGCCTATAACGTTCGTGGCGTAAGTATCCGCCGGCGTCTTGTAGGATTCCCGCACCAGAGCCTGGGCGGCCATGTGAATTACAATATCAGGCCTGGCCGCCTTCATGGCTCTTTTAAGGCGAGCGCCGTCGCGCACGTCGCCTATAACGGAATTTATCCGGCGGTCCAGCCGGCAGATACCGAACAGGCTGGGCTTTGTGGGCGGTTTAAGGGCGTAGCCGGTAACTTTGGCGCCCAGAGACTCCAGCCAGATGGAAAGCCAGGCGCCTTTAAACCCGGTATGCCCGGTGAGGAATACCCTCTTGTCGCGCCAAGCCTTCATTTCCAGACCTTCCAGGGGGCCTTGCCGGATTTCCACAGGTTCTCCAGTTCGGTCTTATCGCGCAAGGTGTCCATGCACTTCCAGAACCCGCAGTGCTGGTAGGCTTTCAACTGGCCGGCCTTTGCCAGGCCTTCCAGGGGCGCGCGCTCCCAGATAGAGGCGTCGCCGTCTTTAATGTAATTAAAGACCTCCGGCTGCAGCACAAAGAAGCCGCCGTTTATCCAGGCCCCGTCGCCCTCAGGTTTCTCCTGGAAGGCCCGCACGCTGCCGTCATTTCGCATATCTATGGCGCCAAAGCGGCCCAGCGGCTGTATGGCCGTTATGGTGGCGTACCCGCCGTGTTTTTTATGATAAGCAGTAAGTTTTTTGAGGTCCACATCAGCAACCCCGTCGCCGTAGGTCAGCATGAAAGGCTCTTTGCCCACATATTCCTGCACCCGCTTCAGGCGGCCGCCGGTCATGGTGTTCAGGCCCGTGTCCACCAGCGTCACCTTCCAGGGCTCCGCCTTTTTGTGGTGCACTTCCATCTTGTTGTTCTTCATGTCTATGGTCACATCGGCCTGGTGCAGGAAGTAGTTGGCGAAGTACTCCTTTATCATGTAGCCCTTGTAGCCCAGGCACAGTACAAAATCATTGAAGCCGTAATGGGAATAGATCTTCATGATGTGCCAGAGCATCGGCTTTTCGCCTATCTCGGCCATCGGTTTGGGTTTCAGGTCGGTCTCTTCGCTAAGGCGCGTGCCCATGCCGCCGGCAAGTATAACTGCTTTCATATCCCCTCCGTAATCGCTTCGAGGTATTACGTCGTATAGTCTACCAAATTGCTCCCATCTCAACGCCGGGTATGGATTAAATCCCCAATATCAGTCCATCGCGGCCAGCGGTGGTTTTGGGGAAGGCTTTGCGGGCCAAGCGCAGCGCCATGACGCGCAGGGCGGGTTTGTGGTAGCGCTCCGCGGAAAAGTGGGTCAGGGCCAGGCGCTTGGCTCCGGACTCGCAGGCAAGTTTGGCGGCTGTCTCAGGGTTAAAATGTGGCCAGGCCGGGTTGTGCTCTCCGGGCAAGTGGGCGCATTCTGTTATCAGCAGGTCCGCGCCGCGGGCCAACTGCAGGGCATTGGGGCAGTAGCCGGTGTCCGTGCAGTACGCTACTGTTTTCCCCTCCAGCTTAAAACGGAAGCCCAGCACAGGATCCGCGTGCACCAGCGGCAGCGTTTCAAGTTTGAATGGCAGTTTCCGGGTCTCCGACGGCAATTCCAGCACTTTTACAGGATACGGCAGCTTGGACAGCGGCACCGTGAACGGCTTGCCGACAAAAGCGGCCAGCACCTTGCGCCCGCCTTTCTGAACGCAGATGGTAAGGCCTTTCTTAAAACGAAATTTAACCAGCGTATGCAGGCCGGCTATGTGGTCCAGGTGATAGTGGCTCAGCAGGATGAATACCGGCTTGGTGCCGTCGCAATACTTGTCGAGTTTATGCAGCCCATAGCCGGCGTCGAGCACAATGTCGTAACACGAGGTCTTTACCAGCGTGCAGATGGTATTGCCGGTGCCAGTATCGTACCAGCCATTGGTCCCAAGGAAAACGACTTTCATCTGGTATAGTTCTTCTTCAGCCAACCGCGGTAGGCGCCGGTCTTTACGTCGCGCACCCAGGCGGAATTATCAAGGTACCAGCGCACCGTGCGCTCCAGGCCTTGTTTGAAAGTAACAGAGGGCTTCCAGCCCAGTTCCCGGCGTATTTTAGAGAAATCTATGGCATAGCGGCGGTCATGTCCTGGGCGGTCCTTAACGTAAGTTACCAGGTCCAGGTATTTTTTACCCTTAAGATCCACGTTGCAGCAGCTGGGCCGGTATTTTTCCAGGGCGGCGCAGATGTTTTTAACCACGTTAATATTCGCCATTTCGCTGTTGCCGCCCACATTGTAGGTCTGGCCTACGCGGCCTTTATTGATAACACGCCAGATGGCGGCGCAGTGGTCTTCGACATATAGCCAATCGCGCACCTGCATGCCGTCACCGTAAACCGGTAACGGTTTGCCTTCCAGCGCATTAAGTATCACCAGGGGGATGAGTTTTTCCGGGAAGTGGTAAGGCCCGTAGTTATTGGAGCAGTTGGACATGGTGACCGGCAGGCCATAGGTATGGTGGTAAGCCATAACCAGGTGATCCGAAGACGCCTTGGACGCGGAATAAGGACTGCGCGGATCGTAGGGAGTGGTCTCTTTGAACTTGCCGGTGCGGCCCAGGGAGCCGTAAACCTCGTCGGTGCTGACATGGTGAAAGCGCACATCCTTGCGGCCGGCCCAGGCCTGGCGGGCGGTTTCCAGGAGTGAGAAGGTGCCGTGGATATTGGTCTCGATAAAATCTTTCGGGCCGAAGATGGAACGGTCCACGTGGGACTCCGCGGCGAAGTGGGTGACTATCCCCGGCGAGTATTTCTTGAACAGCCGGCCTACCAGTTTAAAGTCGCAGATGTCGCCTTTAACTAAAACATACCGGCCTTTGTACTTTTTCTGCACGTCCGCCAGGTTCTCCGGATTACCGGCATAGGTCAGTTTGTCCAGGTTGACTATACGGCCTTTAAAGGCGGTTTTCTCCAGCACGTAGCGGATAAAATTAGATCCGATGAACCCGACTCCTCCGGTAACAAGGATGGTACTGGGGTTTTTCATTTTTATTTTCTCAGTGCCCGGCTGCAACTTTCCGGAGATACTGGCCATATGTATTTTTATCCAAACTCTCCGCAAGACGCAGAAGTTGCGGCTTATCTATAAAGCCCATCACATACGCGATTTCTTCTATACAGGCGATCTTAAGGCCTTGCCGGCGCTCTACCATAGCAATAAACTCACCCGCCTCCAGCAAGCTGTCAAAAGTGCCGGTATCCAGCCAGGCGTAACCGCGGCCCAGCAGTTCCACATTCAAGTTCCCGTTCTTTAGGTATTCCCTATTCACGTCGGTTATCTCAAGCTCGCCACGGTCGCTGGGCACGATCTTCTTTGCCGTCCCGACCACTTCGCTAGGATAAAAATAGAGTCCGGTAACGGCATAGTTAGACCTGGGGGCGACCGGTTTCTCCTCTATAGAAAGGGCCTTGCCGTTTTTATCGAAGTCTACAACACCGTAACGTTCAGGATCCTTGACGTAATACCCGAAAACCGTCGCCAATTTCTGTTTAGCGGCGGCAACGGCTTTGCGTAAGGCCTCCGGCAAGGCGTTCCCGAAGAAAATATTATCGCCAAGCACCAGGCAGGCGTCCTCACCGGCAAGGAATTCCTCAGCTATCAGAAAGGCCTGCGCTATACCTTCCGGCCTGGGCTGCTCTTTGTAACTGAGTTTAAGACCCCATGCGGCCCCGTCTCCGAATATCTCCCGGAAGCGCGGCAGGTCTTTGGGTGTGGAGATTATCAGTATCTCCCGTATGCCGGCCAGCATCAGCGTGGACAGCGGGTAATAAATCATTGGCTTGTCGTATACAGGCAGCAGCTGCTTGCAGGCGGTATTGGTGATAGGGTACAGGCGCGTGCCGGAACCTCCGGCGAGGATTATGCCTTTCATGCTTTCTCCTTGAGCTGCGCTAAGAACGGAAGATTTTTGTCCTTGGCAGAGAGGACGGGCTTTTTGCATGGCCACTTTATGGCTATGTCCGGGTCGTTCCAGCGCAGCCCCGTATCATGTGACGGGGCGTATTCCTTCGAACACTTGTACATGACCTCGGTGTGGTCGGTCAGCGCGTAAAAGCCGTGGGCAAAGCCCTCCGGTATAAAGAGCATGAGGCCATTGGCCTCGGAAAGTTCTATGGTATAGGCCTTGCCGTATGTCCTGGAGCTCGGACGCAGGTCAACAACAGCCTCGAAGATGCGGCCATGCCCGCAGCGCACCAATTTGGCCTGGGCGTGCGGGGCGCGCTGGTAGTGCAGGCCGCGCAGCACGTTTTTGCGCGACACGGAGCGGTTCTCCTGCACGAAAAGCGTCTTTATGCCGGCCTTGCGGAATTCGCTGGCCTTGTAATTCTCTGATACGGTCCCCCGCTCGTCGCGGCCGGTCTCGGGCCGCACCATTAGCAGCCCCTTGATTTGCGTTTTTATGAATTCAAATTTCATTTGTTGAGTAAAACTATATCGGTGCGCTGCTGGGCGTAGGAGTCTTCCTGGCCTTCGGCGGACAGGAGGTTTTCCGGCGACATCAGGGCGGCTTTGAGGTAGTCTTTTACCAGGTCGGCCTGCAGGTCCGCCAGTTCCTTGGTCTGGGCGTAAACCTTTACGCGCAGGGGCATGTTGTAGTAGCGGCGCTTTACCAGGTCAGCCGTGGCCGACAGCAGGGCCTCGCCGTCTTTCTTGTCCAGGGCGCGGGCGCTCTTGTTGGGGCCGAAGAGCCCGGCGGAGTCCAGGCTGATGGTAAGGTTGCCGCCTTTCTGGTAGACGATGGCGGTGAACTTCACCAGTTCCCCTATGATGGTCTTGGGGGAGCCGTATTCGTCCACGAAGACGTACACCGGCGCGTAGCTGTGGCCGGCGCGCACCCATTCGCGGGCGTCGTTCTCGCCGCTCCAGGAGAGGGTTTCCGGGGGCAGGCCGGTGCCGGAGTACTTATGGAAGATCTTGCCTTCCTCGTCGGTAATGGACAAGGTCCACTGCAGGTCCCGAGAGTTCTTTTCGGTGTAGTTGCGGCTGAAGAGCTCTTCGAACTTGCGGCGCGGGTAGAAGGCGATGATGGTACGGTCGCTGAACGAGGTGCGCCAGGGCTTTATGACGCGGGCGCTCTGCAGTTTTTCCGGGTGGTTGCGCGAAAAGCTCACGAAGTCCGCCGATTCGAAGCGGAACAGGTTCTTGTCCGCTTCCAGGGACTTGGCTATGCTCTCGAACTTGTCCGCCTTTACCTTCAGCGGGGGCTTGCGGGTGCGCAGTTCGTCGGAGGATTCGGATTTTATCACCACTTCTTCCGGCACTTCGTTGTAGGTGGCCGTAGAGGCCTCCTGGGCGGCGGCGGGCGCCGCGGCCAGCAGGAACGTTGCGAGTAGTTTTAGCATAAAGTCCTTAATCCGCCAGGAACCTGAAAGTGATGATGCCCCACTGCCGGGAGGCCGGGCCGGCGAGCGGCTCGAAGCTCCAGCGCTTTATGGCGTCCAGCGCCAGGCGGTCCAGCGCGCCGTAGCCGGAGGTTTTCTCCACTTCGGCGCTGTCCAGCACGCGGCCGGAATTATCCACGTAGAATTTAACGGACACGGCGGCTTCCAGGATGCCGCGGTCGCGCGCCCAGTCGGGAAAGGCGGGCACGTAATACTTGCTGACCTTGCGGCGCGACAGGGGGCCGGTGATCTCCATGCGGCGGGGCGCGGCGTCGGCGCCGCGCAGGCTTTCGTTGTGGCGCGGGGTGAAGGCCGCGGCGGAGATGGCCGGGGCCTGGCGGCGGGCCACCTGCACGCCGCCGCTCTGGGCCTCGGTAAGGCGCTGCGGGGCCGCGGCTATGGCCGGGGTCTGCCGGGCGGCGGCCACGGCGCCCTGGCGTTCGGCCAGGGCCTGCGGGCCGGTGCCGGCGCGGCGGGCCCGGCCTACGGCCATGTTGAGTTCCTGCATGGTCTGCGGGCGCACGGCGGGGCCGGCGTCCTCGAATTTAAGGCCCTGCGGCAGCGACGGGGCTTTCTTCATGCCCACTTCTTCCAGCTCTATGCGCGGCGCCATGGCCTGGGCGGAGCGTTCAGCCTTGATGTCCAGCCCGGCGTCCTTTATGTCGCCCCCCACCCTTCGGCCCGCGTCCATCTCCAGTTTCTGGGCGGCGGAGACGCGGCCGGAGCGCTCGGCGAGAGTTTTGGGCAGGTCCATGGCGGGGCGGTGGCGGTCCGGGGTCTTAATGTCCAGCGTGGGGATCTTGGGTACTTCCTGCACGGCGATCTTGGGGATGACGGGCAGGGCCAGCTTAAGGAAGCTCAGCGTTTTGTTCTCGGGCTTGGCCTGCGCTTCTTTTTCCTGCATGATAAGGTCCACGTTGGAGAGCACCACGTTGCGCGTCTCCGGGCGCATGAGCACGAAGTAATAATAGAGGCCGAACAGCAGCACGTGGAACGACGCCGAGGCCGCTATGGAAATTTTGACCGCTTTGGAGTTGCCGTCGTACATTACTTCTTCTTCTGCTCCGTGGCTATGGTGATGCCGGTGGCGCCGGCTTCTTTGGCCCGCTGCATGGTGTCCGTAAGGATGCCGTAAGGCGCTTCCGCGTCGGCTTTTATGACCACCAGGCGCGCGGCACCTTCCTTAAGCACTTTGTCCACGCCTTCCAGGAAGGCGGGCTCGTCGGTAAAAAGCTTTTCGTTCACGGCGTACTTGCCGGCGGCGGAGATGGTGACCACCACTTTGTCCTTCTCTTCGCCTTCCTGCGTTTTGGCCTGGGGCAGGTTCACTTTCAGGGCGGGGTCCGACAGCAGCGGGGCCGTGACCATGAAGATGATGACCAACACCAGGCAGACGTCCACCAGCGGGGCCACGTTAATGCCCGTCATCATGCTGTCGTCGTTTTCCGGTCTGAATTTCATTTAGTTCTTCATCAGGGCCATCTTAAGGGCGCCCGCCTGGCGGGCTTCGTCGAGCAGGCCCACCACCTGGCCCACCTTGTTCTGGGTGTCGGCCTTTACTATCACGAATTTATCCGCGCTTTTCTCCAGCGCCTTGGCCACGGCCGCGGGGTAGTTCTCCCGGGCCAGCTCCGCGCCGTTGAGGGTCAGTTTGCCCTCTTTGGACAGCCGCACCTGCACGCTTTCAGACATGGACACCTTGCCCACCTGTGCGCTGGCCTTGGACTGCAGCACCTTTATACCGGCCTGCAGCGCGAAGGGCGCCACGGCCATGAAAATAATGACCAGCACCAGCGACACGTCCACCAGGGGCGTAAGGTTGATCTCCGTTATGGGTTCTTCGGAGTTATTGGAGGACATCCCCATCTAACTATTTGGCCTCCAGCATGATGATAAGGCGCGCGCTGAAGATCTCCAGCTCGCTGGAGATCACCTTGGTCTTGCGCATGAAATAGTTGTAGATGATGACGGCGGGAATGGCCACGGCGAGGCCGCCGGCGGTGGCGACGAGCGCTTCGGCTATGCCTTTGGCCACCACGGCGGGGCCGCCCGAGCCGGACAGGGCCAGGTCCCGGAAGGCCTTGATGATGCCCACCACGGTGCCGAACAGGCCTATGAACGGGGCGATATTGCCCATGGTGCCCAGCACGCCCAGGTTGCGCTCCATGGCCAGGCGCTCTTCCTGGCGCTTGGTGGCCAGCAGCTCTTCCAGGTCGCGGCGGCCCATGGCGCGGTGTTCGAGCGCGTAATGGAACAGGCGCCCTACGGGGGAGTCTATCTTGGCGGTGTATTTAAGGGCGTCCTCTATTTTGCCTTCCTTTAGCAGGCCGCTGACGTGGGAGAGGAACCCGTCGATCTTTTTCTGGCGGGCTTTGCGGAAGTAGAACCAGCGCTCGAAGGCGAAGGTGGTGGACAAGAGCGAGCAGAACAAAAGTATGGCCAGCGTGAAGCTGTCCTTGAAAATAGCGAGGTAGTTGATGTTTTCCATTGCGGCTCCTTTAGTCGGTTGCAGAGGGTGCGGCTGCGGGCTGCTTCTTTACCGTGCGGCGCACGGGTTTCTTTTTGGCCGGGGCCGGACGCGCGGGCGGCTCGGCGGCGGCGGGCTCTTCCACGGCTTCTTCCCCCCCGTCCATGCCGGGCAGGGTACGCATCTTGTCGGAAGCGGCTTTGTTCATGCCCAGCAGGCTGCGGGCGCGCTCGGCGGCGGCCTTGGCCACTTCGGGCTTATCGGAATTGCGGGCGATGTCGCTATAGACGCGCGCGGCTTCCTGGTAGTTCTTCTCGCCTTCGTAGATCTCGCCCAGTTTCACCAGGCCCTGCAGGCGCCAGGCGCTGCCGGCCGGTTTCTGCTGGGCCAGGCGCTCCCAGTAGTCGCGGGCTTCGTCGGGCTGGCGGTTCTCGTAATTCAGTTCGCCCATGTAGTACATGGCTTCCAGGCCGTCTTCCTTGCCCTCGCTCTCGCCGTAGATCTGGGTGAGCGTCTTCAGGGCGCCGGCCACGTCGCCGCGGGTCTTCTGGATATTGAAGATCTCCCACAGGGCGGCCAGGGCGTCGTCGGTCTTGCCGGTGAGGTCGTAGTACTTGCGGTAGGTCTCCTCGGCGCGGTCGGTCTCGCCGGTGGTCTTGTAGCAGAGGGCCAGGTTGAAGAGGGCGGGCTTGATGTATTCGCTGGCCGGGTACAATTCCGCCAGCTTTGCGTAGGCGCGGGCGGCTTCCTCGTGCTTTTTCTGGTTGTAGTAGGCGTTGCCCAGGCGGAACAGGGCCACCGGGTGCTCTTTGGCGTCCTGGTAATTTTTGGCGAACCGGTCGAAGACGGAGGCGGCGTTCTCCATGTCGCCGGTCTGGAAATAGGCCTCGCCCAGGTAGAACTGCGCGTCCTTGATGGACGGGTGGGAGATGTAGTCCACGCTGAACTTCTTAAGCGCGGCCACGGCGGCGGCGAAATCCTTCTTTTCGAAATGGCGGCGGCCCAGGCGGAAGACGGCCTCGCCGGAGGTCTTGTCTGCGCCGGGGCGGGCGGCCAGGTCGCCGAACCAGGCGGTGAAATCGTAGGCGGGAGAGCGGTCGAACACGGCCTCGGCCAGGTCGAAAGCGTCGGCGGCTTCGGGCGCTTCCGGGTATTTGGAGACGGCGGTCTTGGCCTGCTCCAGCGCCTGCGCGTCCTGCTTGAGGTTATAGCGCACCTGCGCCAGGCGCAGCCAGGCCAGGGCCAGCTTGTCGCTCTTGGGGTACTTGGTGATGATGGCGTCGTAGGCGCCGGCGGACTCGGCGTACTTCTGCGCGCGGAACCAGGTGTCGGCTATCTG
>JAMPXK010000044.1 GCA_023701245.1 Elusimicrobiales bacterium | reverse complement strand
AGCACTTTTTCGAGCGGGATATTATAGGCCGCCATGGCGTTGGGGTTCAGGTTCACCTGGTACTGTTTCTGGAAGCCGCCGATGGAGGCCACTTCCGCCACGCCGGGCACCGACTGTAAATGGTATTTAAGGTTCCAGTCCTGGAAGGAGCGCAGTTCGGACAGGTCGTGCCTGCCGCTTTTGTCCACCAGCGCGTACTGGAACACCCAGCCCACGCTGCTGGCGTCGGGGCCGATCTCGGTTTTCACGCCTTCGGGCAGCCGGCCCTGGATCTTGTTCAAGTATTCCAGCACGCGGGCCCTGGCCCAGTAGATGTCCGTGCCATCCTCGAAGATAACGTATACGTAGGAAAAGCCGAAATCGGAGAAGCCGCGGATGGTCTTGATCTTGGGCGCGCCCAAGAGCGAGGTGATGATGGGGTAGGTGACCTGGTCTTCCATGATGTCGGGAGAACGGTCCCAACGGGAATAGACTATCACCTGCGTGTCGGACAGGTCGGGGATGGCGTCCAGCGAGATGTTCTTGACGCAGTAGTACGCCCCTATCATCGCCACGGCGGTGAAGATGATTACCAGGGCCTTGTTATGGGCGGAAAAAGCGATGATCTTCTTTATCATGGGTTTATTCCGTGACCGAGGATTTCAGGCGCGCTTCCGAGTCTATGAGGAAATTCGCGGAAGTAACCACGGTCTCCCCCGCCCTGACGCCGGACAGGATCTCGGAGTAATCGTCGCCTTCGAACCCGGTCTTTACTTCGCGGGGCTCGAAGCCCGCTTCGCCTTTATCCACGAAGACCAGTTTGCGCGCGCCGGTATTGACGATGGCGTTGAGCGGCACCGACAGGCGCGAGCCCAGCGTCACCTTTATCTTGATCTCGGCGTACATCTCGGGCTTGAGCATGTTATCGGGGTTTTCCACCTCGGCCCGGACGCGCAGCGTGCGGGTTTCGGCGGAGAGGATGGAGTCCACGGCCTTGATGACGCCGCGGAAAATTTTGCCGGGGTAAGCTGGCGTCGCGGCCTCTATCTCCTGGCCGGGTTTTATCAGGCCGATCTCGTATTCGTAGATCTGGGCGTAAAGCCAGGCTTTGGCCCCGGGCAGCAGCAGGTTCGCGTGGGTATCCCCGCCCTGGGCCAGCTCGGTTATCTGCTCGTCGGAAAGGCCCGCCTGCCGCAGGCGCAGCGCCGAGGCCCGGATCAGGGCTTCCGCCCTTTCATGCACCTCGGGCCAGGAGCTGTCTTTCACTTTGTCCCTGGCCGTCAGGGCTTCTTTATATTCCGAAATTGACTGGTAGAGGTCCGGGTCATAGGCCACCTTGCCGGAACTGGTCACGGTATGGGTCAGGGCCCGGTAGGCCGCACGCGCGGTCTTTACGCCGATGAGCTGCCTTTTGGCGCTGTCCATCTTTATAGGTGCCCGGCCGCCCACTTCTTTTGACTCCCCCTCCGTTACGTACACCGGCACATAATCCATCCCCATCTCGTCCTTCATGGGAGTTTTGGAGGTTATCGCGGGGTTCATGGGGTTGCGGTAGAACTTTATCTTCCCCCCCGTCGGCGCTGCCGGGGCGGCTTCTTCGCTCTTCACCAGGTTCATGCCGCAGATGGGGCAGGAATCGTCCTTGCGGGTGGAAGTGTAGGTGGGGTGCA
Source organism: Elusimicrobiales bacterium (assembly GCA_023701245.1). Taxonomy (GTDB): domain Bacteria; phylum Elusimicrobiota; class Elusimicrobia; order Elusimicrobiales; family UBA9959; genus UBA9959. The sequence continues at coordinate 19,672 of JAMPXK010000044.1, read as the reverse complement.
TCGGGCAGTGATATTGTTCCTTATGCTGCGCGGCGTCATGCCCGCCGTGGCCGCGGTAATATTTTATGCCTAGTGGTATGGCCGCCAGCAGCGCCAGCCCGAGGATGATCAGCATAATTTTCTTTTTTTTCATTTTAGTTCACCGGTAAGCTGTTCCACCCTGGCCAGCCAGGTGTGGCAATCCACGATATAGCGGTAATAGTCCATGCGGAAATCCAGCAGCGTGCGCTGCGCGTCCAGCAGGTCCATGAAGTCGGCCTTCTCCGCCTGGTAGCCGCTCTGGGCTATCTTCAGCGCTTCCTCGGCCTGCGGGATGACGCTGCCGCGGTAAAGGTCCACCAGGCGCATGCTGCTGCGCGCCTTGATGTCCGCTTCCCGCAGGTCGGAAGCCAGCTCGTTGCCGGCGGCTTTATATTCGGCCCGGGCCATTTCCCTGTCAGCGCCGGCTTCTTTCACCATGGCGTTCTGCTTCGAGAACCAGAGCGGCACGGTCAGACCCAGCGAAACGTCGTAGGTGTTGTTCATCTCAGAGCCGGGGGCCTTGCGCTTCCTGTAGAGCAGCATGAAGTCCGGGAGATATTCCGCCTTCGACAGCGAGAGGCGGCGTTCGGCCTGGGCTGCCTTTATTGAATAAGCCTTCAGCCCGGGGTTGGAGGCCAGGGCCGCGGCGCGCAGGTCTTCATAAGACGCGCCGGGCAGCGAAGGCTCGAGCTCCTCGGGCGGAGGCAGGGGCGCCAGGGTGTCGCGGTCCATCAGCGCGTTGAGCATAGCGGCGGCGGTTTCTTTTTCCTGTCTGACCGTTACCAGCATGTTGAGCATCCGCGAAAGCTCCACCTGGGCTTTTATAGCGTCGCTCTGCGAGGCTTTCCCCACCGAGTATTTAGCTTCAGCTATTTTGGAAAAGCCGCGCAGCACGTCCACCGTTTCGTTGTAGATCTGCTCGGCCCTGGCGGCCATGTAGTATTCGTAGAAGACCGCCTTGGCCTTGGCGGCAAGTTCCCTCGCCTTGGAGTCGTAAAGGGAAGAGTAAAAAGCGTGTTCGTCTTTGGCGACGTTCCTGCGCTGGAGCAGTTTGTAGGGGTTCTCTATCTCCTGGCTGATGGCGATGTTCCTTTCCCCCGCGTCGCTCAGAAAACTATTTCCGGAGGGAGTGTACATGCGCTCGAACTCTATTACGGGGTCCTTAAGGATGTAGGACTGTTTTATGCGGCTCCGGGCCGCCTTGGTGACGGCCGCGGCGGCTTTCAGGTCGGGATTCTTTTCGCGGACCTCGGCCAGGACGGCGGCCAGTTCCAACTTTCCGGCGACGATATTTTTTGCGGCCGAGGGGGTTTCAGTCCTGGGTTGCTCCTGCGCTGTTGCGGTGGAGCAAAAGGCCGCAATAACCAGAGTGGTTGCTATGGTCTTCTTCATAAATTTGTTGCCTTACTTCGCCAGTTTCGAGGCCATGCTGTTCAACGCGGGCATATGGTACAGGAACACGCCAGCCACTACCAGCAGATACGCGATGCCGGTTATTATCGCTGCTTTGGCCAGTTTCTGCCCACGCGGGCTTAGGAGCGGATCTTTAAGGACCATTACTCCCAGGACAACTGCCAGCGCGGCCTTTTCCACACCGAACAGATGCACGAACGATAGTGCGGCCAGGGCCAGGGCGGCCGCCGCGAATTTAGTGGACATTTGTTCCCTCCATATTTCCCATCCCGGACTTTCCCCCCGCTTCTCCGCGCTCTTTTTCCATCTCGCAGTCTTTGCAGGGGCAGAGGCTTTTCTTGCCGGCCTCGTGCATGCAGAGGCACATATACTTGGAGCATTCGCCGCACAGCCGTGCCACCGCTACCGGGTTTATCAAGCTGGCGGGTTTGGCCAACTGTGCCACCACCATGCGGGTCAGCTCGCGGCGCGGGCCGTTCTCCATGGCGTTGATGTTGAAGGCGAAGGTAAAGAGGTTCAGCACGATGAAGGAAACAAGCAGGGCCATGGCCGGCACGGGTAACCGCAGGAAGCGGCGCAGACTGGCCCGGGAGATCTCGACATACCTGGCGGCGGCCGCGACTTTAGCGGTGAAAAAAGGCGACGGCGCTATGCCGGGCAGTTGTTTTATTCCGGTGTCTACGGCCAGAAAACGCCGCAACTGTGCAGCGCAATCGGCGCAGGCCGCCAAGTGCCGCTCCACCATGGAACGGTCGCTCGAACCCAGTTCTCCGTCCATATAGGCGGAGAGTTTTTTTACTATCCCACTACAACGGTTAAATATCATAAACGTACCCTCATACTCAGTTTAACGTATAAAGCGCAAAAAACCTTCGGTCTATAACCCGGCTCCAGCCGCCTTTGCTGCCTCAATGACTGTGTTTATGACCTTCATGCCCTGCCGGCGTGGCGGCCCTCGGGTTTTCCATGGTCTCCTTCGCCTCGCCCCCGCCGGTAATCGCTGTTACCGCCGGCTTTACCGCCGCCCCCTCCAGGTACACCATGCGCGCGCCTATATCGGCCCCCTGCATTACGGCCAGGTTGGCCAGCCCCAGCAGCGTGAGGAAGACCCAGGCGGCTTTGGGGCGGTGCTCGGAGTGGAAGAAACTCCATCCGCTGAGCACTCCCGACAAGGCAAGGACTATCCAGGCCAGGGTTTCATGGGTCCCCATCATGTGGTGGATGACCGCGTTATGCGGAAAACTCTCCTCTGCCAGCAGCCCCGTAGTTAAGGCGGCCAGCGCCCCGGCCGCTGCCATGTAAAGGCAGGCGCGGCCTGCCAGGTTCAGCCCAGGCTTCTTAAGCGTTATCCCAAGCGCGAAAAGCAGGAAAGCCCCCGGCAGAAAAGCCACCGGGAAATGCACGAACATCGGGTGGATATTGAACATTTCCCCCACCGCCTTGAACCCGAATAATGACCAGTCCATAAGAACCTCCGTTGCCCCTCTGTACAATTACCTAGGGCGCGGCAATATCTTTCGCTCTGATCGAGTAATACTTCCCCCCTATAGATTAGCGCAATTTTTAAGCACCCTGGTCAACGCTTTCCCGTCCAGGGCACGCTCGTCATGATATTTGCTGATTAGCGAGGACAGCCCCCGCACGTGTGGTGTGTTAGCGCCGACTTATGCGGGGGCTGCGCCTCTTAATCTTTTTTCGCCTGAGCTGCTTTCTTGTTCTCCACCAGGTTCATGCCGCACTTGGGGCATTTGCCCGGCTTGTCGGATTCCGCGCAGCCCATGGGGCAGGCATAGGCAGCGGTGGAAGCCTTAGCCTCGGTCTTCTCCTCCCCTCCGCCGCAGCAGGCGCAACCGTGCTTCTTTTTAGCGGCAACCTGCTGTTTGCCGGCAGCTGCCTGTTTTCCGGCCTTTGCCGTCACTTTTATCCCATTTTCGATATTCTCGATGCCGATCTCGCCGGCGTCCTTGAACAGCGGGCAGTCTTTGGTCTTTAGGTGCGCGGCCGCTTTCTCCCGCAGTTCTTTGACTGCCGCCGGGGTTTCCGCGGTTAGCGTGAATTCGACACCGTTCTTCAGAACCTCTTTTTCGGCCTTGACGCCCTCCCACTGCTCCAGGCAGTCCGTATGCTCTATAGCCGCGGCCGTGTGTTCTTTGTGCCCCGCCATGCCGCCTTTGGCGGAAGCGCGGGCGGCGCCCAGCAGCAGGGCGGCCAGCATGGTTATCAGCAGTTTAGTGTTCATCGTCTTCTCCTTGGTCTCCGGATTAGCCGGCTCGTCACAATTTAGCGCTTTTCAGCCGCAGTGAGTTCAGCACCACCGAAACGGAACTCAGCGCCATGGCCGCGCCGGCGAAGTACGGCGGTATGGTTAATCCCCAGATGGGGTAGAATGCCCCGGCCGCCAGGGGGATGAGTACTATGTTGTAGGCGAAAGCCCAGGCCAGGTTCTGCCGGATGTTGCGGCGTATCAGCCGGGACAGTTTCAGCGCCTGCGCCACGCCGGCCAGGCCGCTGTGCATCAGCGTTATGTCGCTGGCCTTCACGGCGATGTCGGCGCCCGAGCCCATGGCGATGCCCAGGTCGGCCTCGGAAAGCGCGGCCGCGTCGTTGAAGCCGTCCCCGACGAAGGCCACGCTGGCGCCCAGGGCCTTGTGCCGCTGGATGATGCGGCTTTTTTCCTCCGGGAAGATCTCGGCGTAGAACTCCTCCGCGCCCAGGGCGGCGGCCAGCGCCTGCACCGCGGCCCGCCTGTCGCCGGAGGCTATGACCGGCTTGATCCCCATGGCCTTAAGCTCGGCCAGCAGGCCAGGCGCCTCCGGCCGCAGCGTGTCGGCCAGCGCCGCGTAGCCCAGGAAAACGCCGTCGGCGGCCAGCAGCAGCAGCGACTCCTGCGACGCCGCTATCTCCTTCGCCGCTTCCTCGGGCACCGGGACACCCTCCTCGGCGAACCATTTGGCGCTGCCCGCCATGACAGCGCTGCCTGCGGCCTGGACTTTTATCCCCTTGCCGGGTAGGGCCTCTACGCGCTCAGCCTTCTGATGCTCCACGTGCCGCTCGCGGGCGTAGGTCCGCACCGCCTCGGCGAAAGGATGCTCGGAGCTTTCCTCGGTGCTCAGCAGCAGCGACAGGAACCGCACCTCGCTGACGCCCAGCGGATTTACCGAGGAGATCTTCATGCGTCCCTCGGTCAGCGTGCCGGTCTTGTCCATTACCATCACGTTTATTTTGGGGACGCGCTCCAGTACTTCGGCGTTGTTGATGAGCATGCCCAGGCCGGCCGCGCGGCCGAAGCCCGCCGAAAGGGCCATCGGCACGGCCAGGCCCATGGCGCAGGGGCAGGCCACGGCCAGCACCGCCGCGAAAACGCTGACGGCGCGCGGGAGGTCGGCGTAATAAAGCCAGGCCCCGGCCGCCGCCAGGGCTATCAGGAGGACGGCGGGCACGAAGCGCGCTGCTATCCGGTCCACCAGGCGCTGCACGGAATTCTTGCCGGCCTGGCTTTCCTCCACGGCCTTGATGATCTTCATCAGGGCCATGTCTTCGCCCACTCCGGTAGCGGCGAAGCGCAGCGCGCCGGTCTTGTTGATGGTGCCGGCGTAGACCTTGGCGCCTGGGGCCTTGTCCTGCGGCACCGGCTCCCCGGTCAGCAGGGCCTCGTCCACGCTTGAAAAGCCTTCGATAACTTCCCCGTCCACGGGCACCTGCTCGCCCGGGCGCAGCGCTATGGTATCGCCGGGGAGTATGCTTTCCGCCGGCACGGTCTCTTCTTTCCCGTTCTTGAGGCGTCGGGCCGTCTTGGGCGCTAGCTTGAAGAGGCCTGAGACCGCCTCCGCCGCCTTGCTCTTGGACCTGGCCTCCAGCCAGCGCCCGAAGTTGATGAAGGCGATAAGCATGGCGACTTCGTGCCACTGCGCGTGCTGGTGCGGCCCGGCCAGACCCGGCAGGAAAGTAATGGCCGCCCCGTAGAAGAAAATGACGCTGGTGGAAAGCGAAACCAGCGTGTTCATATCCGCCGTTCCGGCCCTGAGCGCCCGCCAGAGCCCGGAGTGGAAATGCGAGCCGCACCAGGCCCAGGCCAGCGCGGCCGCCGCCATTGCCGTATAAGGCGGCAGCGCCACGGCCATTTCCAGCATGGTGTAGCCAGTCAGCGCCAGCGCGGCCAGGAATTTCACGCGCAGCATCCGCCTTTCAACTTCAATGCCTGCCGTGGCCATATTGCCGGCCTCCGCCGGGGACTCCATCACCCCCAGCGCCTTGTAGCCGAGTTCCTCTATCTTGGCGGCTATCCCCGCGGCGTCCAACAGGGCCGGGTCGTACACGACGAAGGCCGTCCTCGACGGGAGATTCACCGACACCCTGCCCATGCCGGGCACGGCGGACAGCCCCGTCTCGATACGGCCCACACAACTGGCGCAATGCACGCCTTCCAGCGGGATTACCGCCTTCTTAAGCGCGCTACCGGTTCCGATATCGTTCATAGGGGTGTCCTCATGGCGCTTGCCTCTAATGGCAGCAGCCTTTCTTCTGTTCCTTCCCGTAGAGTTCCTCCGGGGGGCAACAGAGGCGCTCTTTTTCAGCCGCGACGCGGCCGCAGCCTGTACATATGTATTTCGCGTTCTTCGCGGCCTCCTTCATTTCAGCGAACATTTCCTTCTTTCCCGCCATCTCGCACATATGAGCTTTCTTTTCCATTTTTTCTCCTTAATGATGTCCGGAGTGGCCGGAATGACCGCCGCCGTAATTGTTATAGCCGGAATCCCGGTCGCTTGTCTGCATATCCGCGCAGGCCGCCAGGAAGGCCGCCGCCGCTACCAGTAGAGCCAGGTTAAAGAATGTTTTGAAACGCTTCATTTTTCCTCCCGCGTATAAATGCCCAGAGGGGCCTCATCACCTTTAACGTAAAATCCCCGGAAAACCTTCGCCGCCTGCGCCTTGAAAGCGAAAACGCCCCCGGGCGGGGGCGTTTTCCAGCCAGGCTTTGGGAATGCGGCCGCTAAGCCAGCGAGTCGATGACGTTCTTCAGTTTGGCTTCCACCGCAAGCGCCAGTGGTTTCAGGGCGTCGTTGTCTATCATGCCCATAGCCACCGTCGGTTTTATTATCCCGACGGCGGTCTTGCCGGCCTTCTCGAACACGATGACGTTGCAGGGCAGCATGAGGCCGATGTATTCTTCGGCCAGGATGGCCTTGTGCGCGTTAGGCGGATTGCAGGCCCCGAGTATGACGTAGTTGGGGAAGTCTATCCCCAGCTTTTCCTTGAACTTCTCGCGCACGTCTATAGTGGTCAGTATGCCGAAGCCCTCTTTTTTAAGCGCCTCGGTTACCGCCGCCACCGTCTCGGCGAAAGGTTTATCCAGCTCTTTTGTGAACCCGTAATTTATCATATGCCCTCCCTGGTTTTCCTATTGTCCCGCTTACCGTCATTATACATCAATGCCGCCGGCCGAGCAGGCGCAGGCCGTTGAAGATCACCAGCAGGCTCGCGCCCATGTCGGCGAAGACGGCCATGAACAAGGTGGCCTTGCCGGCGAAGGCCAGCCCGAGGAACACCACCTTTATGCCAATAGCCAACGCTATATTCTGACGTAATATGGCGGAAGTGGCGCGGCTGAGCCGGATGAACTGCGGCAGTTTGCGCAGGTCGTCGTCCATCAGGGCCACGTCGGCGGTTTCTATGGCGGTGTCGGTGCCGGCCGCGCCCATGGCGAAGCCGATGCTGGCTTTGGCCAGCGCGGGCGCGTCGTTTATGCCGTCGCCGGCCATGCCTACGTTGCCGTAGCGGGCCAGCAGCCCGTCCATGGCGGCCAGTTTATCCTCGGGCAGCAGGTTGCCGCGCGCGTCGTCTATGCCCACCTGCGCGGCTATGGCGGAGGCCGTGGCCTGGTTGTCCCCGGTGAGCAGGGCCGAGGCCACGCCCAGCGCGTGCAGTTCTTTTATGGCTTCGGCGCTGTGGGGGCGCACGGTGTCGGCCACGCCTATCACGCCCAGCGTTTCCTTTTCCGAGGCCAGCGCCACGGCGGTCTTGCCTTCTTTCTCCAGCCGCTCCAGCTCAGCTTCCACCGCGGGGGAACAGGCGCCCAGCTCCTCTATCAGCCGGTGGTTGCCGACGTAGTGGACGCGCCCGCCTATAGCGGCGCGCGCTCCGCGGCCAGTGATTGACTCAAAAGCCTCAGCCGACGGCGTTTCCCGCCGGGGTCCGCCGCCTGCGGGGTTCTGCCAGGCGGCCACTATGGCCGCCGCCACAGGATGCTCGGAATGAGAGTCCACCGCGGCGGCCAGGCCGAGGATCTTTTCGGCGGAACGGCCGCCCAGCGGCACTATGTCCGTCACCACCGGCTTGCCGTGGGTGAGCGTGCCGGTCTTGTCCAGCGCCACGGCCTTGAGCAGCCGCCCGTTCTCCAGGTGCAGGCCGCCTTTCACCAGTATGCCCCGCCGGGCCGCAGCGGCCAGGCCGCTGACAACCGTGACCGGGGTGGAAATGACCAGCGCGCAAGGGCAGGAGATCACCAGCATGACCAGCGCCTTGTAGAACCAGGGTTCGAAAGCGCCGCCGAAGAACAGCACGGGCACGGCCACGGTGAGGGCCGCCAGCGCCACCACCACCGGCGTGTAGTAGCCGGCGAAAGAATCTATAAAGCGCTGCGTGGGCGCGCGCTGGCCCTGCGCCTCCTGCACGGATTTCACTATGCGGGCAAGCGTAGTATTGCCTTTATTGGCGGTCACGCGGAATTCCAGCATGCCGCGCTCGTTTACCGTGCCGGCGAAGACCGGGTCCCCGGCGGTTTTCATTACCGGCACGCTTTCGCCGGTGATGGGGGCCTGGTTGACGGAGCTGGAGCCGGAGGTGACCACGCCGTCGAGCGGGATGCGCTCGCCTGGCCGCACCCTTGCCGTCACTCCCACGCTGACAGACTCGGCAGGCACTTCCTGCCACTCGCCGCCAGCCAACTGCACCCAGGCGGTGGCGGGCGTCATGGACATAAGGCCGTGGATGGCGTTGCGGGCATGGTCGAGCGACAGGGTCTCTATCATTTCCGCCAGCGCGAACAGGAAGATGACCACGGCGGCTTCCGGCCATTCCCCTATGGCGACCGCGCCCGCCACGGCCAGGCTCATGAGGAAATTGATATTGAGCGTGAAGGTCTTGAGGGCCAGCCAGCCTTTGCGCAGCGTGCCGTAGCCGCCCAGGGCGATGGATAAAAGCGCCAAGCCGATAACGGGCGTGGAAGTCTCCGCGCTGCCGGTCCAGACCAGGACCTCCGAGGCGATAGCCGCGGCGCCGGACAAAGCCAGCAGGGCCTTGGCCCGGGCCGGGATGGCCGGGGTTGCCGCGCCGCCCGGTTGTTCCGCCGCCGCGCCGGCGGCCGCTTTCATGCCTATTTCGGCCAGCGCCGCCAGTATAGGCTCGTCGCCAGGCAGGTCGTGGCCCACGGTAAGGCGGCGGGCCAGCAGGTCAAACTCCAGCCCGCGCACCCCGTCCAGCTTGCCCAGGCGCTTGCGTATCAGCGCTTCCTCGGCCTGGCAGTCCATGTCGTCTATCACAAAAACGGAGCGCTTGCCGCCCTGCAGCCCGGCCGGCGGCTGCGCGGCGGGCGCGGCCGCGGGGGCGCAGGAATGGCAGCAGGAACAGGGCGCGGCGGCGGCCTCCGCGGGTTCCATGCCTATTTCGCGCAGCGCGGCCAGTATGGGCCCGTCTCCGGGCAAGCCGTGGGCTACGGTCAGCCGGCGGGCCGGCAGGTCGAAAGTCAGTTCGCCCACTTCCGGCATTTCCCCGAGGCGTTCGCGGATAAGCGTCTCCTCGTGCCCGCAGTCCATGTTCTTGATGGTAAATGTGGATATTTTCATAAGCACCGTTCCCGGCGCCGCCAGCGCGGCGGCTTTTTTCGTATCATAATTGTTATGGCAGTTCCCGCGCGCTTGGTGTGTTAGCGCCGACAGGCGCGGGAACTGTGCCTAAATTTAATTCAGTCAGCCTTGCTGTCCGCGGAGAAAAGGCGGCCGAAGCGGTAAGCCAGGTACGCCAAAGCGAGGAACACCAGGTTCTGCAGGAACTCCACCGGCAGGGAATTGGATCCGCCCGAACCGAAGCAGCCGCAGGAGGTGACCGGCAGGCCGCGCAGCCAGGCTTGGGCCAGCAGTGCCTCGAAGAACAGCAGCAGGGCGCCGCACAGCGCGGCGTTGAACCGCGTGAAGATGCCCGCCACCAGCAGCAGGCCGGCGTAAAGTTCCAGCCAGGGCATGACATAGGCGGCCCAGAGCGAGAGCTGCGGCCCGGTCACTTTGTAGGTCTCTATGGCGTAGGCGAATTCCTCCGCCGGGGCCAGCAACTTGATGGTCCCGGCGTAAATGAACACCCCGCCTACCGCCAGGCGGGCCAGCAGGCCGGCGGCCTTCCAGATATTTGTTTTTGAGTCCATAGTTTCCATGCCGGAGATTATTTCTCCGGGCATTCGCCCGCCGGTTTATTGCGGTTTTCCAGCAGTTTATCCAGCTTGCGCAGTTGCTCCAGCAACTGGCCCGGGCCCACCGCCCTTTTGCCGTTTATGAAGAAAGTGGGCGTGGCGCTGACTCCCTTCAGGTCTCCTTCCGCCATCTCCAGCTTGAGGCGCTGCCGCGTCTGCGGCGAGGCCGCGCAGGCCTGCATGGCCGGCCAATCCAGCGACAGCTCCCGGGCGAAAGCCTCGAACTCTCCCGGCTTCCGGGCTGTGCGGCCCCATTTCTCCTGGCTCTCGAAAAGCCGGGCGGTATAAGCCTTGAACTTCCCCTGCTCCCCGGCGCAGTCGGCGTAGGCCGCGGCGTCCAGCGACCAGGGGTGGATATTCACCAGCGGGTAATGCTTAAGCGTCAGCCGTATGCCGCCGGGGTAGATCTTCAGCATTTCCTCCAGCTTCCCGGCCGCGCCACGGCAGGCCCCGCAGGCATAATCGCTGTATTCCTCTATCTTCACCACGGCGTCCGGCGGGCCGAAGGTGCGGAAGCCTGGCGCCGGACGCGAAGGCACCAGCGCCAGTTGTCGGGCCAGCAGCACGGCAATGGTGGCCAGAAACATTACCGCGCCCGCCAGCGCGGCGAGCCGCACATTATCCCGCATTATTTTGGTGTATCCCATACAGGGGGTGATTTTCTCCTTTTTAAAAAACACTTAAGGTGTCCTCCGCTGACAGGCCTCAGAGAAATCAGCAGGAGGACTATAAGACCATCAGCACTGGTGTTTAGCACGCCCCGCTGCCGGTTACGCTGAGCGTTGCGTGCTTTACGCCCTTTACGGCCTTCAAGGCGTCCGCAAGCGCTTTCACTCTGGCCGCGCCGCCTCTCACGGCGACTATTTCCAGACAATTGGCATGGTCAAGATGTATATGTTGTGCCGAGATTATCGCCGCCCCGCAAGCGTGCTGGATGGAGAGCAGTCTATTGACCACCCCGCGCTTGTGGTGGTCATATACTATGGTGACGGCACCGGCGACGACCCCGCCTCTGGCGAAAATATCCGACACGAACTCCTTGCGTATCAGGTCCGCTATGGCTTTGGACCTGTTAGCATAACCGCCCGCGGCTATGTACGCGTCGAATTTCCTCAATAATCCGCCGTCGATCGAAACCCCGAATCTGGATAATTTTGTTTTCATATATTCCCCAGTCCCGCGTCAAGCCGGCCGCTCCCCTTTCGAGAACCAGGCGTAGAGCACCGGCAGGAACACCAGCGTGAGCGCCGTGGAGGTCAGCAGGCCGCCTATCACCACCACGGCCAGCGGCCGCTGCACCTCGGAGCCGGGCCCCGAGGCGAACAGCATGGGCGTGAGGCTGGCCACGGTTATCAGCGCGGTCATCAGCACCGGCCGCATGCGGCGCTTGCAGCCCTCGGGTATAGCCTCGTCCATGGGCATGCCCTTGGCGCGCAGCTGGTTTATGTAGGTCACCAGCACCACGCCGTTCAGGACCGCCACACCGAACAGGGCGATGAACCCGACGGCGGCCGGCACCGAGAGGTACTGGCCGGAGATGAACAGCGCCGTGATGCCGCCCGCCAGCGCGAGCGGCAGGTTCAAGAGCACCAGCGTGGCCTGCCGCAGCGAGTTGAACGTCATCGACAGCAACAGGAAGATAAGCAGGATAGCCGCGGGAACTATGATAGAGAGCTTCTTCATGGCCCGCTGCTGGTTCTCGAACTGTCCGCCCCAAGTGAGGTAGTAGCCTTCCGGCAGGGGGACATTTTTCTTTATCCGTTCCTGCGCCTCAGCCACGAAGCCGCCTAGGTCGCGGCCGCTGACATTGGCTTCTACTAGTATCCGGCGCTTGCCGGACTCGCGGCCTATCTGCACAGGGCCTTCGATACGCCTGATATCGGCCAGCATGGACAGTGGCACGCGGGCGCCCAGGGGTGAGGTAATGACTATCTTCCCCAGCGCGGCGAGCGAATTGCGCTCGGTCTCGGGCAGGCGCACGGTAATGTCGAAGGCGCGGTCGCCTTCGTAGACCACGCCGGCCGGCTTGCCGCCCAGCGCGGTCTCTATCACGTCGTTGATGTCCGAGACGTTGAGCGCGTAGCGCGAGATCATGCTGCGGTTGAGCTCTATGTTGACGTAGGACTGCCCGCCCTGGCGCTCCAGCGCCACATCGGTGGCTCCGGGCACCTTACCCAGTTCCGCCGCTATCAGTGCGGCCCTCTGCGTAAGCGTGTCCAGGTCGTCGCCGTAGAGCCGGATGGCGAGCTGCGAGCGGGTGCCTGCCACCAGCTCGTCTATGCGGCACTGGATGGGCTGGCTGAAGCCCACCACCACGCCGGGGATGACGGCCAGGGCCTCGCGCATTTTAGCGAAGAGCTCCTCCCTGTCCTTGGCGGTCTTCCACTCTTCACGGGGCCGCAATACGCCCAGGAAGCCGGTCTTCTCCACGCCGCGGGCCTCTATGGCGCGGCCGGTCCAGCCGGTCTTGGAAACCACTGTGGCCAGCTCGGGGAACTGCATGAGGATCTGCTGCAATTTCTTCGCAGTGCCGGCCGAAGTCTCCAGCGAAGCCCCCGGCAGCAGGCCGGTGTCCATGTCGAAGGACCCTTCGTCCATTACCGGCACGAACTCAGTGCCCAGCCGCGGCACCAGTGAAAGACTGCCCGCCAGGATCAGCGCGCCTGCGGCCAGCACGGTTTTCTTATTGCCCATGCTCCAGGCGAGTACCGGGGCGTACAGCCGCAGAGCCAGCGACAGCACCGGGCTCACCTTGTCCGGCGCAGGCCGCAGCGCGGCGGCGCACAGCGCGGGGATCACCGTGAGCGACAACAGCAGTGACGAGAACAGCGCCAACATCACCGTGAGCGCCAGCGGGCCGAACATCTTGCCCTCTATGCCCTCCAGCGCCAGTATCGGGATGAAGGTCAGGGCGATGATGAGCTCGCCGAAGATACTGGGTTTGCGCACCTCTATGATGGCGTCGGCCACGGCCTTCTCGCGGTGCTCGGCCTCCCGGCTTTGGCCCAGGTGGTGAAGCGCGTTCTCCACCTGGATGATGGTGGAGTCTATGATCATGCCGATGGAGATGGCGAGCCCCCCGAGCGACATGAGGTTGCCCGTCATGCCGAAATGCTTCATGGCCAGGAAGGTCAGAAGCGTAGCCAGCGGCAGCGCGAGGATGGTGACGAAAGAACCCCGGAAGCTCAGCAGGAACAGGTAGAGCACCACCACCACGATGGCCGAGCCCTCGGCCAGCGCCTTTACTATGGTCTTGACGCTGCTGTTTATCACGGTGTCGCGCGTGTAGAAAGCGTCGAGCTGCATGCCGGCGGGCAGCAGGCCGGAGGCGTTAATCTCTTTTACCTTCTCCTGCACCCGGCCCACCACTTCCCGGCTGTTCTCGCCCTTAAGCATCATCACCACGCCGCCCACGGCCTCTTTTTTGCCGTCTATGAAAGTGGCGCCCTGGCGCACGGCGTGGCCTTCCTGCACGCGGGCCACGTCCTTGATTAGCACCGGCGCGCCGCCGCGGTCGGCCACCACTATCTCGCCCAGCTCGGCGGCGTTGCGGATAAGGCCCAGGCCGCGGATGAGCAACTGCTCGCCCGCCGTCTCCAGCAGGCCGCCGCCGACGTTGGAGTTATTGCGGCCTATGGCTTCGTAAAGTTCCTTCAGGCTCACGCCGTACTGCGTCATGCGCTCGGGCAGGGCCACCACCTGGTATTCCTTGATGTAGCCGCCGAAGGAGTTTATGTCGCCGACTCCGGCCACGCTCTTGAGGATGGGCGATACTACCCAGTCCTGCACGGTGCGCAGCTCGGCCAGCTGGGCCTGGGTTTCGGTTTCCCGGCCGGTGTTGAGCGTGTACTGGTAGATCTCGCCCATGGCGGTAGCCGGCGGGCCCATGGCTATCTCTATGCCCTCGCCCAGTTTGTCGCGCGCCTCGGTAAGGCGCTCGGAGACCTGCTGCCTGGCGAAGTATAGGTCGGTGCCGTCCTTAAAGACCACAGTGACCACCGAGATGCCGTACTTGGAGGCCGAGCGCAGGGCGGTGAGGCCCGGCAGGCCGCGCAGGACGTTCTCCACCTGGTAGGTGACGAGCTTTTCCACCTCCAGCGGGGACTTGCCCGGCGCCGTGGAGACGATCTCCACCTGCACGCTGGTAACGTCGGGGAAGGCGTCTATGGGCATGGTGCGCAGCGCCGCCGCGCCCACGGCGGCCACCAGCGCGGCGGTGGCAAGCACCAGCCATTTGTGGCGGATGGAAAAATAGATAGATTTAATGAGCATGTTCGTCCTCTCCCATCTGCGCTTTCATCATCTCGGATTTGAGCAGGTAGGCGCCTTCGACCACCACTTTATCGCCTGGCGCCAGGCCTTTCTTTATCTCCACGAGGCCGTCCTTCTCCCGGCCCGTTTCCACGGGCCTAGGCAGGAAGCCGCCTTCGCTTTTCTTTACGAAGACGAAGGGGCCGGCCGGGCCGTTCTGCACGGCGTCGGCGCGCACGGCCACGCCCTGGAAATAGCCGCCGGTATGCACCGCGGCGTCTATGAACATGCCGAACTTCAGGCGCCCGTCCGGGTTGGCCATCGAGACCCTGGCCTTGACGGTGCGGCTGAGCGTGTCTATCTCGGGCGAGACCGAGACGACGGTGCCGGCGAAAACCGCGCGCGGGTAGGCCGCGGTGCGGATCTCAGCTTTCTGGCCGGGCGTTACGGAGTCCAGGCTGCGCTCGGGGATATCCAGCACGCCCCAGAGCGGGTCCACGTCGGTGATGGTGACCAGGAAGCTCATCTCGGTTACCTGGTCGCCCTCGGCGGCGTGCACGGCGGTGACTATGCCCTTGTGCGGCGCGACAGCGCGCAGGGTTTCTCCGGCCGGTGTTTTTATTACGGCCACCTCGGCGCCGGCGCCGACCGCCTGGCCGAGCGTTACGGACAGGGTTTCAAGCCTGCCAGCCCCGGCGGCGGTGATGTGGTGCGGTTTCTGCGCGTCCTGCATGACGCGGCCCATGGCCTGGAAGGTTTCCGCTACGGAGGCGCGGCGCAGGGTCTCCGTTCTTATGCCGGCGGCCCGCTGGGCTGCCGGCGCTATTTCCAGCAGGCCGGCCTCGTGGCCTTTTTCGCCTTCATGGGCGGCTTCCTTCCCGCCGTCCTCATGGCCCGGTTCCTCTTCGTGGCCGTGCCCGTCCCCGGCGCCGTGACCGGCTTCGCCGCGGGCGGTCTCCTTGGGCGCGGCAGGCGTTTTGTCGCCGCAACCGGAAACGCCCATCAGGGCCAGTGCTATTAAAAGATGGTGAATATTTTTCATTTTGCCTCCCCGCTGTTAACGGCCGCGTCCAGCTGCGCGGTCCTTTCGTAATAGTCCTGCAAAGCGTCCAGGTAGTTCAGGTTCTCTTCCAGGAAGACGCGGTTGGTCTCGTAGAAAACCGTGAGGCCTATCTTGCCGGACAGGTAGTCCATTGAGGCGACGCGGCGCAGGTCGTTTAGCAGGAAGACCGTTTCCCGCGTGGCGGCCAGGCGCTTTTGCGCCAGATCCAGCTCCAGCCAGGCGGAATACACCTCCCGGCGTATTTCCAGGTCCAGGCGCTTTTCCTCGTAGCCGAGCGCCGCGCGCTGCGCCAGGGCCCTTTTTACTTCGCCCTTGTTGTTGTACCAGAGCGGCAGTTCCAGGCCGAGGAAGAGCTTTGAATAGCCGGTCCCGCCGTCTTTGCCGCGGATGAGCCCCAGCCCGGGCACCGGCAGGCGGCGACTTTTCTCAAGACTTACGGAGAGGTCCGCGGCTTTTATGCCGAGCGCGAGCGAGCGAGGCTCGGCGCGCCGCGCCAGGGCCAGCCGAGTATACTCCTCCAGCGGCCCGGGCCCGGCGGGAACGGGCACCAGGCTGAAGCCGCCGTTCATGGAGATCTCAAGGGGCTCGTCGGGGCGGCGGCCCATGAGGCCGTTAAGCTCCCCGGCGGCGACGCTTGCATGTGACTGGGCTTCCTGCAGGTGGAAGCGGCTACGGGAAGCCTCCACCTTGGCGCGGGCCAGGTCCGCGTTGCCCGCCTCCCCGGTCTGCAGGCGCATCTCTATCTTGTTGAGGATATCCATGGAAAACTTCAGGTTGGTCTCCTCGAAGCTGCGCCGCTCTTTGGCTATGCGCAGGGCGTACCAGGCCCGCCGGGCCGAAGCGAGCACGCGGGTTTCGAGGGCGGCCAGTTCTTCTTTGGCGGCGTCATAGAGCGCGCCGGCGGCGGCTTTGGCGGTACCGGTACGCCGGGTCAGGGGTACGGGCTGGACAGCCTTCAGTTCGTAGGCGTCCCCGCCGGAAGCGGATTTCTCCATTTCCAGGCTGGGATTGGGATAGGCGGAGTTTACGGCGACCTCCGCCTCCAGCAGGACCAACTGCCGGCGGGCCGAGGAAAGCCCGGGGTTTCCGGCTTTCGCTGCTGAGAGGGCTGCTGGCAGCGTAAGGGCCCCGCTGCCGAGCTCGGCAGCTGCCGGCAGCGGCAAAGCAAGCGCGGCGAAGAGATATAGGATGTACTTTTTCACACGGCCTCCAAAAGGCTAGCGAAACTTAGGGTGCTCGGGCGCGCAACGGCGCGCGGATATTTAACTAAGGAGGGAACTTGACCGGAGGAGGTCAGACCGCGGGAGGATGGAATATCTCGTCTTCGGAAAGCAGGGGAACAAAATCCTTGACGTAGGCAGACGCCGCTGGTTTCTCATTGTCCGCAGGTTTCACGGAGCAGGCGGACGTGTTATCGCAATAACCGGCGCAGGGTGCGCCCAGGCATACCGCGGGACAGGGCGCGTCGGCCGACTGGGTATGGCAATGGGTGGTCTCCGCCAGGGCGGTGAAGACCAGGAAGAAAGAAAACAACAAGGGTATCAGCCGGCTCATAACTTGTTTGGTATTATATCTATAATCAGGTTCCGGAACAAATCGCCGCGATGTCTTGCGTCTTTTGTCTCACTGCCACGCTACTCATGCCCCGCATGCGCTATGGCCTG
Source organism: Elusimicrobiales bacterium (assembly GCA_023701245.1). Classification (GTDB taxonomy): domain Bacteria; phylum Elusimicrobiota; class Elusimicrobia; order Elusimicrobiales; family UBA9959; genus UBA9959. Next base: position 2,802 of record JAMPXK010000044.1, on the reverse strand, counting down.
GCGCAGAAGAACCCCAACATGGCTGTCGCTTACTGAATACCAGGCGTTCTTGCCGTCTTTGCGGTATTTCACCAGCCGCGCGCCGCGCAGGACCCTGAGCTGGTGGGAAACCGCGGACTGGCTCAGCTTGACGGCGGCCGCGATATCGCAGACGCAGAGTTCCCTTTTTGAAAGCATCTGAAGTACGCGCACGCGGGTAACGTCTCCTAGCGCTTTAAAAAGTTCCGCCGCCCGCTGCGCCTGCCTGGGCGGGAGCGCTTCCGCTCTGGCCCGGCAGACCGCCCCAGGGTGTTCGCGCAATTCAGCGCAGGCACCCGGCTTTTGCTTCTTCTTCGACGCGCTGGATATATGCATATCTGTTCATATGTAGTATAGCAGACCGGAGGCCGGGCGTCAAGGGGTGTCGCGCATAGCCCCAGCGTCGCCCGCCTGAAATCGTACCGCAACTACACTTCGCAAGTATAAAATAATAAATGCCTACTTCTTTACCACTAAAGTCATTCCGCACTTGGGGCATGTGCCAGGCTTATCGCTTTCATATTCGCCCATAGGGCACACATACCGCACAGCACTTCCAGAGGATTTTCCTCCGATCAGCAACTTCTTCTTCTTCTTCTTCTCGGCGGGCGCGCCGGCCGATTTGTTTATGCCTTTCCGAAGACTTTTGCTTTTGCCGGTGTCGCCAGAAAATCGCTGCTGCTTTGCGATTATAGGCGCGCCGGTTTTATCGAACTTGTAGGTTGGCAGGGCGTCAGTTGATTTGAATTTATATTCAGACTCCGCCTGCGGCGCGGCGACTTTTCGCTTCCTGGCGGTTTTCTTCCTGCCCTTGCTTTCCGGCTGTTTCTGGTCCTCAGCCGGGGTATACTTGCCGGACTGGCTTTGTGCGGTTTCCACCTGTGCCGGCACATGGGAAGGCATCGTCCAAGAAACGAACAGCAACAGCGACAGCAGGATCACATATTTCATAATGAGACCTCTTCATCCGCGAAACTACCCCCCGCTCCGTTTTCCGGTTATGCCATCAATGATGCCCGCCGTGGCCCCCGCTGTAATTGGCGGAGGGCGAATAGCCGCCCTCAGTCTGCCAACTCGCGCAGGCCGTCAGAAACGTAGCTGCAAGAACAGCGAAAACCAGGTGAAGCGCCAGATTGGTGCCCTTCATAGTAATATTCTTCCATGACCACAGTGAATCACGTCTACGGTGTTTAACGTAAAAACCGCAATAATCCTTCGGGGCCTGTGCGGAAGGCCTGAATAAGAATGCGTCAGTATATATCGTGGAGTTGCTTGCGGCTTCCAAGCTTTTTAGCGAGGCTCTGGCGCGCTCGGAAAATAAGGGAATCCACCGCGGAGATGGAAAGGCCCATCATTTCGGCTATTTCCGCATAAGAACGGTTTTCGTAGGCTTTAAGTACTATTGCGGCGTGCTGCGCATCAGGAAGTTCCGCCAGACCTGCGGCTATTTCCTCGTCGCGCAGCGCTTTGATATATACGCTATCCGGCGACATCTCCTGCACGGCAATATGCTTTGTAGAGGCTTCGAACCCCAGCGAGTCAAGGCTTTGGGTCGGCGCCATGGCAGAGCGGCTTTTATTTTTGCGGGCCTGGTCCACAGCCAGATTATAGGCCATCTTATAAAGTATAGTTGAAAGTTTAGCCCCAGGTTTAAGACCTGAGGCCGCCTTATACAGGCGTAGAAAAGCTTCCTGCGCTATATCCTCACTAACACTCTGGTTTTGGGTATAGCGGTAAAGGAAATTTATCAGAGGCCCTGAATGCTTTTCCACTATGCGGGTAAAAGCGTCCTCCTCTCCGGAGTTAAACTGCTCCAGCAGATTGAAGTCTTCAGGAATATTCTGGCCGTGTTCTTCCCCCATAGGGGTGATAACCTTTGTATTACGTTCTGGCGAAAGTGCCTTATCCGCGCTTGCGCCTTTTAATAGCCGCTTTCGCGGAATCTCTTCTTACCATTTCCGCAATAGTTACTGACCTGAGTGATTTTTCCAGGGAGGCGTTCATTTCGCTCCATACATCCCGCGCCGTACAGGTCGGTGACCGCCTGCACGCGGCGGCGTTCCGTATACAATGGACAAGCTTCAGCTCACCGTCAAACGCGGAAAAGACATCGTACAGCGTTATTTGTTCCGGGGATTTGGCCAGCTTGAACCCGCCACCGGCACCGACCACTGTTTTAACTATTCCTGCGGATTTAAGTACTGAAGCAATGTTCCATAGATATTTAAAAGAAATCTCCTGCGCTTTAGCGATGCCGGACAGTGTTATTGGCGCAGAGGTGCCGTGTTGTGCGAGATGCAACAGAAACCGGGTTCCGTATCTGGTCTTAGTTGATATCTTCATAATTACTACCAGCCTTGTGGTATTAACTCAATACTACGAAAGTCCGTCCCTTGTGTCAATTTACTTAATTCGGAGAGGTTGCGGTCGGTCTTATTGATTTATTCCCGGGTGGGAAATTCTGCTGTACCTTAATTTGGGCGGGGGCAGTTCAGGGGGGCCAGGGCCAGGGGCGGCGTCCATCTCGAGGAAAGCCGCTACTGGCCCTGGCCTCTCCTTATTTTCTTTGCAGGTTTCCGCTCTCCCCACGGGGGCTACATAACAGTAACAGAAAAGCCCGCCAGGGCGAGCGAACAGCGAGCCTGGGCGGGTTTTTAATAAACCAAGGTGCCCCCGTTTAAATTCTTTCCCCCGGTGGCCATAATTTAAAAATAAGAAAAAAATTAAATTCTGCGCTGTACGGCCTGCCCGGCAGGCCGGGAGCGGCCCGGCCAAGGCCCACGT
>JAMPXK010000043.1 GCA_023701245.1 Elusimicrobiales bacterium | reverse complement strand
CCGCGGCTATGCCGGGGCCGGTATCCTCCACCGTAACGCGGGCGGCGTCGGGGCCGGCCTCGGCCGCTATTTTTATTTCCCCAGCGTCGCGGGTGTACTTGGCCGCATTGTCCAGGAGGTTTATGAGTATCTGTGAAAGTTTGTCACGGTCCGCGTTCACCACAAAACCTTCAGGCACCTGGTTATGCACGGAGACATTCTTGCGGGCCAGCACAGACGAAAGCCCCTTCACCGTACCGTCGCACACGGTTTTCAGGTCCACCGCGGCCTTCTCAACCCTGTCACGGCCGGATTCAGCGTAGGAGATCTTCAGCAGGTCGGCCACCAGGTTCTCCAGGCGCACGGCCTGGTCGTAAATGCTCTTTGCGAACTCCGGGCCGTGCTCCCGGTCTTCCAGCGCGCCGCCCAGCAGGGTTTCGGCGCAGCCTTTTATGGCGGTCAGCGGGGTCTTCAGTTCATGCGAAACATTGGCCACAAAATCCTTGCGCAGGGCTTCCAGTTTACGCGGGCCGGTAATATCCCTGGCCACCAGCACACAGCCGCGCACGGTGCCGTTCTCCAGAATAGGCGAAGCGTTCACCCCCAGGACGGTGCCCGGGGCCGCGGCCGGCTCCAGTTCGAAGGAAACAGGCTGCCCGCTGGCCAGGGCCTTTATGGCGGCGGAGGACAACTCCGGCCCCGCCGGCATGCCAGACAACCACATCCCCTCCGCCTCAAAACCTTTAACGCCCATGAGTTGGCGAGCCCGGGGATTTATGCGGGTAATGACCCCGCTGCCGTCCGTGACAACCAGAGCTTCGGGCATATCGCGGAAAGCAGCCTCCAGTTCCAGGCGGCGCAATTGGGCCTCTTGCATTTTAAGGGCCACCTGCCGGGCCATGAAATTGAGCGTCTCGGTAAGTTTCTTAAGTTCCCCGGAGGAGCCCACCGGGATGCGGTAGTCGAAGTCACCTGAGGCGAAACGTTTGGACCCGGCCACTATCTCGCCGAACTGCCCGCCCAGCAGCAGCCTGAGGGCCGAGAAGATCTTCACGCTTCCTCGCCCTCGAACCGGTAGCCGTAGTTCTTCACGGTCACTATTCGGCGCCCTTCGGAGCGGAGTTTTTTGCGCAGGGTGCCCACATGCACGTCCACCGTGCGTGTCTCCACTTCCAGTGAGGCGTCCAGTCCCCAGGCCTTCTCCAGAAGTTCTTCGCGCGTCAGCACTTTTTCGCCGCAGGCCATCAGGGCCTTGAGCAGTTCGAATTCCTTGGAGGTCAGTTCCACGGGCGCGCCTTTGAGCCGCACCTCCACTTTTGCCGCATCCAGTTCCAGGAGCCCGGCTTTGAGCCTTTCCGGGGCGGCGGCTCCGGCCGCTTTCTCCGAATAACGGCGCAGCACGGCCTGTACACGGGCCAGCAGTTCCTTCAGGCCGAAAGGTTTGGTCACGTAATCGTCGGCGCCCAGGCCCAGGCCCAGCACCTTATCGGATTCCTCGCCTTTTGCGGTAAGCATGATTATGGGGATAGTCCTGGTCTTAGCGTCCGCTTTAAGGCGGCGGCACACTTCCAGCCCGTCCAGGCCGGGCAGCATCAGGTCCAGCAGGATGAGAGCTGGCTTCTCTTTGGCGGCGGTCAGGGCGGCGAAGGAGCCGTCATGCACGAGGACGGTGCGGTACCCCTCTTTCTTGAGGTTGTACTCTATCATGCGGGATATGTCCCTTTCATCCTCTACCACCAAAATTTTCTCGTTCATGCCTTAATTATACAAATCCGCCGCGGCTTCCGTTCCCGGCCATCTGTAAATTCCCTGTAAAATGAAGGCCCAGCCGTCATAGGCCCAATTACCTGGCGGCAATAGGCCAATGGGCCATGGGCGGGCGGCGTTGCTTCCAGTATACTTTTATTGATGCTGAAGACAATTTCCTCCCATATCCTGCTTTTGGCCTTGACCGCGGCGAACGTTTCGGCCTCCGACATCTGGGCCGGATCCGCTCTGAAGGACCTGCCCGCGCCGACCGCGGCACAGGAACCAGTTATTCCGAAAGCCGCGCCGGCCGCACTACACGGCACCGTGACCATCTACGCTTACCCGCCGCGCAGGATCATAGACTGGTCTTCGCCCAAGGCGGCCCTGGCCGGTTTCTCGGCCACCGCGTTCGGCCAGGCCATTAACTCTGCCGAAACCATAGACTTCGTTTCCGATTTCGGCGAGCCGGGCAGCATCCCCCGCACCTACAAATCCACGATGGGTCATACCATAGGCCACGTAAACTGCGTCCTGCCGGACGGGACGCCCTACGATTCCTGGACAAGTTTCTCCGGCCAGGATTTCCAGGAGGTGGACAAGGAACTTATATTCGACAAGCAGGCCGGACTGGGCCTTCTCTACGAGGATTACATAGACGGCCACATCATCAGCGGCATAGAGAACAAACTGCGGTTGATCTACTATGCCGGCAAGAGCGGCGTCTCCCCCCGCTATTTGAGCCAAAAGATAGACGCGCAGGCCTGCGGCCGCGTACGCGATATGGTGGAATTCTTCAAAGATTTCCATTTTCCAAAGGAAATTACCTACGAACAGCTGAAAGGCCGCCCAGAGGAAAAAATACTTTATTTCACGACCAACATGGACCCCTATGCCAGTTACAAGACCAGGCTGGAGACCGGCCGCGGCAAGGTTGGCGGCGGCTGCGCGCCTTACGGCGTGGCGCTGCTGAAGGCCGCCGGCAAATATGACACGGCCCTGGACCCGCTGCTGAACCTGAAACTCAACATCTCCGAAAGACTCATAGGCAATATCCCCGACGGTCTCGGCGGGATACGCCGGGTCCCGCTGCGGGACCTTCTCGGCACCCTCGGGGAGAGCTGGCGGCATTCCGGCTACCCGGAAAGGGAATTTAAAAATTACGATCCATACCTTATCTGGAAATTCGTAGGCGAGGTACGGGCCTGCCTTTCAGGGGAAAGTTGCGGCGGCGATGCCGCCGGCTGGCTGGCCGCCAATAAAGAACGGGTTTCGACAGGCGCCGCGCAGCGGCTGAGCGACAAGCGCACCGTTGAAACTAATTCCTACGGAGACTCCGGCCCCTCCTACACCCAGGTAACCCGCGATGTGACCATGGAGGGCATAGTGCTGGAGTAACCCCCCGCCTGGCGGCAGACAAGCCCCGCGGCAATTCCGACGGGGCTTTTTTATTATAATCTGAAGATGACCAAAAGGGCGGTAACGCTGAATTTCTGGAACCGCGTAGGCGCCGCCGCGCGCCGGCGCCGGCTCTTCCAGGACGGCGACGCCATCCTGCTGGCGGTCTCAGGCGGGCCGGATTCCGTGGCGATGCTGGATTTTTTCGCGGGGCAGGCGCGCTCGCACCGGCTCAAGCTCCATATCTGCCATATCAACCATAAACTGCGCGGCCGCCTGGCCGACGCGGACGCCGCTTTCGTCAAAAAACTTGGCGCCAGCTACGGTATAGACACCGTCGTTCTTTGCGCCGACGTTAAAAAACTGGCCGGGAAGCACGGCACCAGCCTGGAACACGCCGCGCGCAACGCGCGCTACTCCCTGCTTTCCAGGACGGCCCTGAAAAAGAACTGCGCCCTGGTGGCCACCGCGCACCACGCCGACGACCACGCCGAAACCGTGCTGCTCAACCTCCTGCGCGGCACCGAACCCAAAGGCCTGCTGGGCATCCCCGAGCGCCGCGAACTCTGCCGCTCCGGGAAAAAGCGCGTGGACCTGATAAGGCCGCTGCTGGCCGTATCGCGCCGCGAAATAGAAACCTACCTGAAAGCCAACGCCCTGCCGTCGCGCAAGGACCACACCAACGACGACGAATATTATACCCGCAACTGGATCCGCCGCACCCTGCTGCCGCTGATGCTCAAGAAGCAGCCGCGCCTGCGCGAGCATTTGGGCGAAATGTCCGCCAAGCTCCTGGCGGCGCTGGGGCGGGAGCGCTGAATGCCCCGCCCGGCGGTCATCCGGCGCCAGCTGTCGGTACACCTGGCTAAAACCTGCAACCTCTATTGCGAATACTGCCAGGCCCCGCCCGACGGCGCCTGCCAGGGCCGCGCCGAAGTGGCGGCCGCCATTAAAAAAGGCGGGTACACGGCCGTCAGCCTGGAAGGCGGCGGCGAGCCTACCACGGCCCCGGACTTTTTCGAGTGGCTGGCGTTCCTTAAGTCTTGCGGCATCAAGACCTTCATGCTCTCCACCAACGCCGTGGCCCTGGCCGACCCGGCGGTCGCCCGCAAACTCAAGCGCTTTATCCATTCTTTCATCGTCAATTTCCCAGCCTGCGAAGAAAAGACCTATAAAAAAGTGACGCGCAGCGTGAAGTTCTCCCAGGCGCTGAAAGGGCTGGAGAACCTGCGCGCACTGGGCGCGGCCGGCCGCGTGCGGCTGTTCCACATCATAAGCGCGCATAATTACGCGCGCCTGCCGGCCTTCGCCTCCTGGGTGGCGGAGAGCTACCCGCAGGCCGGCTTCGTCAATTTTATCTTCATGCGCAACGTGGGCCGGGCGGCCGCGTCCAAAGAAAACCTGCTGCCGACGTACACGCAGGCCCTGCCGCGCCTCAAGATAGCGCTGGCCCGGCTGAAGCTCGCTGGCGTCAAATGCGTTATCCAGAACACGCCGCTGTGCGTGCTGGGCAGCTTTCGCGGCTTCTCTTTCGAACTGCAGCGCTGGCGCCGCGGCGACGCGGTACTGCCGCACAACGCCGCGCCCAAGGCGAAGCTGGCGGCCTGCGCCCGCTGCCGCCTGGAGCCCGCGTGCTGCGGCGCGCGGCCGGACTATCTCAAGGTACACGGCGCCGCCGAACTGGCCGCGCAGGACCTGGACCCGGCCGCCATAAAGCTGGAGGCTTTCTGATGAAGATAGTCTCCTGTTTCTCCGACCTGGCCGAGATAGGCCCGCTGGTAAAGGCCGGGGCCGACGAACTTTACTGCGCCACCGCGGCTTTCCCGGCCTACGGCTCCGCCGCGCTGCTGCCGGGCAGGGACCTGCCCGCCGCCATAAAGGCCGCGCACTCCCGGGGCGTAAAGATCTCGCTGGCGGTAAATTCCATGTTCATCCCGTCGGCGGAGGTGCCGCGCCTGCTGGCCGGGCTGCTCCGCCTGGACCGGGCCGGCCTGGACGCCTTAATAATCTCCAGCCCGGCCCTTTTCGGCCTGCTCATGGCGCGTTCGGGCCTGGGCGCCAAGCTCCATCTTAGCTCCATCCAGCCCTGCTTCAATACCCAGACGGCCAAACTTTTCATCGGCTACGGCGTCTCGCGCATAATCTTCCCCAACCAGCTCTCCGGCGCCGAAGCCGCGCCCATAATAGAGCTCTGCCGCGCCAGCGGCGTGGAGACGGAACTGTTCGACTACCGCTTTTTCGGCTGCACTTACGTCAACGGCCGCTGCAAACTGCACCGCCCCGCCTTTCACACCTTCCGCAAGGTAAAAGAAGGCGCCGCGCTGTGCCGGTCCGGCGCCGGCGCCTGGCCCGGCCTTGGGCTCAAGAGCTTCGACACGGACCCGGCGCGCTCCGGGGAATTGCGCGAGGTTTCGGCCAGGGTAGGCGCGCGCATGGGCTGCGGCGGTCCGCTGCGCATCGCCGACGCGGGGGCCTTCTACGACTATTTCACGGCCGGGGCGGATTACCTGAAATACGGCACCCGCTCCGACCCCGCCGCGGCCAAGGTAAAGAAAGTGGCCGCCATGCGCGCCATGATAGCCCTGGCCGGCGAATCCCTGGGCAAGTTCGGCCCGGCGCAGGCGCGCGCGTCTTTTATAGAGAAGCTCAACAGGTGGGACCCTCATGGCTTCTAAACCCGTGGAGAAGGCCATACGCCTGGAGGCCCGCACCGCGGCCCTGCTGGCGGCGGGCCGGGGCAAACTGGCCGCGGGCCTGAAGAAATTCGACTCGGTCTATATCGGCGCGGAATTCTGCGAGAACCTGCTGCCGCCGCCGGCCGAGCTGGCGCGGCAGGCGGCTTTTTTCCTGAAGCTGGGCAAGCAGGTGCGGGTGCTTACGCCGCTGGTGACGGAAAAAGGGCTGGGGCGGCTGGCGGGCTGCATAAAGACGCTGCTGCGCCTGGGCGGCGGCGCCCACGCCGGGCGCATAGAGCTGACGGTCAACGACATAGGCGCGGCGCGCCTGGCGCGCGAACTGGCCCCAAAACTGCCGGTAGCCCTGGGCCGCCTGCTCTACGACAATGTTTTCCTTTTCCGCAAAGACACGCTGCGGCTGGTGAACCCGGCCGCGCTGGATTTCTTCGCGGGGCTGGGCATCCGCCGTTTCGAACTGTCCGGCACGGGCAGGTTCCCAAAAACGAATTTCGGGGAAAAGGCCGTGCGCGCCCGACTCAAGGACTTCGCGGTCTCGCTCTATTACCCGTACCTGAACATGAGCACCGCGCGGGCCTGCATGACCGGCATGGAGCCGCGGGCGCCGGGAGAGGTATTTAACGGGGTGCTCTGCCGAAGGGAATGCGGGGTAAGTTCTTTCAGGGTGGCGCACCCGCTGATAAAAGAAGAACTGCTGGTGCGGGGCAATACCGTTTTCCTGGAGTTCCCGGAAAAATTCTATACGTCGGAAAGGAAACTGGAGCAACTGCGGGTGGACCGGCTGGTCTACTGCCCCTTCCTCTGAACCTTCAGCGCCCCTAGCGCCGCCGCGAAGCTTAAAACGCCCGCGGCGGTTTTTTTATCGAAAGAGCGCGGAAAAAGGAACCGGACCGGGCGGCCCTTGAGCCGGGCGGCCAGGGCCTGCGCCATGGCCCTGCGGGCGGCGGCGGCCGGCGGCATGGCCCCGTCCACGCGCACCGCGGCGGCGGCGCCGCGCGGCTTAAGGCGCGCGAAGAATTCCTTCCCGTACGGGCGCAGTTCTCCGAAGCCGTAAAGCTCGGCGTAGAATTTCCAGACGCCGCCGCAGACGGGGGCGAGCAGGCAGCGGCCGCAGGCCGGGCCTTTCACCTTGTTGCGCTCACCGAACTGGTCGCTCGCCAGCGGCATGGATTCCAGTTTATTGCTGTCGCGGGTGTCGAGCTTGTTGCGGTCGTAGGTGACGGCGGCCACGCTATTGTGCAGGAAGGCCTCGGCGAAGAAAGCCTCGCGCCCGCCGGTCAGGCAGACCGGCAGCATCTCGGAGTTGCCCAGGTCCACCGCCACCTTGCCTTTGCAAAGCCGCGCCACGGCCTCGTCCAGCAGCGGCTGCGCCAGGGAAAGCCGCGGGTAAAGCCGCCGCACGGCCGGCAGCGAATGGACCACCGGGTAGATATGGGAGAAAACCGCCTCGGAAACGCCTTCCAGGTCCTTTAGGATGAACCCGGCGAAGGCCGGCAGGTCTTTATACGCCGGTTTGGTTATGACATGGGACACCGACACGGTAAAGCCCGCGGCCAGGAGATTCTTTATGCCTGCCACGGTGAGCGCGTGCCCGCCGGGGCGGCGGGTAAGCGCGTCCGAAACGCGCGCCTGCCGCGCGTGCAGCGACACGCAGAAGAAGAGCCTGCGCTCTATGCCCGGGGCGAGCGAAGCCAGCCGCTTGACCAGGGCCGCTTCGGCGAACCTGGTGCCGTTGGTCATCACGTCTATCTTGCGGTAGCCGAGCAGCAGGGCGGACTTTATGATCTGCGGCAGGTCGGGCCGCAGGGCGGGTTCCCCCCCGTCCAGCGACACCCAGCGGCAGCCGGCCGCCCGGGCGCGCTTGAGCATGGCCAGGCACTCGCGCAGCGGCAGCGGCCTGTTCACCTGCTGGGCGGGGGCTTTTTTAAGGCAGAAGCTGCAATTTTCATTGCAGTCCCAGGAGAGCGAAAGGTGCAGTTTTTCCATAGCGTCGGGCGGCAGCAAGTTATGATACAATAAAAAACGCGCCCCGATGAAAATAGCCTTTCTCATAACCTCGCCGGTAACCCTCAAACACGACTGGTACCGCGACCCGCTCTATCAGAAGGTGGGCGTGCCCAACCTGGCCGGCTTCCTGGGGCGCGCCGGTTTTTCCGATATCTCCCAGTACGATCTCAACAACCGCCCGCTGTCCGCCTATAAGAAAGCTCCCGGACTGGTAAAACTGCTGCTTTACGCCGACAGCGCCAAGGTAAAGCGCTACCTGGCGAAAGGCGAACCGGAGATAGCGGCGCAGACAGACTTCCTGCTGGACTCCATGGGCGTGCAGCGCCAAGATCTTTTCGGCGTCTCTCTCAGCCACTTTCTCGGAGACGAAGGCGAGATAGCCCTGGGCATCAACCTGGCCAAGTGTCTGGCCAAGGCGCTGAAAGAGCGCTTCCCGGGCTGCCGGGTGACCCTGGGCGGCCTGCAGAACATGAGCATCCCGCAGCAGCTGCGCGCCTACCGCAAGCTGCTGCGCGAGTGTTCTTTTTTCGACTACGCGGTCTGCGGCGACGCCCACCTGGCCCTGCTCTACCTCTGCCGGGCGCTGGAGCGCGGCGTCAGCTTCGCCGAAGCGGCGCCGGCCGGGTTCAAGGCCGTGAAGGCGGGCAGGGGCCTGCTGATACACGAGGCCAAGGGCGACAATTCCGTGGACATCAAGAGCCACTACTTCGAGCCGCTCCCGCCCGGCGAGGAGAAGGACAGGTCCGTGCCCTTCGGCTATCCCGCCTACGACAAGAAGAACAGCCGCGGCTATTCTTATACCGGAGCCGAATTACGCGCCTTCTACAATTTGCCGCGCAACCTGGCCTCCCTGCTGGCACCGGCCGACAAAGACACTTTTCTTACGCTGCAGGTCAGCTTCAACGAGGGCTGCCCTTTCGGCTGCTATTTCTGCGCTACCGCGCACACGGATTTCTTCTCGCTCACGCCTGAAGCCTCGGTGGAGGTACTCAAGCGACTCAACGGCGAACTGGGCTGCCGGCATTTCCTTTTCTACAATCCGAATTTCAACCCTACTCCGGCCTATGCCAGGAAAATGCTCGCGGCCATCATAAAGGCGAAGCTGGACCTGCGCTGGGCGGACTGCTTCAACCTGCGCAACCTCGACGCCGAGCTGATAGCCATGATGAAAGAGGCCGGCGCCGTGAAAGTGGTGGCCGGCGTGGAATACCCCACGGCCCGGATGCTTAAGTACATCAACAAGGGCCTTTCCATAGCAACGGTCAACCGCAACCTGGAACTGCTGCACAAGGCCGGCATGTGGAACCATGTGCTGCTGATAACCGGCCTGCCCACCGAAACGCCGCAGGACGTGCTGGAGATGGAGGCGTGGCTGAAAGACACCCGGGACCTGGTGAATTCCTATACGGTGGGTTCTTTCCACATGTCGGAGAATTCCCCTTTCCAGCGGCAACCGGAGAAATTCGGTTTCAAGCTGGGGCGCCCGCTGCCCCTCTACTGCCAGGATTCCTTCGACGAGGAGAACGGGACCGGCTGGGAGGAGAAGCGCCGCCGCAACCTGGATTCCAATCGGAGCATCCTGGAGTTCATCGGCGCCCTGAAGGGTTCGCCCAAATACACCGGGGCCCGTATGGACGACTCACATCTGCTGCTTTACCTTTACCGGGCGCTGGGCCACAGGAATAAGCGGCTGATAGAAAAGCTTTACGAGGCGGCCTGGACGGCCAACCCGCACGCGGCCCGGGCGCACGCGTGGCTGCAGGCGGGCCTGGCCCGGCCCGGCTCGGCGCTCGGCAAGACGCTGGCCGGCGGCGGCCTGAGCCTGGAACTGCTGCCGGCGGGCAGGGAGACGGTGGAATTCACCTTGCGCAAAGGTGGCGCGGCCCTGAGCTGCGTCCTGCGGGCCCGCAGCGAGAACGTGCTGCTGAACCCCGCCCCGGGGCGCCTGCACGGCGGACATTTTATGCTGGAGTTCAAAGAAACGGCGCGCGGCGCGCGCGGGGAACTGCCCGCGCTTAAGGCCTCCCTGGCCGAAGTGCTGGCCGCCGCCGAAGCCTGGGGCCTGCCAGGGTAACCTCCCGTTCAGCGGCCGGCTTCTTCTATAAGGGACTGCGGATAACCTATGGGAAGGACCTTCACGGTCCCGGTGTTCTTCTGCGCGTGGGCGGCCATCAGGCCGGACTTGGCGAACCCCAGGGTGAGCGTAAGGCGCGCCGTGATGAAGACCCCGCTGTGGTGGCCGGTGTCGGGGCTGAGGCCCGACGGCAGGTCCACGGCTATGATGGGCCTGGCGCTCTTGTTCATGAGCTGTATGACCCGGTGCACCGGGCCGGTGGGTTTGCCCACGGCGCTGACGCCCAGGAGGGCGTCCAGCAGCACGTCCGCGGCCGAGAACTCGGCCAGGAGGGCGTCCAGGTCTTCCTTGGCGGTCAGCGCCACCGGCACGCCGGCGTCGCGCGCGGCCTGCAGGTTCTTTACCACCAGTTCGCCGTAGCCCGTCTCCTTGGGCGGCAGGATGAAAACTTTTACGGCCGCGCCCGCGAGTTTGAGATACCGCGCGGCCACCAGGCCGTCGCCGCCGTTGTTGCCCTTGCCGCAGCAGACCGCCACCGTCAGCGCGGGCGGCCGCTTGCCCAGCTCTGCGGCCGCGAACCGCAGCGTCTCTTCGGCCACGGCGCGGCCGGCGTTCTCCATGAGGGTCTGCGAGGGGATGCCGTGCTCCAGCGAGGCCTTGTTGTCGAGGTAGCGCATCTTCTCGGCGGTGACCACCGGGAAGCCGCCGAATTCCTTTACCTGCGGGATCTTGGACATGGGCGCCTAGACCAGCAGCCAGACCACCCAGGCCACCGCGTACACCAGGCCCAGGAAGAACAGCGTGAACACGCTCGCGTAAGGCAGCCAGACGGCCAGCAGGGCCTTGTTGGCCGACACCGGGTAGAGCCGGCGGATCAGCCTGACGCGGGAGTAGATCAGGACCGCGGCGCAGAGCGTGAAACCGAGCAGCCCGTTGAAGACATTGGCCTTATGCAGGAACGCCACCGGCACCAGCAGGGTCAGCACGAAGTCGGAACAGCCGAAAGCCAGGAAGAGCCTGGCGGCGCCGGCGCCGGCCGCCGCGCCGGTAAGGTCCATGAACAGGTGGATCACGCCGGCGAAGAAGAAGTTGGCCGCCAGCACGAACAGGAGCACCAGCAGGAAGGAAATGGCTCCGGGCGGCACGGCCGACTGCAGCCGCAGGAACATGAACAGCCCCAGCGTTCCCGCGGCGTAGCCCAGCAGGCCCGCGCGGCCCAAGCCCGCGGGCCGCTCGGCGGCGCGCAGGCTCTCGGGCCGGTCTATCAGGGTCTCAAGCGTATCCAGTACCAGCATATCAGCGCCCATACCAGCGGTATTCCAGCGAAGGCACCGCGCCCAGCGCGGCCGCCACTTCGCGAGTCCCGAAGGACAGCCTGCTGTCCATCAGCGAGAACAGCTGCTCCAGCGGGGCCGATTCCCGGATGACGCGCGGGTCCTTGCCGATGCCCGCCAGTTCGCCGGCGGCGTCCAGCGCCTCCTGCAGGTCGCCCAGCGTGTCCACCAGGCCGGCCTCGGCCGCCTGGCGGCCGGTGTAGATGCGGCCGTCGGCCAGCAGGCGCACCTTGTCCTCCGGCATCTTGCGGCCCTCGGCCACGGCCGCCACGAACTGCGCGTAAGAATCGTCTATCATGGCCTGGAGCAGGCGCCGCTCCTCGGGCGTCATCTCCCTGACCGGCGAGCCGATATCCTTGAACTTGCCGGACTTGATGGCCTCGTTCCGGAAGCCGACCTTCTTCATGAGGCCCTCGAAGTTTGGAACGCTGAAGATGACGCCTATGGAGCCGGTGATGCTGCCGGGATGGGCCACCACCCGGTCGCAGGCCGCGCCCACGTAATAGCCGCCGCTGGCCGACACCTCGCCGAACCGGGCGACGAAGGGCTTCTTGCTCTCGGCCTTGGCGCGCAGCACGGCGGCGTAGATCTCCTGCACGGCCCCGACGGAGCCGCCGGGGGAATTGATGTCCAGGACCACGGCCTTCACGTCCTTGTCGGCGGCCATGGCGCGGATCTTCCGGGAGATCTGCTGGCTGCCCCTGTCCCAGGAGCGGGCGGAACTGCCCTGCGAGATGGGGCCGTAGATCTCTATAAGGCCGACGGCCTTTTTCTTGGCCTTGCCGATATCGGTTATCTTGGACAGGTCCACGTCCTTGGTTCGCGTCTTCCTGGCCGCTTCGGCCTTGGCGATCAGCGAGAAGGCGGCGACCAGCGAAAGCAGGTAAAGGGCCGCTACCGCTTTGAGCCAGAACCTGGTGGCCGTCCTGGCCGGCGCCTGCGCCGGCGGCTGGGCCGGGACCTGTACCTTTGGCTGTTCCTGCTGCGGCGCCGCGCCGCTGTTGTTCTGTTCTTCCATGGTTCCTCCGGTGGTTTAATGCCCGCCCGCTTCCACTATCCTGTTGCGGCCGCTTTCTTTGGCCGCGTAAAGCGCCTTGTCCGCAGCCGCCACCAGCTCTTCAGCCGTGCGGCCGTCCTTCGGGAAATGGGCTATGCCTATGGAGATGGTCAGCCGCACCTTCTCCAGGCCCTGGGAAAAGACCTCGCCTTCTATCCGGGCGCGCATCGTCTCGGCCTTGCGCAGCAGGCCGGCGGAATCCGCCCGCGGCAGCACTATGCCGAACTCTTCCCCGCCGTAGCGGCCCACGAAGTCGGTCTCGTAAACGCCGCTGCGCAGCAGCTGCGCCACCCGCCGCAGCACGGTGTCGCCGAACTGGTGGCCGTAGGTGTCGTTGAGGCGCTTGAAATGGTCGATGTCGGCTATCATGAAGCCGAGCGTGGTCTTGAAGGCGGACGCCCGCCGGATCTCCTCGCGCACTTTCTCGTCCAGCGCGCCGCGGCGCCAGAGGCCGGTGAGCCCGTCGGTAAGAGACAGCCATTCCACCTGCCGGAAGAGGATGACGCGCTTGAGGGCGTAGGAGACCTCGGAGGCGAAATGAGCCGCGCTCTCGGCGTTGGCGCCGCGCAGGGCGATAAGCCCCAGGGGCGCGCCGCCCGCGCTTACGGGCGCCAGGGTGACGCCGGAGAATTCCCCTGCCCGCTCCGGCCAGCCGCCCGCGGCGGCCAGCAGTTCCGGCAGCGCCGGCAGGGAACTGCCCCGCCCGGCCTGCGCGAACAACTGCAGTTCTTCGCCGCCCGTACCGCCGGCCAGGTACAACGCGGCCTCCTCGGTGCCGAAGAAGTCCGCCAGGTGCCGCCCCAGCTGCTTGGCGGCGGCCTGCGGCTCCAGCGTTTCCGAAAGCAGTTTAACTGCGGAGTAAACGGCCAGGGACCGCTTTTCCCCGGCCGCGTTAAGGGTGGTCTCGTTCTTAATGCCGGCCAGCTCGGCCTCCAGCTCCGCCGCCCTCGCGCGGGCCGCCGCCAGGGCCGGGCTGCCGCCCGCGCCGGGAGCGCGCCCGTTGAGGTAGACGGAATGCGCCAGGCCCGCCGCCGCCCAGAGGGCCAGGGCCAGGTAAGGCGCGCCGGCGGAGATCTCCCCCGCCAGCATTAAAGAACAGAACCCGAAACCAAGCGCGCCGGCCGCCAGGCCTACCCAGCGGTTAAGCCGGCCCAGGAAATAGGAGAGGACGGGGCAGGAGGCCGCGGCGGCCACCCAGAGCTCTGGCTGGTTCATTGCGCCACCACCTTGTTGCGGCCGCCCTCTTTGGCGCGGTAAAGCCGCTCGTCCGAGGCGCGCACCAGCTGGCTGGCGGCGGCCCCGTCCGCGGGGAATTCCGCCACCCCGAAGCTGGCCGTCACCCGGGAGGGCCGGCCGCCGAAATTGAAAGCCCTGGCTTCCAGCGCCGCGCGCAGCCCCTCGGCCACGGCCGCGGCCTGCTGCCGCCCGGCCCCGGTGATGACCAGGGCGAACTCCTCGCCGCCGTAGCGGCAGGCGAAGTCTATGTCTCGCACGCCGCGGGAAAAGACCTCGGCCACGGCCTTGAGCACCGTGTCCCCGGCCTGGTGGCCGAAGTTGTCGTTATAGGACTTGAAATGGTCTATGTCCGCCATGATCACGGAGAAGGGCACCTTGGAACGGGCGGCGCGCAGGATCTCCTCTTCCACGCGGCCCTGGAAGGCCCGGTGGGTGTAGAGGCCGGTAAGCCCGTCCTTGATGGCCAGTTCCCGCACCTTCTCGTAAAGGTAGATGTTCTCCATGCTGACGCCGGCCAGGGTGCAGGCCAGTTCCGCGCCGCGCAGGTCTTCGGCTTTGAAACGGTCCGGCTCCGGGGCCGAGGCCCGCACGAACCCCACCAGGTTGCCGAAAAGATAGAGCGGCAGGGCCATGAAAGAACGTTCCCCGGCGGCGAACTGGCCGCGGGAGAACCGCGTGTCGGCGTCGGAGTTGCGCACCAAAAGCGGGATCTTGCGCTCCGCCACCCAGTGGTCGGCGAAGTCGCGCGGCGCGCCGGAGCGGAGCTCCACCGCGGCGCCGGGGAAATATTTACGCAGGAGCGTTTCCAGCCTGGCCTTCACCTCGTCGGGCGCGGAGGCGGAACCCATGTCGTGCATGGCGGCCGACAGCGCGCCCTTGTCGCGGATGCGCGCCAGGGTGCTGTCGAGGTGGAGGCGGTAGCGGGCCAGTTCGTCTTCCAGGCCGCGCACCCGCTCGGCGGCCTGCCCTTCTTCTTCCGCCAGGCGGTACCTGGCGGCGGCCCTGGAACTTTCAAAGCGCGACAGGGCATAGAACAGCAGCCAGAGGCAGAGCACCTCGGCTATGGCGCCTGCCATCAGGAACAGGGAGCCGCCTTCGGGGGACAGCTTGGGCAGGATAAAGCCCGCGGCCGTCACCAGGAACAGGAAGATATATTTGACCTCGCGCTCCCCGGACCAGGAGAACCAGAGGAACAAGGCGCCGCTGGCGGGATAGACCCACAGGAAATGCGCCGGCCACAGCCAGATAGTCCAGCCCACGGCCAGCAGGATAGCTGCCGGGCCGGCGACCTTGGCGAAGGCGTTGGGCCTTAACATATTTTTAATTTTACTATAAATCGCGTAGTTATACGCGCGGGCCGCCCGGGGGGCCGCGGGCGGCGGGCCATGGGGGCAAAAAACGGCGGCCGGAGTACCCAGCCGGGCGTGGGCCTTAATACCGCGCCAGGCAGGGCCTTTCGCCTCAATCGGGAACTCTCCATTACTGATACCATTATTACCATGAAAGCGACAGGTGCCCGGAGGGTAACGATGAACAAACTACTGATAAGCGCTGTTTTCCTGTTCTGCTGCGGCCAGGCGCGCGCGGCCGAAGCGGACCACTACACCCTGGAAGACGCCCAGGTAGCCGACATTACCGAAGAAGTCAACCGCCTGGCCAACGAAGGCCTGGCCAGGGCCATAGAGGACCTGAACACGGCCGGCACTTGCGACGATTCCCAGGCCAGCGAAGAGCTGCTCTACGACCGTCTTACCGACGTTTTCTCCAACCACAAGAAAGGCCAGCTGGTGCTGGCCATCATAGACGGCAAGATCCCCCGCACCGTGATCCCGCTGAAAGAATCCATCTACAGCGAGTGGAGCATCTGGAACGGCTTCCTGCTCGGGCGCCGCGGCGCGGCCAAGAGCCCCCTGGCGCTCTTCCCTCTCATAAAGATAGGCGACACCATAGTGGGCGTGGATAAACTGGAACACATGTTCGGCATGGGCCAGCGCTACTTCAAGAAGCATTATTTCGAAGGGCGCCCCCTGGTGAGCGTCCTCAATGGCGGCATTTTCAAGGAAAAGACCTTCCTGGGCGGCAACATGCTGGCCACCGGCGTGTTCTCCTACGCCGACCTGTCGGCCAACTTCAACGGCATGCGCTTCTGGAACCACATGCTGCAGAAGCGCGACGACGTACTGGGCGCGCAGCACAACGCCGGCCCCTACCTCACCTGCAGCTCCGGCAAGTGGCTCAAGAACGCCGAGCGCCCCATAGACTTCCGCACCTACGTGGACGTTACCATGCAGGAGAGCATGAACTGCTCCAAGTTCGCCACCCAGGGCGGCGTGGAAAAGTTCCAGGCCGCGCTGGCCGAACTCCAGAACCGCAACAAGAGCCGCACCTTCTCCTGCCCTCTGGACCCCTCGCTGCTCAACCAGGCCGCCCGGAAGTACGAAGTGACCGTGGCCGACGACAGCACCGGCAGCACCCTGGACCACTGGTTCATCAACCGCCAGGGCAACCAGAAGGTCTCCTACTTCAACGAGTTCTGAACCTCTAAGTAAAAGAAGAAAGGCCGGCATCCTTAAAGATGCCGGCCTTTTTTATACGCGGCTTTGCGCCTAGTCGGCGAAAGAGTAGCCTTTGGGGACCAGGACCTTGCGTATCTTCTCTTCGAACTCCCGCCGGACGGCGGGCTTCATGATGTAATCTTCCGCGCCCAGGGTAAAGGCCGCGTCGATATCCGACACTTTCTTCTCCCCCGTAAGCATGATGACCGGGATCTTTACGGTGGCGGTGTTCTCCTTGAGGAACCGCAGCACGCTCAGGCCGTTCATGGCGGGCATCACCATGTCCAGCAGGATGAGGTCCGGCTTGGCGTCCTCGGCCAGCAGCAGCGCCTCGCGCCCGTTGTCCTTGAGCAGCTTGTCGCAGCCGAAGGAATCCAGCAGGTCGCAGGTCAGCTCCCCCACCATGGGGTCGTCGTCCACCACCAGCACCAGCGGTTTTTTGCGTCCGAAACCAAAAATATTCATACCGGCTCCCGTAAGATACCGGGGGAAGTCCCCCTTCGAATATCATACAAAAAGAAGGCCGTTTTTTTCCAAGCCCTGCGGATAAAAATAAACGCCGGTCCTCTTTCGAAGACCGGCATTTAAATGGTGGAGGCGCCGGGATTCGCACCCGGGTCCGTAAACCGCTTGCAGGAACCGCTACAGGCTTAGCCCTGAGTTTGTCTCGGACGGCATAAGTTCAAGGCGACAATGCCGGCCCAGCTCCGTGTTGTCTTAAGCCGCCGCGGGACGAAGCGCGCCCCCGGCGACAGCAGCCTGAATTTAACGCAGTACAGTCCGCTCAGGCGGGCAGACTATAAGCGAGGCACACTTAGGCGTGCGCCCAGGCCAGCTCGTTGGAGTTGGCTTTTGTTTTTTTGACCCTGTTTTACATGGCCTGGTCAACCATGGCCTGCTGATCCTGCAGAACAAGTTAACGTCGAACCTATTCGCCCCCCTCTGTCGCGCCCCTCGCATACACACGCTCGGGGTCGATTAGCGACCCGGCCTGTAGACGGCCGGGCGCTCTACAAGGGAAAAACCCAGGTTTTCCCCGTTATGTCGTCGCCGTCGGCCAGCACGCTTGCTGCGTGGGCCAGGACGGCTGAACCCCTTTCCCGCATGGAAAAGGGGAACTGATGACAAAAGGGTTCTCAAAGAGCCGGACTACTGGGATATTTTAGCATTTTCACAGGGGGAAGCCGGCGCCCCCGGGTGGTAATGCACGTAAACTTTACGGATATAATGGAACCGGGCGCAGAGCGTGGTTTCCGCCTGGGTGGCGATCTCGTCGCCGCGGGTAACGGGGATGTCGCCCTCCACGCAGAGCGTCACGTTTACGATGAAATGCGGGCCGAAACGGTGCGCGCGCACCTCCTCCACGGCCTTGATGCCCTGCACGCCGGCCAGCGCCGCGCGGATGTCGGCGTCCAGTTCCCTGCCGGGCACGGTATCCATCAGTTCCATGGCCGCGTCCTTAAGGATGCCCACGCCCGTCTTAAGGATGAAAAGCGAAACTATGGCGCCCGCGAAAGGGTCCACCCAGGAGTAACCGAACAGCGCCAGCAGGATGCCGACGGCCGCGGCCGAAGAGGCCATGATATCGTTGAGGTGGTCTTTGGCCAGGGCCGACACCACGGGGTTGCGGGTCTGCGCGCCTATCTTGCGGGTCTTTACGGCCAGGCCGATCTTCAGCGCTATGGTAAAAAGCGCCGTCCACAGGGCGTAGATGGAGATCTCGCTGGCCTCTACGGCGCCTTTGTAGAGATGGTAGCCCCTGTCCGCGGATTCCCAGAAGATCGCCACGCCCGTGGTGATGATGAACGCCCCCACCACCAGGGCCGCTATGGTCTCGAACTGGCTGTGCCCGTAAGGATGCTCGTCGTCCGGGGGCATGCGCGAGAGCCGCATGAAGATCTTCACGGCCACGTAATAGACGAAATCCGAAGTGGAGTTGATGCCGTCGGCCAGGAGCGCCGCGCTGTGGCCTACTATGCCCACGGCCGTCTTGAGCAGGGCCAGGAAGACGTTGGAGTAAAGGCCTATATTGACCGCGAAGTCGCAGGCGTCGTTGCGCTCCACGGAATTGTCGTCGGCGGTCCGGTCGGGCCTGGTCTCTTTGTTGTCCATATATATAAAAAACGGCTCTTTCCAATACGGGCCGCTTCACGCTATGATACAATAGAAACACCGACTTATGAAATCCATAACCATCACCCCTTTGAAGCCCGGCAGCGTCCGCCTGGAGGAAGTCCCGGCCCCGGTGCCGGCCCCCGGCCAGACCCTGGTAAAGCTGCTGGAAGCCGGCGTCTGCCGCACCGACGTGGAGATCTTCGACGGCCTTTACGGCGAACCGCCGGCCGGCCAGGCCTCGCTGATAATGGGCCACGAAGCCCTGGGACAACTGGAGAACGGGGACCTGGTGGTGCCCATGGTGCGCCGCTCCTGCGGCGGCTGCGCCAACTGCCTGGACGGCAACCAGGACATGTGTTCCACCGGTAATTTCCTGGAACGCGGCATAAAGGGCCTGGACGGCATGCTTTGCGAATACATAGCGGAATACCCGCGCTACCTGGTGCCAATCCGCCCCGAAGCCCGCCCCTACGCGGTGCTGGCCGAGCCCATGAGCGTGGTGGCCAAGGGCATACGCCAGGCCGGCCTGATCCAGGGCCGCCTGGCCTGGGCGCCCAAGCGCGCGCTGGTGCTGGGCGCCGGCCCCATAGGCCTGCTGGCCACCATGGCCCTGCGCATCCTGGGCTGGGAGACGGTCACCGTGGCCCGCAAGCCCGCCGGCTCCCTGAAAGCCGCCCTGGCCGCGGAATGCGGCGCGCTCTACGTCAGCTCCGCCGAAACCCCGGTGACGGACCTGCCGGCCAAGTACGGCCTTTTCGACCTGGTGTTCGAAGCCACCGGCAGCCCGGACGTGGCCTTCGACTGCCTGGGAGCCGCCGCCGTCAACGGCGTCGTCTGCCTGACCAGCGTTACCGGCGGCGACGCGCGCAAGAGCGTCCCGGCCGCGCGTTTGAACCGGGACCTCGTGCTCGGCAACAGGGTGGTGTTCGGCACGGTCAACGCCAGCCGCAAGGATTTCGAGGACGGGCTGGTCTACCTGGAGCGCATAAACGCCGCTTTCCCCGGCCTGCTGAACCGGCTGTTCACCTCCCGGGTGCCGCTGGAGAAGGCCGCGGGGGTTTTCTCCGGGCAGGCGGAAGAGATCAAGACGGTGGTGGAGATAGCGGCCGCCTGAAGCCCGCGCGGGGCAGAATTTGTATAATCAGAACAGCCGCCTAAAACACCATGAAAATACTCATCGCTGAAGACGACGCCTCGATGCGGGAACTGCTTAACGCTTTCCTGACCGACCTCGGCCACGAAGTTTCCTCGGCCGAGAACGGCCAGGAACTGGTGAAGATGGCCCTGGAGCGCCGGCCCGACCTGATAGTGACCGACATGCATATGCCGGAAATGCGCGGGGATTCCATGATAGCCATGCTGGACATGTACCCGCCGCTGGCCGGCATCCCGGTCATCATGGTAACGGGCGCGTCGGACTCGGACCTGCTGGACGCCGGCATCCCCGACGAGATCCCGATACTGCACAAGCCCCTCAGTTTCGATAAGCTTACCGCTGAGATAAGGAAGATAGCGCTCCGCCTTGGAGCGTAACCGCTAGGCGCCGGCCAGGGCGGCCGCCGCCAGAGAGACCTCCGCCAGGGGGTCGTCGACACCCGAGATCCTGATACCGTCGCCGGCCTTGGAAGGCAGGAAGGAAAGCCTGCCGCCGAAAGCTTTGCGCCAGCCGGCTATGGCCCCCGGAGGAACCGCGGCGCCGGGAAGGAAGAAGATCTCCAGGTCGGAATCCTTCTGGGTCACGGACCGCACCGACTTGCGGGCCAGCGCCTTCTTCAGCCGGATGATCTCCACCAGGTTCTTCAGCGGCCCTGGCGCGGGGCCGGAAATATCCTCGAAGCCCTTCATGACACCGGTCAGCTCGGACTCTTTGGCGTTGAGCAGTTTCTTGTAGAAATTCAGGCGCTCCATGTCGTCGCCCACGTAATCCTCGGGGATAAAGGCCGGCAGCAGCAGGTCCATCCTGGGCTCGGGCAGTTCGGCCGCGCCCGCCCGCCCCTTGATGCGGTCTATCTCGCCGTTGAGCAGCTTGATGTACATCTCCAGGCCGATGGAATTGATGAAGCCGTGCTGGCGCAGGCCCAGCAGTTCGCCGGCGCCGCGGATCTCCAGGTCGCGCATGGCCAGGCGGAAGCCGCTGCCCAGCTCGGTGAATTCCTCCAGGGCCGACAGGCGGCGCACGGCGTCCTCGCTTATCTCCTTCTTTTCGTCGTCGGGCGGCGGCGCCAGCAGCTCCGCCTTCTTCAGCAGCTTCTGCGCGCCCTTCTTCATCCAGCCGGGGAAAAAGAGGTAGCAGTAGGCCTTCTGCTTTTCACGCCCTATACGGCCGCGCAGCTGGTAGAGCTGGGCCAGGCCCATCTCGTGGGCGTTCTCCACTATCATCGTGTTCACCGTCGGGATGTCCAGGCCGGACTCTATGATGGTGGTGGCCATCAGCACGTCGTATTTGCGGTTGAGGAAATCCCACATGGCCTGTTCCACCGCCTCGGCCTTCATCTGGCCGTGGATCACCGCGATGCGCAGCTCCGGCATCAGGCGCTTGAGGTAGGCGGCCCGGCTGTCTATGGTCTGCACGCGGTTGTGCACGTAGTACACCTGCCCGCCGCGGGCCAGCTCGTAGGTCACCGCCTCGGCCGCGCCCTTTTCGCTGAAAGGCCGCACAAAAGTGGAGATGGCCTGCCGCCCCACGGGGGCGCTTTCGATGACGGACATGGCCTTGAGCGAGGACAGCGACTGGTAGAGCGTGCGCGGGATGGGTGTGGCGCTCATCAGCAGGCAGTGCACGCCCTTGGCGGCGGCCTTGATCTTGTCCTTATCCTTCACGCCGAAGCGGTGCTCCTCGTCGGCTATCATCACGCCAAGACCTGCGAACCGCACGTCTTTCTGGAGCAGCCGGTGCGTGCCCACGATGATGTCTATCTTGCCGAGGGCCAGGTCGGCCAGGATCTTCTTCTGGTCGGCCTTGGAGACGAAGCGCGAGATGACGCGGATGTTGACCGGGAAGCCGGCGAAGCGCTTGGAAAAATTATGGAAGTGCTGGTCCGCGAGGATCGTGGTAGGCACCAGCACCGCGGCCTGCCGGCCGTTGGCCACGGCGCGCATGGCGGCGCGCATGGCCACCTCGGTCTTGCCGAAGCCCACGTCGCCGGCCACCAGGCGGTTCATAGGCAGTTCCTTCTCCAGGTCCGCCAGCACCTCGGCTATGGCCCTGGCCTGGTCGGGCGTCTCGTCGAAGGGGAAAGAGGCCCCGAACTCGTCTTCCAGGTGGCCGCCGTGCGGCAGGGCGGCGGTCTTGAGCGCGGCGCGCTCCGCCTCCAGTTTGAGAATGTCCAGCGCCAGCGCCTCCACTTCCTTCTTCACCCGGCCCTTCATCTCGGTCCAGGTCTTGGTGTCCATGTGCGACAGGCGCGGGGTCTTGCCCTCGGAGCTTATGTATTTCTGCACGCGGCTGAAGTCGTGCAGGGGCACCAGGAGCTTGTCGCCGCGCGCGTATTCCAGGTAAAGGCAGTCGGAATCCTCCACCTGCTCGCCGTAGGCGTTGCGGAAGAAAGCTTTTTTAATGCCCAGGTAGCGGCCCACGCCGTAGTCCTCGTGCACGATGAAGTCCCCGGCCTTGAGGTCCGTCCACTTGAAGAACTTGTTCTTGGGCTTTATGGAGGCCGGGTCGAACCGGTAGCGGCGGCGGAAGAGTTCGGAAGAGGTGATGACCGCGGTTTTGGACGGCAGGTGGACGAAGCCTTCCTCGATGTAGCCGGTGGAGATGGAGACCAGCCCGCCGGCGCCGGCGTCCACCAGGGACTCGGCCAGGCGTTCGGCTTCGCCGCGGTTTATGCAGAACAGGCGCGCGGTCACCCCGGCCTTTTTCAGGCGGCGCAGCTCTTCGCCCAGCAGGGCCAGGTCGGAGTTGAAATTAAGGTTGGAGGCCGCGCCGAAAT
>JAMPXK010000042.1 GCA_023701245.1 Elusimicrobiales bacterium | reverse complement strand
TATAAGAAGGATCTGCAAATACGGAGAGAAGATACTGGAGAGGAAAACCCGCAAGGTGGACTTCGCGCAGCTGAAGAAAGATCTGCCCGCCCTGCTGGCGGACATGTTCGAGACCATGGACGCGGTAGGCGGGGCCGGGCTGGCGGCCAACCAGATAGGGCTGGACCTGCGCCTGGCCGTGATAAAGATCCAGCGCGAGAACGACGACCCGCTCAGCATCGTCATCATCAACCCGGAGCTGGCTGAAAAATCCGGCAGCATGTACGAGGACGAAGGCTGCCTCTCCTTCCCCGGCCTCTTCGCCAAGGTGCGGCGCGCGGCCAAGGTGAAGGTGCGCGCCCTTAACGAAAAGGGCCTTCCCATAGAGATCAACGCCGAAGGCCTGTTCGCCAAAGCGCTGCAGCACGAGATGGACCATCTCGACGGCATAGTTTTCGTGGACCGGCTCCCTCTCCTTACCCGGCTCAAGCTCAAACCGGCCCTCATGAAACTCAGATCGCAGTGGAAAAAGCTCGACGAGAGCAAGATGCGCCCGATGTGACGATGAACAAACTCAGGATAGTCTTTCTCGGCACGCCGGACCTGGCCTGCGGTTTTTTAAGCCGCATCGCCGCGTCCGGCCACGAGGTAGTCGGGGTAATCTCCCAGCCCGACCGCCCCGTGGGCCGGGGCCTTACGCTCTGCTGTTCTCCCGTGGACAAGCTCGCGGGCAGGCTTTGCCTGGAGTCTTTCAAGCCAGCCTCGCGCACGGAACTGCACGATACCGTGGCGAAACTGAAACCCGATCTTTGCGTGGTGGTGGCCTACGGCCGGCTTATCCCGGAGCAGACCCTGGCGCTGGCGCGCCACGGGTTCCTTAACGTCCATTTTTCGCTGCTGCCCAAATACCGGGGCGCGGCCCCGGTGCAGCGGGCGCTGATGGACCGCGAAAAGGTCACCGGGGTCACGCTCTTCTGGCTGGACAAGGGCATGGATACCGGCCCCGTGTTCCTGCGCCGCGAGGAGCCGGTGCTCCCCGCCGACGACGCCAATTCCCTTTTCACCCGCCTCTGCGCCGCCGGGGCGGAACTGCTGGAAGAAGGCCTGCGGAAAGTGGCCGCCGGGGAAATACGGCGCGAACCCCAGGCCGGGGAGCCTTCCCTGGCCCCCAAGCTTAAGCCTTCCGACGCGCGCCTGGATTTCGCCCGGCCCGCGCAGGAACTGCTGGGGAAAGTGCGCGGCCTGGCCTGCGGGCCGCGGGCGCGGTTCACGCTGCCGCTGCCGGGCCGCCTGCTGACCGTGCAGGTGCTCGCGGCGGACCTGGCCCCGGAGCCTGGCGGCGCGGCCGCCCCGGGCACGGTCCTCGCCGTTGAGGGCCGCGGCGGCTTTATAGTAAAATGTGGCGCCGGGGCCCTCCTCGTTAAAGCCGTCAAGCCCGAGGGCAAGAATGAAATGCCGGGCGCGGATTTCCTCAACGGGCAGCGCCTGAAGCCGGGGGACCGGCTCGGCCAGGAAGGATAAGGAGAGATCGTGGGGATAAAAGAATTCTACCAGCGGCATTTTTCCGCTTCCGACGAGCGCATAGTCAGCGCCGGGTTCGTGGCGCGGGTGGGCGGCGTGGGCCTGTTCCTCTCCCTGCTTACCTATTTCCTCTTCTCCTGGACCATGGAGACCGTCATTCACAACCGCAAGGAGGTCATTGTACCCGACATCTCGGGCAAATCCTCCGTGAACGCCCTCCAGGCGCTTTCCGAGAACAACCTGGCGATGAAGATCGAAGGCTATGAATTCAACGAGGCCGTGCCCATAGGCACGGTGCTGCGGCAGGTCCCCGACGCCGGCGCCACCGTGCGCGAAGGCAAGATAGTGCGGGTGGTCTTCAGCCAGGGCGGCGAGTCCGTCTTCACGCCCAACCTGATAGGCCTGCCCCTGCGCAACGCCGAGCTGCTGCTGCGCCAGCGCCAGCTCGCCCTGGGAGAGGTGAGCGAATCCTATTCCCTGAAGGCCGAAAAGGGCACCGTGCTCTCCCAGGACCCCAAGCCGGAGCTGAGCGTGTCCAAGAACACGATGGTGCAGGTGGTGGTTTCCGCCGGCGTTCCCCCCGCCGGCATCGTGATGATGCCGGACTTCCGGCAGAAGAAGAGCGAGGAAGCCCAGCAGTGGGCTTCGCAGAACAGCCTCAGCCTTTCCCTTTCAGACGACCCCAACTCGCTTTTCCCGGGCGGCACCGTGATAGACCAGAGCCCCGCGCCGGACGCGGTGGTGTCGGCCGAGTCCCGAATAACGCTTACGGTCAGTTCGCGCAAGGCCTCCGCCGGCGGTTCCGAAAAGGAGTTCCGCGTGCATTACGAGGTCTCCCAGAGCGGTTCGCAGCGGCATATCCGCGTGGTCGCCCTGGGCAAGCAAGGCGACAGGGAGATCTTCAACGGCCTGCGCGACCCGGGTTCCAAGATCGACCTCTCCGTTCCGTACGGCGGCGCCGAGAAGGTCCGCATTTTCGTCAACGGCATCCTGGTGGAAGAGAGGGCCGTGAAATGAGCCCCGCGCGTTTCCCGGTCCCTGACGGGCGGGCCGCCCTGGTCCCCTCCGTGCTGTCGGCGGACTTCTGCTGCCTCAGGCGCAGCCTGGCCCCGCTCCGGCGGCTGGCCAGCTGGGTGCAGGTGGACGTGATGGACGGGCGCTTCGTGCCCAATATAAGTTTCGGACCGGCCATAACGGCCTTCGTGGCCAGGGCTTCAGGGCTGCCGGTGGACGCCCACCTGATGGTGGAGGAGCCGGGCAAGTTCCTGGACGCTTTCGCCGGGGCGGGCGCGGGTCTTATCACCGTGCACGCCGAGGCCCGCGGCGCCGCGAAGTGCCTGCGCCGGATCAAGGCGCTGGGCCTGAAGGCCGGCCTGGCGCTCCGCCCTAAGACGCCGGTAAAAGCGCTGGTCCCTTTCCTGGGCCTTATAGACCTGGCCCTGGTCATGACGGTGGAGCCGGGTTTCGGCGGGCAGGCCTTCATGCCGGCGATGCTGCCCAAGGTTTTCGCGGCCCGGGAGCTTATCGCCAGGTCCGGCCGGCGCGTGTGGCTGCAGGTGGACGGCGGAATAAACGCCGAGACCGCGGTGCTGGCCGCCGGGGCCGGTGCGGATTCTCTGGTAGTGGGCAGCGCGCTGTTCAAAGTGCCCAGCCCGGCCGGTTTCCTGCGGGCGCTGAAACGCGAACTTTAGTTCCTGGTTCAGGGGGCAAGGGATATGGGGACGCAAAAAAAGATCCTGATAGTGGAGGACGAGGACCTGATAGCCAAGGTGCTCGCCATCCGCCTGGAAGGCCTGGGCTACAAGGTGGCTACGGCTTTCGACGGTGAGGAGGGCCTGGCCGCGGTGAAGAAGGAAAAGCCGGACCTGGTCATCCTCGACATCGGCCTGCCCAAGCTCGACGGCAACACCCTCTGCGAACTCATAAAGACCGACCCCTCCACCAAGCACATCCGCGTCATCATGCTGACCGGCAAGCGCCTGATGGGAGACATGGAGACCGCCTTCTCCAACGGCGCGGACTTCTATATCAACAAGCCCTACGACTGGACCCGGTTCATGGACCGCGTAAAGCAGCTTATCGGGTAGTTCCAAAAACGCTCCGAATATAATATAATAGACGTTCACGCAAACCCGCCGGTGCGGGCGCGTGGCCGATTTTTTTGCCGTCCCGCGCTCAGCGCTGCACACGGCACACAGCACGGTCGGCGATCCAAGGAGGATACTATGGCAGTTGTTCTGAGACTTCAGAGAATAGGCAAGCGCACCCAGCCGCATTACCGGATAGTCGCTATCGAGAAATCGAGCGGCCCCCACGGCCAGCCGCTGGAAGTGATCGGCCACTACAATCCCAAGGCCGCCAAGGACAAGGAAAAGGTCACGATCAGCCCCGAGAAGGTGGAACGCTGGGTAAAGAACGGCGCCCGCCCCTCCGAGACCGTCGGCAGCCTCATCACCCGCGCCCGCAAGGCCGCGGCGCAGAAATAACCGGGGCGCCCCATGAAAGAAGTCCTGATGTACATCATCGGCTCGCTGGTGGAGAACCCGCAGGCCGTTAAGATCGGCGTCTCGGAAGACGGGGACATCGTCCGCTTCAAGCTGGAAGTGGCCTCGTCCGACCGCGGCAAGGTCATAGGCAAGGAAGGGCGCGTGGTGAAATCCATCCGCACCGTGCTGCAGACCGCCGCCGCCAGGCAGAACAAGAAAGTCTACCTGGACATAGATTAAGGGTCTTTGAACATGCGCGTGGACGCGGTCACGCTTTTCCCGGGGATGATAGACGCCCCGCTGTCGGAGAGCATAGTTGGCCGCGCGCGCGCCGAAGGCTTCCTCGAGCTGGGTTTCGTCAACCCGCGCGACTTCACCGAGGACCGGCACCGCACCGTGGACGACAAGCCCTACGGCGGCGGCACCGGGATGGTGATGATGGCGGAGCCGGTGTACCGGGCCCTTAAAAAGGTCCGTAAGAAGAATTCGTTCGTGATCCTGCTGACCCCGAAAGGGCGCAAGTTCGACCAGGCGGCCGCCCTGGAACTAGCGAAGAAAAAGCACCTGGTCTTTATCTGCGGCCACTACGAAGGCATTGACGAGCGGGTAACCCCGCTGGCCGATATGCAGCTCTCCATCGGCGATTACGTGCTGACGGGCGGCGAGCCGGCCGCGGTGGCCGTGATAGACGCGGTAACGCGGCTTATCCCGGGCGTCCTGAAGAAAGGGGACGCTACCGTGAACGAGACTTTTACGGACGGCCTGCTGGAGGCCCCGCACTATACCAGGCCGGCGGTCTGGCGCGGCAGCAAGGTCCCGGCGGAACTGGTCAGCGGCAACCACAAGCTCATCGCCGAGTGGCGCGGCCGACAGGCCGCGGAACTGACAGGCAGGCACCGGCCCGACCTGGCCGCCCGCCCGAAGCGGACGGCCGCCGGGAAGAAGAAAGGCAGATAGATTTGTTTCAACTAACTAGGAGGCAGTATGAATAACATCGCTAACCATCTGGGCATCAAGAACGAAAAGTTCGATTTCCAGTCCGGCGACTCCGTGAAGGTCTACACCAAAGTGGTGGAAGGCGACAGCGAGCGCATCCAGATCTTCGACGGCGTTGTCCTTGCCCGTCGCGGAAGCGGTATTTCCGAGAGCTTTACCGTGCGCAAAGTCTCCTACGGCGTGGGCGTGGAACGGGTATTCCCGCTGCATTCCCCCCGCATAGAGAAGATCGAGGTCGTCAAGGTCGGCAAGGTGCGCCGCTCCAAGATCTACTACCTCCGCGGTCTGTCCGGCAAAGCCGCCAGGCTCGACGAAGTAGAGCAGCAGGAAGCCGCGGCCCCCAAGGCCGAGCCCGCCGGGAAATAAGCCGGCCGTGCCCTCCCGGCGCCGCGGGGCGCCGGGGCAGGCAGGACTAACCGTGCCCCTTCGAGAATTCGACGCAGCGGTCCTTCTAACCAGAAAGCCGGCTTTCCTCGCGGGCGTGGACGAAGCCGGACGCGGCCCATTGGCCGGGCCGGTCACCGCCTGCGCGGCGTGGATCCCCCCGGCGGCCGCCGCCCTCATCTCCCCCCTGGTCAACGACAGCAAGAAGCTTTCCCCCGCCCGCCGGGAGAAAGCGCTGCGCCTCATGACGGAGTCGGGGGTGCGGTTCGGTTTCGGGTTCGCCTCGCCCGAAGAAATAGACAGGGTGAACATCCTGGAGGCCACTTTTAACGCCATGGGCGCCGCCGTGAGGCGGCTTTTGCTTTGTGCCGGCGCCGACCCTCTCCAGGCGCTGCTGCTGGTGGACGGGCCGCACCGCATAAAGCGCCTGCCCGGCTGCCTGCAGGAACCCGTCGTGGACGGGGACGCCAGATCGCTTTCCATAGCCGCGGCCAGCATCTGCGCCAAGGTGCTGCGCGACCGCTGGATGGCCGTGCTGGACCGCCGTTACCCTGGCTACGGCCTGGCCGGCCACAAAGGTTACGGCACCGCCGCCCACCTGGAGGCGCTGCGCCGCCTGGGGCCCACCGCCCAGCACCGGCTGAGTTTCGCCCCGGTGCGTGCCGCCGCCGGGGCAGCGCGTGAACAGTAAAGGCGCCGGGTACGAAGAGCAGGCCGCGGGGTTCCTGCGCGCCGCCGGGTACCGGATAGTGGACCGCAACTGGGCCTGCCCCCTGGGCGAACTGGACATCGTGGCCGTCAAGGGCGATACGCTGGTTTTCGTGGAGGTGCGGGCCAGGTCCAACCCCGGGTATGGCACTCCGGCGGAGAGCGTTACCCGCGCCAAGCAGCTGAAGCTTATCCGGGCCGCGCAGGCCTACCTGAAGGCCCGGCGCCCGCGCGAAGAGAGTTTTCGTTTCGACGTGATAGGCATAGTTCCCGGCGCGGCGCCGGAGCATATAGAGGGAGCTTTTGACGCCGGCGGCGGCGGTTTCTAGCGCGGCCGCGGCGAACACCAAGGAGATTACCATGGAACCTTCCGAGATACTTCTGAACGTGGAGAAGACCGCCGCCTGGCTCAAGAAGCTGGCGTCCGGCTTCAAGCCCGCTACGGCCATTATAGCCGGTTCCGGGCTGGGCAATTCCCTGCCCCGCCTGGAGGACAAGGTGGCCGTCTCCTACAAGGACATCCCCGGCTTCCCCTCCACCACCGTCAAAGGCCACGCCGGCGAACTGATCTTCGGACGCATGGGCGGTCAGGACGTGGTGATGATGCGCGGCCGGTTCCACTATTACGAGGGCAGGCCGCTGAACTTCATAGCGTTCCCCATCCGCGTGCTGGCGGCGCTGGGCGTGAAGAACCTGCTGCTGACCGCCGCCGTCGGCTCCCTGAAGCCGGCCATAAAGCCCGGCGACATGGTGATCCTCAAGGACCACCTCAACCTGATGGGCGCCAACCCCCTGATGGGCAACTACCACGAGGCTTTCGGCGAGATGTTCCCGGACATGAACGACCCTTACGACAAGACCCTGCGGCGCGAGGCGGTAAAACTGGCGCGCAAACTTAAGATCCGCGCCCGCGAAGGCGTCTACACCGCCGTTACCGGCCCGTCCTACGAGACCCCCGCCGAGGTCAGGATGTACCGGATGCTGGGCGGCGACGTGGCCGGCATGTCCGTCGTGCCCGAGACCATCGCCGCGCGCCAGCTCAAGATCCGGGTGGCCGGCCTCTGCTGGATCTCCAATTTCACCAGCGGCATCTCCAAGACCACCCTGACCCACAAGGAAGTGCTGGAACTCGGGGCCAAGGTCTCCGAGAAGATGCGCGGCCTGCTGGAAGGCCTGCTGAAATCCAAGGCGGTGCGCCCATGAGGATGCTGGACCTGCTGCTTAAGAAACGTTCCGGCCTGGCGCTGTCCCCGGCCGAACTGGAATTCATAGCCCTGGGCGCCGCCGACGGCTCCATCCCCGATTACCAGCTGTCCGCCTGGCTGATGGCCGCTTTCCTCAACGGGCTGACCCCCGCCGAGACCGCCGCCTTTACCAAGGCCATGGCTTTATCCGGCAAGAAACTGGACCTCTCCGCCGTGAAGGGCGCCAAGGTGGATAAACATTCCACCGGCGGCGTCGGCGACGGCGTCTCCATAGCGCTGGCCCCCGTGGTGGCGGCCTGCGGCGTGGTGGTGCCCATGATGAGCGGCCGCGGCCTGGGCCACACCGGCGGCACGCTGGACAAGCTGGAGGCCATGAAAGGCTTCAAGGTGCGCCTGGAGCCTTCCTATATAGTGCGCCAGCTCAAAGCCACAGGGCTGTCCATGTTCGGGCAGACGGCGCAGCTGGCGCCCAGCGACAAGAAACTTTACGCCCTGCGCGACGCTTCCTGCACGGTGGAGGCGCTGCCGCTGATAGTGGCCAGCATCCTCTCCAAGAAATACGCCGAGGACATCACCGGCCTGGTGATGGACGTGAAGTACGGTTCCGGCGCCTTCCTGAAGGATTTCAGGAAAAGCCGCGAACTGGCGGTGGCGCTGATGAAGACCGCCAAACTCCTGGGCATCCGCTGCGTGGCCGTGATGACCGCCATGAACGAGCCCCTGGGCCTGGCCATAGGCAACGGCATAGAAACGTCCCAGTGCGTGAAGATCCTCTCCGGGGAAAAGGGCCCTGAAGATTTCATGCGCGTGCTGGAAGTGCTGTCCGGCTGGATGATCCACCTGGGCGGCCGGGCCCGCACCGCGGAAGAAGGCGCCGCGAAAGCGCGCGCCGCCATTGCCGACGGCAGCGCCCTGGAAAAATTCCGCCTGATGGTGAAATGGCAGGGGGCCGACGTGCGCGTTGTCGGCGACCCCGACCGCTTCATGCCCAGGGCCAGGCTGGCCCGGCAGATCAAGGCCCGAAAGGCCGGTTTCCTCACCGCGATGGAGGCCCGCACCGTCGGGTTCGCCAGCGTGGCGCTGGGCGGCGGCCGCGCCAAGGCCGAGGACGCCGTGGATTTCGGCGCCGGCTTTATCCTGGCGAAGAAGCCCGGCGACCGCGTGCGCCCCGGCGACCTGATAGCCACCGCCTACGCTTCCGACCCGGCCAAGCTCGCCGACGGCGTTAAAATGTTCGAAGCTTCGCTGGCCTACGGAACCAGGGCGCCCCGCAAAGAGCCGCTGATCCGCGAGATCATAAAGTAGCCGCAAAGGAGAACACGGGAATGAAGAACGTCCACGTCTCTAAGCACCCGCTGGTGATGGATAAGATAGCCCGGCTGCGCGACCGCAAGACCAGCGTCGCCGACTTCCGCCGCCTGATGGGCGAGCTGAGCATGTTCCTCGCCCACGACGCTTTTCTCAACGCCCGGGTAAAGCCCTGCAAGGTCCGCACCCCGGTAGGGCTGGCCAACGCCCAGCGCCTGGCCCACGACCTGGTCTTTGTGGCCATCCTGCGCGCCGGCCTGGGCATGATCGACGGGCTGATAAAGCTCTACCCCGAGGCCCGGCTGGCCCACATAGGCATTTACCGCGACGAAGAGACCCTTAAACCGGTAAAGTACTACGTGCGCCTGCCGGAGAACGTGGCGGACAGCCTGGTGGTCATAGCGGACCCTATGCTGGCCACGGGCGGGTCGGCCGTGGAGGCCGTGGAGATCATGAAGAGCCGCGGCGCCAAAAATATCTGCTTCATCTGCATGATAGCCTCCCGGGAAGGTATCCGGCGGCTGGCCGCCGCCCACCCGGAGATGCCAATTTACGTCGGGACCGTGGACGAGCGCCTTAATTCCGACGGCTACATAGTGCCCGGCCTGGGCGACGCCGGCGACAGGATGTTCGGCACCAACTAGGGCTACAGGTGGCCGCCTGGACCAAATAAGAACGGACAGCCAGGCTGTCCGTTCTTATTTGCTTTGCGGCGGCGTTATTTTATCTTGGCGTGCGGGTCCGCCACGCGTACCAGCGTGGGATAATCCAGAATCTTGATGGCCTTGGTCTCGCGCTTTATCACGTTGCGCTTTTCCAGTTCGGCCAGGGTGCGTACCACCGTTTCCAGGGCCAGGCCGGTTATCTCGGCTATCTCCGTGCGCTTGAGCCCGTGGATCGCCGGGTGGGCGGTGTCCTTGGACTTGTAGGAGATGGCGTTGATGAGGGCGCGGGCCACTTTGGAGCGCGCCGGCTTGTAGGCCGTGTCCTTGAGCTTCAGCTGCAGGGTGCGCATTTCGGTGGCCACCTTGTGCAGGAAAAGTTTGTAGGTCTTAGGGTGGTCGTTGAGGAACTGGTCCAGGCTCTTCTTGTCCATGAAGGACAGGATCGTTTCGCCCATGGCCCGGCTGTTGCAGAAATAGTCGTTCTCGGAGAACAGCGCGATATGGCCGAAGGTCTCGCCGGGGTGGCGGATCCAGGTTATCATCTGCTGGCCCTTGGCGTCGGTGGAAAAGACCTTGGCGCGGCCCTTGCAGACGGTGTAGACGCCCAGCGGGTGCTGGAACTCGTTGTAGATGCCTTCTTCGTCGGCGAACTTGCGCCCCAGCTTGGCGGCGTTCCAGGCTTTCTGGGCCTGCGGGTCCAATTTGTTATAGAAGCAAACGGCCTTGAAGCGGCAGCTGCCGCAGTCAGGAGCCTGGTTCTTTGTGAATCTGTCCATTTTTTCCCCCACCCGGCTATCGTCGGGTTCATATCAATTATAACTTATTTCAGGCCGCGCCGTCATTTGATAGAATAGCACTGGCGGCTTCAATGTTAAAAGACATCAAAGTTCTCGGCAAGGAATCCCTGGTCTATGGCCTTTCCACGGTAGGCGCCCGCCTGCTCAATTTCCTGCTGATGCCGTTCTACACGCATTACTTGGTGCCGGCTGAGTACGGCGTGGTGGCGGCGGTCTTCTCCTACATCGCTTTCCTCAATATCGTCTACCACTACGGCATGGACCAGGCTTACATGCGCCATTACGCCGACCGGGAAAAGACCTTTCCCGCGGCGTTCGCCTGCCTGGGCGCCACTACGCTGGCGCTTACGCTGCTGCTGTGCCTGTTCGCCCCGTTCTGGGCGTCGGCTTCCGGCATAGGCGCGGAAAATTACCGCCTGGTCTGGTTCTCGGCGGCCATCCTGCTCCTGGATACCATCACCATCGTTCCCTTCGCGGACCTGCGCATGCGCCACCGCGCGCTGCGCTTCGCCGGCATCCGCACCGCCTCCATAGCGCTCAACGTGGCGCTTAACGTGGCGTTCCTGGGCTACGCGGGCCTGGGGCTGGAAGGCGTCTTCTGGGCCAATATCATTTCTTCCGGCCTGGCGGCGCTGCTGCTGCTGCCGGAATTCAAACAGCTCAGCCTTAAAGTGGACCGGCCCGCGCTGCGCGGCCTGCTGGCCTTCGCGCTGCCGCTGCTGCCCGCGGGGCTGGGTTCCATGGCCGTGCAGGTGCTGGACCGGCCCATCATGCTGCACCTCGCGGACAAGGCGACGGTGGGCGTGTACCAGGCCAACTACCGCCTGGGCATCTTCATGATGCTGGTGGTGACCATGTTCGACCAGGCCTGGCGGCCGTTCTTCATAGAGCGCTCCCACCGCCCGGAGGCGCCCGGCGTGTTCGCCCGGGTGCTGACCTATTTCGTCTTCGGCGGGCTGTTCCTGTGGCTGGCGCTGGCCTTCTTCGTGGGCGACCTGGCCCGCCTGCGCCTGGCGGGTGTGAACCTTATCCACCCGGACTACTGGGGCGGGCTGGGCATCATCCCGCTGGTGCTGGCCGCCTACCTGCTCAACGGCGTTTACGTGAATTTCCTGGCGCCGGTGATAATCGCCAAGCGCACGGGCGCCATCTTGGCGGTCACGCTGGCCGGGGCGGCCGTGAGCGTGGCGGGCAACTTCGCCCTGATCCCCGCCTTCGGCATGTACGGCGCCGCCTGGGCCGTGTTCCTCTCCTACCTGGCCATGGCGGCGCTGATGTATTTCCGCGGCCGCCGGTTCTACCCCGTACCTTACGAATTCGGCCGCCTGGCCAAGGCGGCCCTGGCGGCGGCGCTCTGCGCGGCGCCCGGCCTGCTGCTGGCGGGCCCCGGCCCGGCCGGCCTGCTGCTGAAGACGGCCTGCCTGGCGGCCTTCCCTGCCCTTCTCTGGTACGCCGGCCTGGTCCTGCCCGAGGAAAAAGCGGCAGCGCTGGCCGCGCTGTCGGGCCAAAAGACCGCCGCGCTTTAGGCCTTTTGCCCCTCACCACGCCCGGCTTTTCATCTTAAACTATGATCATGCTGAAACTTACGGCGCTCACGGCGCTGCTGTTTTCCTTCTCCCCGCTCCATGCCCGCAACTGGCCGCCCTCTCTGGCCCTGGACTCCGCGCCCGCGGCGCCGGCCGTTAAGGCCGCCGCGCCGGCCGAGTGGACCGTGATGTATTTCATCAACAGCAAGAACAACCTGGAAAGTTCCGGGATGATGGACATGAACCAGCTGGAGCTGGTAGGCTCCAACGAGAGCGTGCGCATTACCGTTGAGCTGGGCCGCATGAGCGGCCAGGAGGGCGATGACCACTCCGAAGGCGACTGGACCGGCGTGCGCCGCTACCTGGTAGCCAGGGACGCGGATACTTCGCGCATCGCCTCCCCCGTCCTGGAGGACCGGGGCCGGGCGGACATGGGGTCCTGGAAGGAGCTGGTCTCCTTCATACGGTGGTCCAAGGAAAATTACCCGGCCAGGCGCTACGCGCTGGTGCTGTGGGACCACGGCAACGGCTGGAAGCCGGTGGACTCCGCCAACTCCGGGGATTTCGGAAACCTGAAAGGTTTTTCTCTGGACGACGAGACGGGGCACGAATTTTCCATTCCCCAGATAGCGGAGGCCCTGCGCGTTACCGGCGGCGTGAATTTCCTGATGCTGGACGGCTGCAATATGGGCATGGCTTCGGTGGCCTATGAGCTTAAGGACCAGGCCGAAGCCCTGACCGCGTCCGAAGAGACGGAGCCGGGCGTGGTGGTGCGCTACGCCCAGTTCCTCCGCCTGCTCAACGCCAGGCCCTTCATGGGCGCGGAGGAGTTCGCGGCCAATACCGTGCGCACCTACCGGGATTATTTCATTAACGCCGGCGGCGACCCGGAGGGCGCGCCTGTTACGCAGTCGGCGCTGCGCCTGGGCAGGATGGCGGCTTTCCGCGGTAAGCTGGACGCCTGGGCGCTGGCCGCCATGAACGCGGAGCGGCCCGTGCTGCTGCAGGCCAAGGCCAAGGCCAAGGTCTTCGGCGAGGACCCCGATTACAGGGACCTGTATGATTTTGTGAGGCTGGTGACGGAGGGCACGCGCTCCCCGGCGTTAAAGACCGCCGGCCGGGAAGTGATGAATTCTTTGAAACAGGAACTGGTGATAGAGAACTGGGCCCAGGACGCCGTCAGCCACGGGGTGTCCATCTACGTGCCCGCCACTTTCTATCACCCGCTCTACGGCGGCCTGGCTTTTGCGCGCGACGGGCGCTGGGACGATTTCGCCCGGTTCATCGCCGGGCTCAAGTAACCCGCTTTCCCGCTAAAGATGTTTTTTGAAGAACGCGGTTGTCCTGCGTTCGTATTCGTAGCCGGCCCGGTACCAGTTCTCGCCGTGCCGCGCGCCTTTTACCACCCAGAGTTCCGCCGCCGGGACCGCGGCCTTTATCCGCTCGGAATTGGCCAGCGGCACCTGCTTGTCGGCGTCCCCGTGGATGAGGAGCAGCGGCGTTTTGAGGGCCGCGGCCGAACGCCGCGGGCTGACCTGGTCCACGTTCACGCCCGTGAAAACAAAGGTCCAGGCCTTCATCAGGGCCAGCAGGGGCTTGCGCCAGATCCCCCACGGGCTGAAGATGTAGTCCAGTTCTACGCCCAGGTCGGCGTAAGGGGCGTCCAGCACCCGCGCTTTTATAGCCGGATCGGCCGACAGCAGCACCGCGGCGGCGCCCATGGAGAACCCGAAAGCGCCTATCCTGTCCTTTAAGCCGCGCGTTTCCAGGAACCGGGCCGCCGCTTCTATGTCGCGCGTTTCCTTGGCGCCGCCGGTGGAGAAGAACCCGCCGCTGCGCCCGGTGGCCCTGAAGTCGAAGTAGAGCACGTTGAAGTGGCGGGCCAGGAAGACGGTAAGCCCCAGCACGTCGCTCTTGTCCATGGGGTAGCCGTGGCAGACTATGACGGCCTGGCGGCTGGCCTTGTTGGGGATGAACCAGGCGTCCAGCTGCACCCCGTCGGCGGTCATGAGCTTTACCGGTTCCGGCTTAAGGCCGAAGTCCTGCGGCGTGTAGGCGCCGGTGTAGCGGCGGGGATGGGCGTACATCCAGAAAAAGATAAAAGAGAAGACCGTGTAGACCAGGCAGGGATAGAACAGCAGCCGCCAGCCCAGCCTGAAAGCCAGCGTCTTCATCGGGCCTCCGTCAGCAGCGGCACGAAGTTCACCGCGCAGACCGAGCGCTGCAGCAGCCCCGAGGAGGTCAGGGTGAGCAGGCGCAGTTCCTGCTGGGCGCTGCCGACGGGGACGACCAGGCGGCCGCCCGGCTTTAACTGCGCCGCCAGGGCCGCGGGCACTTCGGGCGCCGCGCAGGTGACCAGGATGGCGTCGTAAGGCGCGCGCTCCGGCCAGCCGCCCGCGCCGTCGCCGGTGCGGTAAGTCACGTTGGAGCAGCCCAGCCCCGCCAGGCGCGCGGCGGCGGCCTGCGCCAGGTCGGGAAAGATCTCTATGGTGTCCACCTCGGCGGCCAGTTCGGCCAGGACGGCCGTCTGGTAGCCGGAGCCGGTGCCTATCTCCAGCACCCGTTCCGTCCCCGAGAGCCGGGCCAGCTCGCTCATCAGGGCCACGATGTAGGGCTGGGAAATGGTCTGCCCGCGGGCCAGCGGCAGCGGGTAATCCTCGTAGGCCCGGCTTACCATGTCCTCGGTGACGAAGCAGTGGCGGCAGACCTTGCGCATGGCGGCCAGCACCCGGGGGTCTTTTACCCCGCGCGCCTCTATCTGGTCCTTGATCATCTGCTGGCGGATAAAATCCAGGTAGGCGTCGTAGCGTTTGCCGAGCAGCTCCTTGAACATTTACCAGACCCCTTTGGCGACCATGAAGCAGGCGGCGGTGGCTTCGAGGCCGTACTCGCCGGCCTTTGCCAGCACCGCGGCGGATTCCGAGCCGGGCTGCAGCCAGAGTTTCCGGATGCCCAGCCTGTTGCACTCCTCTACCACCTGCAGGGTGACGGCCGGCGGCACTACGGTGATGACCAGGTCGGGCCTGCTCTCCAGTTCGGCCAGGCTCTTGTAGACGTGGCAGCCCAGGATAAAGCCGCCCTTGGGGTTGACGCCCTTTACCGGGTAGCCGGCGTTGAGCAGGTCGCGGAAGATCTTGTGGCCGTACTTGGACGCGTCGTCGGAAACGCCCACTACCGCGATCAGGGAATATTCTTTAAGGTTCATAAGGTTGTCCGAAGTCCGCGCGCAGGCGCTCTTCCCACGCCGCGAGGCGCGGGAAATTGTAGGCTTCCAGGGCCAGCGCGAAAACCGCCAGCATGTAAAAATCCGCGCGCAGGCCGGTAAGCAGGAACAGCACCAGCCCCGCCACGGCCGGCACTTCGGCCGCGGCCGCTTTTACCACCGTCAGGGCCGTCAGCGCCTTCAGGGTCTCCTCGGGCGAGGGTCTTTTGACGGCCAGCCGCCCCGCCGCCAGTTTAATTGCCGGCACGGCCGCCGCCCCCGCCGCGTAGAAGGCGTATTTGAGCAGGTGGGCGGCCGGCGCCGCTATGGGCGCCTGGTAGCCGCGCGCGTGCAGGAACTCCACCAGCACCGTGTAGAGCACGATAGCCGAGGTGATGCCGGCGGCGGCGACGGCCGCCGGCAGGTAGGCCCGCTTCAGCAGGCTCGCGTTCACGGGCGGGTTTCCTGGCGCGCGGCGGCGAGGGCTTTAAGCGCCCTGGCCGCGGCCTTCAGCATGGGCTCGGCGGAAATGTCAGCGCCTACCGCGCGGCGCATCCACTCCCTCGGCGTTACCGAACCCTGCACGCACATGCGCTCCATCTCCCCGGCCAGTGGGTGGTCCTTGAAATATTCCTCCACCTGGAAGGCGATGATATGCCCCAGCGGGTAGTCGGGCAGGTACAGGGCGTGGTTTATCATGTGGGAATAGACCGCCAGGAGCGGGCTGCCCTTGGCGCCGAAGAGCGGCGCGTAGTGGCGGTCCCAGACGCTCTTGGCTATTTCCACCACCGCCTGCCGCAGGTCCGCCGCTTCGGCGTCCTTGTTCTTGTAGAGCCAGCGCCAGACGTTCATGTCCACCAGCGCCACGCCGGCGATCTCCCTGGCCGACCAGAAGGCGTCGAGGTTCTTGGAATGCAGGGCGGCCGGGTTCGGCTTGGCCAGGCCCAGCACGTCCAGGTCCCTGTCCTGGAAGACGAACGCGAAACCTTCGGTGAAGGCCGTATTGGGCACACCACTCAGCAGGGTATGGTCCACCCGGTAGAGCGAGAAGACCTGTTCCGTGCAATGCCCCAGTTCGTGCATGGCCACGTTGAAGCCCTGGTAATCCATGCCGCCGGCCGGCACCCGCGTGCGCAGGCGCGCTTTTTCCGTGCGCATGCCCGCGCCCCAGGCGTGGCCGGCCCCGCGGGCGGCGTTCACTTCCACCCGGTCCGCCACGAACCTGGCCGTCTCCTGGGAAAAGCCCAGCTTTTTAAGTATCTCCGGGATGTCGCGCTGGAAAGCGGCCACGTCGGGATATTTCCCGGCCACCGCTTCGTCCAGGTCGGCTTGCGTGACCCCGGACCGGGCCTTGAACCCGTCGTACCAGATGTCGAAAGGCTCCAGCGGCCGGCCCAGGCGCGCGGCGATGAGGGCCGCGGCCTCCGCGCCTTCCCCGGCCTCCAGCAGGCTGGTGAAGAGCGCTTCCACTTCGGGTTCCGGGATCTCCCGGCCCAGTTTGAACTTGCGGTCCATGTGGGTGGGTTCCTCCGGATAGAAAGGGTCCTCTTTCAGATGGGCCCGGAAGATATCCAGGAATTTTTCGTAGCGCGTGTCCGGCTCGCGGTCCGCCTTGGCGCCGTCGAGGGTGTTGGCCGCCGGGTCCCAGGCGTGCTTGTCGGAATTTACGGCTTTAAGCGGGATCTCCTGCGTGATGATGCGTTCCATCACCTTTTGGAGGACGCGCTGGCGGCGGAGGCCGTCGCGGTCCGAGTACAGGCCCTTGAGGTAGTCGCGCAGGCCCCAGTGGGAGATCAGTCTGACGCCTTTCGGGAAAAGTTCCTCCCCGTCGGGCCCGGTCACCTTGTTGAGCAGGATGTTGTAGGAATTGATGTACTGTTCCGCTTCGGAGTACGCGGCGGCCAGCTCCCTGTTCACTTCCGGCGGCACCCGGTGCGCGAAGCGCTGCGCCAGGCGCGCGCAGGCCCACTCTTCCCTGGTCCAGCCCGGGCCCTGCTCCAGGCAGGTTTCCAGAGTTTTGACCGGGAAATTGAGCAGGGCCAGGAAGGCCAGGCGCGCGCGGAACATGTCCTCTATGAAATGCGCCCCGGGCGAGTAGGCCGCGAACAGCCTGTCGGCCGGCCCCAGCGGGCCGGTGTCCTCGTCCACTTCGCGGCGCAGTTTGAGCAGCAGCGCGTTGAAGTGGCCGCCGGCGCTTTCCAGCTTGGCTTCGAAAGTGGCGAGCAGCTTTTCCAGGTCGGGCCCTATCAGGAAATTGTCCCGGCAGAAACGGGAGAACTCCGCGGCGGTGCCGTCCACCCGGGTGTTCCAGAGGCGCGCGGCCTGGCGCACGCAGGCGGAGGCGCGCGCGGCTTCCGACGGGTACTTTTTTATGAGCTTCTCTATGACGGCGTTTACGGTGGTCTCTTTTATCATGGCGGCCTCAATACCTGAAGAATTCCTGCCCTTCGGGGGACTTGTGGGAACAGTCTATGGCCAGGAGCCCGCGGTTGGCGGACTCCGCGCCGGAAAAATAAAGCCAGCCGCCGGAGTCCGTTACCGCCCCTGCGATATCCTTGTCGTACTTGCCGGAGGTGATAAGGGTCACGGCGGCCGACGGCGCGTGACCCGGCAGGCGCAGCGTCGGCAGCGCCGGCAGGTACGCCGGGGCCAGTTCGGCCGGGCCGGCGGGGTAGGTGCCGCCGGCGGCGGCGTAATAGAGCTGCAGCGCGCTCCTGACCTGCAGCAGCGCTTTGGCGGCCTCGCGGGCCGCGGCGTCGGCCAGCAGTTCCTCTCCCAGGGTCTCGCGCAGTTTGGCGTTGAATTTTTCCAGGTCCGGTTCCAGGGCGGCCAGCCGCGCGGCCGGGACCTCCCCTCCGCGCGCCAGGAGCAGGGCCAGGTTCTCCGCCGCCAGGACCGCTCCGGGCGAAGGCCGGTAAGGCGGGGCAGGGGTTTCGGTCAGCGGGGCCGCCTGGGCGGCGGCGGGGCCGGAGGAGGCCGCAACGGCCTCCTGCGCCGCGGCGGCGC
This sequence comes from Elusimicrobiales bacterium, assembly GCA_023701245.1. Taxonomy (GTDB): domain Bacteria; phylum Elusimicrobiota; class Elusimicrobia; order Elusimicrobiales; family UBA9959; genus UBA9959. Next base: position 4,468 of record JAMPXK010000042.1, on the reverse strand, counting down.
GCGCCGCGCAGGAGAACAGGACGGCCAGCAGGACTGTTTTCACGGGTTCTTCCTCAGGCCAGGTCCCAGCTTTCCAGTTCGGAGATGAACTTGTAGTCGGTCAGGTCGAACTGGATGGGCGTAACGGAAACGTAGCCGGCCAGCAGGGCGTTGAGGTCGCTGGCCTTGTCGGCGTCCTTGGGTTTGAAATCGCCGGTCATCCAGTAGTAGGTGTTGCCGTGCGGGTCCGTGCGCTTGTCGAACCAGTCGTTGAAGCAGGTGCGGCTCTGGTTGGTAACGCGCACGCCCTTGATCTTCCTGGCCGGGATATTGGGCAGGTTCACGTTGAGCAGCGTGCCCGGCGGGACGCTGCGCCGCGCCATCTGCCGGGCCAGCTTCACGGCGAACTCCGCCGAAGGGCCGAAGTCGGGGTTCTTGAAGGTATCCAGCGAGACGGCCATGGACGGGATGCCCAGCAGCGCGCCTTCGGTGGCGCCGGAGACCGTGCCCGAGTAAAGGATGTTGTAGGCCTGGTTGCCGCCCAGGTTGATGCCCGAGACCACCAGGTCCGGGCGCTTTTTCATTATCGCCTTTATGCCCAGCTTTACGCAGTCGGCCGGCGTGCCGCTGGCGGCGTAGCCGAAGAACTTGCCGTTGCGGTTGGCGGGCGTTACGCGCAGGGGGTCCGTTATGGTGATGGCGTGGCCCACGGCGCTGCGCTGCGTGTCGGGGGCCACTACGGTGACGTTGCCCACCTTCTTCATGGCGCAGGCCAGCGCGTAGATGCCCTCGGCGTAGATGCCGTCGTCGTTGGTGATGAGTATTTCCATGTTACCTTTTCCCGGCCGGCGCGGCGGCGCGCGGTGTATATATCATAGACCTATTTTAACTTTTAATGAAGAAAAGCGGAACAAAAAGTCCCGCTTTTCAGCAGTGCCGCCCGCGGCGGCCGTAACCGGCCTTTAATTGTCGGAGGTGGAGATGGCCTCTATGGCTTCCCAGTCCACGAAAGCGCGGCGGCCCTGGCCCCTGTTGATCACCAGGCATTCCTCGCTGTCCGTCACCGATTCCGCGCGCAGCGCCCCGGTGGGAGTAGGCGACCGGATTATGACGACGAACTGCTTGTCCGGTATTTCGTAGGTGATCTCGCCGGGCTGAGAATCCCGGCTGTCCGGTACGGCCTTGAACCTCTTTTTGAACACGCCCTGCCAGTCCGCTCTTTTCATGTGGTAACTCTCCTTGCGCAGATCCCGCAACCGCGTTCTGTTTATCCTACAAAAATCAGCGGGCCTGGGGGAGGGCTTTGGCGGCGCCGCGCAGGTCGCACCAGTAGCCCCATTTTACGCCGTTGCCTCCGAAATAGGAGGTGGCGGAATTTTCCATGGTCACATAGACGTGCTCCGGCGTGCCGGGCCCGGCCAGGAAAGCCTGCGCGGAAGGCACCTTGTCTATGAAGATGTTAACGTCTACGCCCTTGCTGAGACCCGACTGGTAGTACCCCTGCAGGTTCACGTAATCGGAGTACTGGTCCGGGGCGCTGGCCACGGCATTGCCGGCCGCTAATTTCCCCAACTCCGGGAAACCGCCCAGGCGGTAGTCGGCCGACACCACTTCCCGCGGCGAGCCGTGCTGGGTGTCCAGGTAGCTCTTGAAATTATCCAGCGTGACCGAGCAGCGCAGGAACATGTCGGTGTCGTACTGTTTGGTGGCGCGGTTATAGGCGTAAAGGTGGCCTTCGGCGTAGACGCTGGCCGCGGTCCGGCCGGGCGCTGACTTGGAGTTGTACACCTGGCAGGGCACGTCTTTGAGGGCCGTTTCGCCGTTCAGGCTTGCGGTCATGGAAGGCTTTCCGCCGTTCTTGGCGTCGGGAGCAAGGGACAATCCCACTTTCAGGGTTTCCCCGAAGAACGTGAGTGACCCCGAAGCTTCAAGCCTGCCGGGCTGGTTTCCCGGGGTTATGACTACGTTGCCGAGCTCCAGGCCCGACTTAGCGCCTTCGCTAAGGCCGCCTATCTGCCAGATCCGGGGCTTATTGCCCGCAGTGGCTATGGCGTAGCCGCCGCCGGAAGCCTGGCAGACGTACTGCGGGTCCTGCACTTCGGTCTCCGTGGGGCCGTCGAAAAGGCCTTTCCCGTTCTTGTTCTGCACCGGCACCATCACGAACAGGGCGCAGCCGCCGTTCTGGGCTATAGAGGAATTAAGGCGCGGGCGGGTAACCGTAGCGCCGCTCTTGCAGGTAAAGGAACAGACGTCGCCCTGCACGGACGCGTACTTGCAGCTCTCCATGCCGGCCGGCACGGGGAAGCTTATTTTCTCCCCCTGCTGCTCTTGCGCGGCGTTCAGGCCGCGGATGATGCCGCCGGAGTCTCCCCCCAGCAGTTCTTCGAAAGAAGCCTCGCGGGCGTAGGCGCCGGTAACTGTCAGCGCGAGCGCCGCCGTCAGGGCTATCAGGTTGAACTTTTTCATTTTGTCTCTCCTCTCCACTCTCTTGCGGCTTTTAAGCCGTTGATATAGTGTAGCGCTTGGCGGGCGCGCCGCCATGAGGCGCAATGCCCAGCGAGCCGCCGTATTAATGCTCAGGGGTTTTGCCCGGTCGGCTTACGGGCGGCGCGGCCACTTAAAGCGCCGTTTAGTGATCCGGCGAGTCTTTAGTGGGCGTTAAGGGAGGAAGGAAAACGGGGTGAGGCCCGCGTGACGGGCTTAGATCTCCGCCGGAAGCGGGATACCGCGGGTTTCGCAGAAGGCGCGCAGGTCCCCGGGCAGCGGCACGCGGAACACGTGCGCCAGGCCCGCCTGGCGCAGATCTATTTCAGCGCAATGCAGCGCCTGGCGCGGCAGCAGGAGTTTTTCTTCCAGGGCCGGCGTCCAGCCGCTGTCCAAAAAATCCAGGTAGCAGCGGGCGTCCGGTCCGTAGACCTTGTCCCCCACCAGGCTGTGCCCCAGCCATTGCGCGTGGGCCCGGATCTGGTGCATGCGGCCGGTTTCGGTAACTACCCGCGCCAGCGTAAAGCCGCCGCCCGAAGAAAGCGGGACGAAGCGCGTGACCGCGCTCTGGCCGTCGGGCCTTACGCCGGTCTTGGAATAGACAGGGCTGTTCTCATCGTCGCCCAAAGGCTGATCCACCGTCGCCGGCCCGGCCAGCTCGCCTGTCATTATCGCCAGGTAGGCCTTGGCCACCCGCCGCCGCTGAATGGCGGTCTGCAGGCGGGCCGCCACCGCGGGATTTTTAGCGAACACCACCACGCCGCTGGTCTCGCGGTCCAGCCGGAAGACCAGGTGCGCGGCCGCAAGCCCGAAGTGCGCGCGCACCGCGCCCGAAAGGCTGGACCAGGGCCCGTCCTTGGATGGGTGGCAGAGCACGTCCCCCGGCTTGTTGATGACTATGACCTTGTCGTCCTGGTGGATGATCCAGCTGTCGAGTTGCTCGGGCGCTATCTGCCCCACGTTCACCAGCCTGGGCCGGCGCGGCCAGGGACAGGCCAGCCGGGGGTTGAAGGCGGGGTTGTCGGGTTTAGTCATGTGCGGCGTTAAGGCGAATATTTATTGTATGGCTGCTGTGTGCCCGGGGTTCAGCTTGGCAAAGACCAGGGTGTTTCTGTAGCTGCCCTGCTCTATGGCGTCCTCTTTTAGCGTACCGTCCAGGGAGTAGCCCAGCCGCCTGGGCACGGCGGCCGATCTCGGGTTCCGGGAAGAACAGCGGATCTCCAGGCGGTGAAAACCCAGGCCGAAGCAGACCTTTTCCAGCGCGCCGACCGCCTCGGAAATAAAGCCCTTCCCTTCAAAACTGCTTAGTATCCAGTACCCGAATTCGCAGCGGTCATGCGCCCAGGCTATATTGTGTACGCCTATGTTCCCCATATAGGTGCCTGTTTCCCGCTCGAAGAGGCCGTAATCAAAAAGTGTTCCCTTTTCCCAACTGGCGTGGGTCATCCTGATATACGCCGCCTCATCGTCGACGGACCTGGTAGTATCCACCCACGGGAGAAAGACCCTCAGCCGCTGCCTGTCCTGGTCGACGTAGCGGTACATGGTCTCGGCCAGGTCCAGAACGTGCTTGCGCAGTTCCAGCCGGGGCGCGCCGATAAGTTCCGGAAATTTTTTCTGTTCCATGGTTGTGTCACGACGAAAACCGGCGCCTCTGACGATCTGCCGCCGCATGCCGGTGCTCCCGATAGTCTATAAAAAAAACGTGCCCTGCGTTCAAGCAGGGCGATTCCTGGGCTGCTAGGTGAAATTTGGGGTGATTTTCAGGCGACAGTAATGACCTACTTTGCGCAACATCCCGAGGTAACATTATGAATTCCTTTTGAATCTGCGGTAGGCGGATCTTATCCGCGAGATGCCGTCGCGGGCGCGGCCACTTCGCGGCCGCACACCGCTCCTCGCCGCGAGAAGGAGGGTTCGCAAGGCTCGGCACTTCGCGCCTTCGCACTTGCTCCAGCAAGCGGAGTCCCGCACTTATCAACACCTCCTGTGCGCGGCCGGCCGG
>JAMPXK010000041.1 GCA_023701245.1 Elusimicrobiales bacterium | reverse complement strand
CTGTTTGGCTTCCGGGGAGAATTCCTTCTCCAGCAGTTTAATGTAGCCCTGCATGGTGAGCAGCGGCGCGCGCAGGTCGTGGGCCACGGAATGGAAAAAGTCCTCTTTCATCTGCTGCATCCGCCGCTCCAGGGTAATGTCGCGCAGCACCATGAAGAGCGCGGGGCTCTGCGTCTTGGCCGAAAGCGTCTGCAGGCTGGCGCGGTAAAATTTTTTCTCCCCTCCCGTTTCCAGTTCCACCACGCCGCCCTTGGAAGCGGCCTTTTTGCGGACCAGGCCGGCTATCCTGCGCCGCAGGGGTTCGTTCTCGCCGGGCGCGGCGTTCTCCGCGCCCAGCAGCGTCCTGGCCGCGGCGTTGGCGTAAAGCAGTTCCCCCCGCATGTCGGCCAGTATGATGGCGTCATGGATCAGGCTGACCAGCAGTTCCAGCTTCTGTTTTTCCTCGAAGACCTTTTCCACCTGTATGCCGTGATAGCGGTCCACTTCCCTCATCATCGAATTAAAGGCCTTGAGCAGGGCCGACAGTTCGGAGAACTCGGTAGCTTCGCTTACCGGGGTCCTGAAGTCCCCGGCGGAGACCCGCCCGGCGCCGGACATGAGGGCGTCCACGGGAACCCCCAGGCGGCGCGTGAACAGCAGGGCGGAGAAATAGAAAACGGTGGCCACTCCCAGCAGCAGGAACGTCATCAGCCAGGTTATCCGGTTCACCCCGGAAAAAGCTTCCGCGCGGCTCTCCAGCGCGACCACGAAGAGGTCCAGGCCGCGCACGCTGGCGGCGGCGCCGATGTAGCGCCCCTGCTTGCCGTCTATCTCGAAGCGCTGGCCCCGGCCCAGGATCTCCCTGACCCCGGCCGCCTCGAACTTCTCGAAGGTCCCGGACAGGCGCAGGGCGTGTCCTTCGGAATCGGAGATCAAAAGCCCGCCGGTCGGGCCTATGCGCTGGGAACGGAGTTTCTCGAAGAGGTCCCGCATGTTCACCACGGCGAAAGCGTAGTACCCGCCGCCCACGGGGTAGACCAGGCGGCAGACCGGCAGGTCGTAAACCATTTCGAAGTGCCCGAGCACGGCTTTTCCCCCGCCGGAGGCCCTGACGAAGAGCGGGTCCCCGGCAAGGTCCAGGTAACCCAGGTAGCGTTTAAGTTCCGGCGCGCCCCCGCTGAGCAGTTCGCGGCCGTCGCGGCCGGTGAAAGCCAGGAACAGGAACTCGGGATTACGCTTGAGCGCCTTCTCCAGGCCGGCCTGGCTGACGTAGGCTGCCTCCGGGTCCCACATCCGCTCGAACCGGCGGGAAAGGTCGTGCGCCTCGCGCTCCAGCATCAGCGCGCCCATCTGGGACACGTTGCGCTGCAGGTTGGAGATGTCCTGCTTGGCCCGGGACTGGAAATAGAAAAGGAAGAGCCCGGCCGGGACGATAGGGATCAGTCCGGCCCCGAAAACTATCAGGAGAAGCCTGTTAAGCAGTGTCACGATAAAATGGCGGCGCCTGGCGCCGCCGCCCGCGGCTACCGGCGCTTCTTCAGCGCCTCTATCAGTTTCGGCACTATCTCGTGCGCGTCGCCCACTATGCCGTCCTTCGCCACGTTGAAGATAGGCGCGTTAGGGTCCTTGTTGACCGCCACTATCACGTCGGAAGCCTTCATGCCCACGATGTGCTGCACCGCTCCGGAGATGCCGAAACAGAGATAAAGCTTGGGAGACACGGTGGTGCCGCTCTGGCCCACCTGGTGGGTCTTTTCCTTGAACCCCAGGTCCACGGCCGCCCTGGAGGCGCCTACCACGCCGCCCAGCAGCTTGGAGAGTTCCTCGAGCTGCTTGAACTTCTCGCGGGTCTTCATGCCGCGCCCGCCAGAAACTATGACGCTGGAGTTCTCTATCTTCACGGCGGCGGCGTCGTGGGCTATCTTGCGCTCCAGCACTTTTACCCGGCGCAAGCTCTTGTCGAGCTTGGCGGATTCGCGCACCACCAGCGCGGAGCGCCCGTGCACGGGCTCGCCCATTTTCATCACGTTGGGGCGCACGGTGGCCATCTGCGGCCTGGAATTGGGTGCCAGGATGTCCGCCATGATGTTGCCGCCGAAGGCCGGGCGGGACTGCAGCAGCAGGCCGTCCTTGATGGCCAGGGCGGTGCAGTCCGCGGTCAGTCCCACGTAGAGGGTGGAGGCCACGCGAGGCGCCAGGTCGCGCCCCTGTATGGTGGCCCCGTAAAGGATCACCGACGGCTTGTGCCTGGTGACCAGGGAGACCATGACGGTGGAGAAGATGTCGGTGTTGTACTCGAACAGCTCGTCGTGCTCCACCATGTAGACCTTGTCCGCGCCGTATTCGCCGAGTTCCTTGCCGTAGTTGTGGTCTTTGTCGGTGAGCAGCACCGCGCAGAGTTCCTCCCCCAGCTCGTCGGCCAGCCGGCGGCCGGCCGAAAGCAGTTCGAAAGTCACCTGCTTTATTTTTTTAGGATGCGTCTTGTCCCCGGTCTCGGAAAGCTCGACGTATACCCAGACGCCCTTATAGCCGGAAAGGTCCCGGGAGGCGCCCTCTTCGCGGGTGATGGTTATCGCCTGGACCGGGCAGACCTGCACGCAGGCCCCGCAGAGGGTACAGGCCTCGGTCATCACCGCTTTCTTGTCTATCATGTTGATAGCCGCGAAAGGGCAGACCGGCACGCACTTGGAACAGCCTATGCACTTTTTGGAAACTTCTATCATCGTATCTCCTGGTCGTTAAAGTGTCGGTTACTCGCCTATAAAATGCTCGCCGCGCATTATCTCCACTATCTTTTCCACGCCCTCCTGGCCGGAGCCGGAGAACATGGCCGCCTTCTCCCTCTGGGGCGGCGGGTAGATCTTGTTGACCTGGGTGGGCGAACCCTTGAGGCCCAGGTACTGCGGCTCCGCGCCGATATCGGCGGCGGTCCAGACGTGGAACGGCTTGCGCAGGGAGGCGTTCACGGCCAGGAAGGAGGGATGCTGCGGGGCGTAGTCCTTGCCCATGATCATGGTCAGCAGCACCGGGGGGCGGGCTTCCAGCAGTTCGTGGCCGCCGTCTATCTGCTTGCGGGCCAGGACCCTGCGGCCGTCCACGTCCGCGTGCTCGCAGAAGGTGACCTGGGGGATGCCCAGCTGCTGCGCCACGCCGGGGCCGGTCTGGGCGGTGTCGCCGTCTATGGCCTGCATGCCGCAGAAAATTATATCCACCTTGCCGATCTTCCTGATGCCCTTGGCCAGGGCGTAGGAGGTGGCCCAGGTGTCCGATCCGGCGAAAGCCATGTCGCTGAGCAGCACGCCCTCGTCGGCGCCCAGCGCCAGGGCCAGCTGCACCACGCTCTTGGCCTGGGGAGGGCCCATCGAAATGACGGTGACCTTGAAATCATGCTTCTTCTTGAGCTCCAGCGCCGCTTCCAGGGCGAAATGGTCGTACGGGTTGAGGATGCTGGGCACCCCGGCGCGGATCAAAGTGCCCGTCTCCGGGTTGATCTTGACCTCGGTGGAATCCGGGACCTGTTTTATCATTACCGCTATATGCATGGTGTCTCCTTAAATTATTTAGCCTTGAAGGTCTGCTTGAGCTTTGCGGCCACAAGGTCCATATCGGCGATCAGGCCCTTCTGCTCCGCCTGCACGGCTTCGATATTCACAGCGTCGGCGAGGCTGCCGGCCTGGTCGGCCGCGCCGAGCACCAGCGCCAAACCTTCCAGCGCGGTGTTGAGGGCGGCTTCGCGGGCGAAGACCCGGGCCATGGCCTGCCAGCCTTCCCGGTCGAAACGCACCGTCTCGGTGTATTTCTTCGCGGCGGCGGCGGTGGAGAAGATCGCGGCGGTCTCGGCGGCGCAGATCAGCCGGCCCAGCTTGAACGTGACGTGCTGGTGGCGGGTGAGCTTCTGCACGCGGCACTCTTCCAGCACGGCGGCCAGCGCGCGCAGCGCCAGCGCGGCGGCGTGGGCCCCGGCCCTGGGCTCCTCGGCGTGGACCTGGTCGAGCCTGTCGGCCATGTCCAGGTAATAGCGGCCGCGGGACTTCAGGTGTTCCTGCCAGCGGCCGCGGTAGATGGTCATTTCCAGCACTTCGCTCGTGCCTTCGTAGATACAGGTGATCTTGATGTCGCGTTTGATCTTCTCTACGGGGAAGTCCTTGGTGTAGCCGTAGCCGCCCAGCGCCTGGATGGCGTCGTCGGCGGCCTTGTTGCCCCATTCGGAAGCGCCGTACTTGGCGATGGCGCCCTCGGTCTGCAGGCCGTGCTCGCCCGAGTCCAGCCGCAGGGCCGTATATTCGATATAGGCGCGTGCGCCTTCCATGCGCACGTAGTTGGGCACCAGCAGTTTATGGGTGTAGCCCTGCTTGTCGGACAGCGGCCCGCCGCCCTGGATGCGCTGCTGGCTGTAGCGGATGGCCTGTTCCAGGGCTTCTTCCCCGGCGCCGAGGCCGAAGGCGGCCACCATCACGCGGGTATAGCCGAACACGGCCTGGGCCTGCAGCAGGCCTTTACCCTCTTCCATGCCGATGAGGTTCTCGGCGGGGACGTAAACGTTGTCGAGCGACAGCCCGGCGGTATTGGAAAGGCGGATGCCGTGCTTGTCCTCGTGCTTATTGGGCGAGAACCCTTCCATATCCTTCTCGACTATGAACCAGCAGGGGCCGCCCGGCGCCATGGCGAGCACGGTGTGCATGTCGGCCACGCCGCCATTGGAGATCCACTGCTTGTTGCCGGTGATGCGGTAGCCGGCGATCTTGCCGTTCTTCACCACGTGTTCTGCGCGCGTGCGCAGGTTCACCAGGTCCGAGCCCGCGTCGGGTTCGGTGGCGGCGTAGGCCACCAGCAGGTTCTCGGAAGCTATGCGCTTGAGCCACTTCTCCTTCTGTTCCTCGGTGCCGCCCACGTTGAGCGGGTCGGTGCCCAGGAAAGTGGCGAACACCCCGGTGGCGATGCCCAGGTCTATGCGGGCCAGCGCCTCGCAGATCCTGTAGATGTCGTAGGTGCCGCCGGAGACCCCGCCGTACTCTTCGGGGATCATCAGCAGGTGCACGCCCAGGGTGTCCCGGTCGTACATCTCCTTGAGGATCTGCGCGGGGAATTCGTTCTTCTCGTCGAGTTCGCGGATCAGGTCGAAGGGGATGCGCCGCTTGGCGTACTCCCTCAGACTGTCCAGCATCAAGTTGCGTGAGATCGCGTCCATGCTTGCCATTCGGTTCTCCTTGAAATTCAGGCCTTCACCGCTGCGGCGTCGGCCAGGTAACCCTTGACCTCGGCGGTGATCTTCTCCGCGTAAGCCTTGTCCTCCAGGCCCTCCGCGTTTATAAAGACGTTCTCAGCCGCGCAGCGGATGGCCGCTTCCAGCTGGTAGCGGGCGCTGCGGTAATCGGAAGTGACCTGCGCGGAAACGGACCCGGCGCAGACCGTAAGGCCGGCGAGCGCTTCGCTGGAGAGGCGGGCGGTCTTAAGGGGGACTTCGGCCGCGTACCGGAGGGCGGACTGCATCCTGGCCTTACGCTCCGGGTTCTCCTTGGGGATCTTCATGGCCTCCATGAACCTGTCGAAAGACGCGGAATCCTCCGCCACGCAGGCCTGCAGTTCCGCTTTATGGGAGCCCAGGCGTTCCGCCAGCTCGCGCAGGGCGGGCTTCCTGGCCTCGTCCAGTTTTTTGCTGCGCAGGGAGATGCCGATGGCCATCTGGCCCAGCGCGCAGCCCATGGCGCCGTTGACCGCCGCCGCGGAACCGCCGCCGGGGGTGGGGTCGGTATTGGCCAGCGCGTCGATAAAGAGGTTGGCGCCGGCCTGCCAGGAGCTCAGGAGCTTCAGCAGCTTGGTCTCCAGCACCTGCTCGTCCTTCTTGAAGTCCTTCACCTGGAGGTTCTCCACGGCGTAGTCGGTTATCGCGTCCTGCGTGGTAAGCCCTATGAGCTCCGTGCCGGTAACGGCTATGCCCTTGGGCTCCAGGTCCTTGCGCAGCTCGTCCATCACGCGCTTGATGGAAGTGGTCCGGTAATCGGTCAGCACGGTGGACATCTGCACCTGGCCCTTGGACTCCAGGAAAATCTCCTTGGCGCGCAGCGCCGGCAGGCCGCCGCCGGAGGTGCGGATCTTCTTGGCCAGGCCTTTGGCGAACTCCATGTCCGTGGTGCCGAGGTTGACGTTGAAATTAACTATCTGGTTGCGGGCGCCCACGGCCATGGCCCCGGCGGTGGGGTGGATATGGTTGGGACCGAAATCCGGCACCCGGGCGGGGTCCTTGCCGATCTCTTCCCTGAGGCCCTCGAACTGGCCTTTACGCACCTTGGCGAGGTCGCGGCGGTGCTCTGCCCTGGCGGCGCGGTCGTAGAGGTAGACCGGGATATTGAGTTCGCGGCCTATGCGCTCGCCGGCTTTCTCGGCCAGCGCCACGCAGTCTTCTATGGTGGAATCCATTATCGGGATGAACGGCGCCACGTCGGTAGCGCCCATGCGGGGATGTTCGCCCTTGTGGTGGTTCAGGTCTATGAGCTGGGCTGCCTTTTTCGTCACGGCGAACATGGCGTCGGCGGCGGTCTCCACCGGGGCGATAAAGGTCAGCACGGTGCGGTTGTGGTCCGCGTCCTTCTCCACGTCCAGCACCAGGACCCCAGGCACGGACCTGGCGGCGTCCACTATGGCGTTGATCTTGGCCAGGTCCCGCCCTTCGCTGAAATTCGGCACGCATTCCACGAATTTACCCATAAAGTCCTCCTGAAAGAAATCGTAGCGGCCTCCCCGTGACGGGGCGGCTTTATATATATAAATTATACTAATTAGAGAAATGCGCGGAAAGCGCCATAAAAGCGAAAACCCGCTTTTGGCGGGTTTTCGCATCCCCTTCCATCGGGGAGTTCACATGTGGAGGCCGGACAAGGCCGGCGTCCAAGTATGTTTTAGCAGAGGAAACGGCTTTTGTCAAGGCCTACTTTTTATCCCTCCAGACGCCGTAATGCAGCGTCAGGAGCGCGTAAATATTGTCGGCCGTGTCCAGGTTGAAGTTGGGGCCTTCCATGTTGAAGATGTGATGCCAGCGCAGGTCCAGGCCCAGCCTGGACCCGAACCAGAACGGGTAGGATACCCCGCCCCCCAGGTTCATCCCGGCGCTGGAACCGGAACCGGAAGAGAACCTCACTCCTCCCGAAGTGAAAGCCGGCTGGGTCCACTGGTAAAGCCCGGCGCCCAGCGTGCCGTAGTAAAGCGTCTCCCCCTCGGGGAAGGAAACCCGCACGAAAGGCGTCAGGGAAAAGATCTTAACCTTCAGGCCGCTCATCTCGCGGTGCCTGTGCCGCCAGGAGTAGGCGGTCTCCAGCCCGTAGCTCAGCAGTTCGTCCACGCGGCGCGAGGCCGAAAGGCTGAAAGTTTCGGAAGGCTTGAAGCCTGAGCTCCGGTCTCCCCAGTGCCCCCCGAACGGCACGGACCAGCCGCCGCCGGCGGAAACGTAGCCGGCCAGGTACCTGGTAGGCTCGGGCAGGTCTTCCAGGCCGGGCAGCCCCTGGGCGACCTGCGCCGAGGCCGGCGCGCAAAGCAGCGCCCAGAGCAGCGCGGCGGGCAGCAGCCTCATCTCGCCCCCCCCGGCAGCACGCCGATGCCGCTCTTCACCTTGTCGAGCGAGTAGACCCCTTTCCCGGACAGGAAGGACGCCCCGCGCATGCCGCTGTCCTTTATGAAGAACGGGGTATCCAGATCGATAAAATCGAAACCGCCCAGGCCGCCGGCGAAGTGAGCGGAGGCGGCGCTGGCGAGTTCGCTCTCCAGCATCTCCCCCATCATCAGCTTTATCCCTTTGGCGCGGGCCAGCGCCCAGACTTCCCGGGCGCGCAGGAAGCCGAGCTTGGTCAGCTTAATGTTCACGGCGCTGACGGCGCCGCGGCGGATAAGCCGGAAAACGTCGTCGAGGGAATAGGCGGATTCGTCGGCGCAGACCGGCATGGGCAGGCGGCGGGTCAGGTAGGCCAGCCCGTCCACGTCCTCTTTGGCCACGGGCTGCTCCACCACCCGGGGTTTTATCCCCATGCGGGCCAGCTTCAGTATGAATTTCTCCGCCTCTTTCGCCGAGTAGGCGCAGTTGGCGTCCAGGTAGACGGGGCAGCCGGGGGCGGCCTTGGCCACGGCCTCCAGCCGCCGGTAATCCTCGTCCATGTCGGCGCCGGTCTTGACCTTGAAGATGCCGAAACCGCGGCGGCGCATCCTGAGGGTGAAATCGTAAGCCGCGGCGGCGCCGCCTATCACCACGGTGACGTCGGTCTTCAGCTTGGGCTCGCGCCCGCCGAAGAACTTCCAGAGAGAAACGCCCTGCAGGCGGGTGGCCAGGTCCAGCACGGCCATCTGGGCGGCGGCCAGCGCGGCCCGGTTGCCGTCCAGTTCCTCTTCCAGCAGGCACAGCGCCCCCAGGTAATTGGCCGCGTCCAGGCCGCAGAGCCGCGCGCCAGCGCGGCGCAGGCTCTGCATGGTCCGCGCGCGGGTCTCGCCGGTAATGTGGGTGGCGATGGCCGCTTCGCCGAAGCCTTTTACCCCGCCCGCGGTTTCCAGCGTGAAGACGGCGTTCTCCAGACTGCGGTGGCTGCCGCTGGAGATGGTGAAAGGCGTGAACAGTTCCGCGTCGAGTTCCTTTACCGAAAATTTCTTTATCAAAGCGTCTTTCATCTGTGATCGTCCTTTTGCGGCACTATTTCCCTGCCAAGCAGCATAAGCACCACTACCACCAGGAAGATCAGTACGCTCTGGGCGAGCAGGAACCAGGTGCCCAGCGTGGACGCCGTATGGCGGATGGTCCAGGCGCCGAGCCCGAGGGCCACGTTGAGCAGCACTATGAAGCCCACTGTCTGCTCTACTCCGAGGCCGAGCTTCATCAGGCGGTGGTGGAAATGGTCCCGGCCGGCGTACTCCAGCCACTGGCGCAGGTTGGAGACGCTGCCGTTGCGCACCCGGGAAACGGTGGTGTAGATTATGTCGAAGATGGGAATGCCGAGGACCAGCAGCGGCGTTGAAAAAGCCACCGCGGGATTATCTGTCGCCCAGCCTCCGTACAGCGCCAGGCAGCCAAGGATGAAGCCTATGAACGTGGAGCCGGAGTCGCCCAAAAAAATGCTGGCCGGGCGCCAGTTGGAGCGTAAAAAACCGGCGCAGGCCCCGGCGAGGGCGGCCGAGATGAAGGAAAGCGGGTACTGGCTGGAATTCCAGCCTATACCGAGAAAGAGCAGCGCGCAGACGGCGCCCATGGTGGAGGCCAGCCCGTCTATCCCGTCCATGAAATTAAAGGCGTTCACTATCCCCACAAGCCAGGCCACGGAGAGCACCGTGGAGACGGCGCCGCCCAGCGGCAGGCTGAGCGGGAAACTCAGGCGCAGGCCGAAGAAGGTGACTATCAGCGCGGCCAGGACCTGCCAGAAGATCCGGGTCCTCGCGGAAAGCCCCCGGCAATCGTCCACGAAACCGAGCACGAAGATTATGGTCCCGCCGATAAGGATACCGTAGATCTCGGTGGAGAACTGCATGTTGCGCAGCACCGCCGCCATGAAGGCGAGGTAGACGGCCAGGCCGCCGGCTCGGGGTATCGGGAAGGCGTGCACTTTGCGCGCGTTCGGGATATCCATGGCCCCGACGCGCGCGGCCAGCCAGGCGCTCAAAGGCGACAGCAGCAGCGCGGCCGAGAACGCGATCAGGAAGAGGTAGGCCCAGCGCAGGCCCTCCGTCCAGGTCCAGGCGGAAAAACCGCCCGGTGGCAGCAGGACGAGCAGCACCGCCAGGGTGACGACCGGGAAAATGCTGCCGAGCTTCCGCGTCATTTTCCGCAGTCCAGCAGGTGGTCCAGCAGCAGGCGGCGGGGCACGAAACCCTCGGCGTACTTAACCCTGTCCTGGTAACCGCGGAACATGGCCGCCGCTTTGGCGCTCTCTATTATGGAAAGGTTCTTTACCCTGGTTTTGTAGACCTGCGAGCGGTGGCATTTCAGGAGGCTGACCTTCCTGGTCATGACCGGGCCGATGTCCACGAACACCCCGGGGTTGAAGTCCATGGTGGTAGGGACTTCGTAAAAAAGCAGGTTCTTGGTGTAACGGGCGGCGGTTTCCGCCGCCTGGGCCACGCTCCGGTGGTCCTGGTGGGTGTCGGCTGCGTGGTTGACGAAGACCAGGTCGGGCTTCACCGCCTCTATATGTTTTTCCACGGAGCGGATGAGCTCCCGGGTAAGCGTTACCCCGGTATCCTCGAACCCGCCCCAGTACAGTCTGGCGTTGAGCAGGGCGGCGGCCTTCTGCTGTTCCGCCATGCGGGCCCGGGGGTCTCCGCCCACGGAACCCTGGGTCATTACCAGCATGTGTATCTTGTGGCCCTTCGCGGCCATCTTCTGAAGCGTGCCGCCGCAGCCGAACTCCAGATCGTCGGGATGCGGCCCTATGCCCAGGATTTTCATAGCTCTCCCTTACCTGCTGCTTTCCACGCCTTCGGCCACCAGTTCTTCGGTAATAAGCCGCTCGCCTTTGGCGAAAGCGGCCAGCATGCTCATGTTGGCGATATTGTTTATCCAGCGGGGAATGCCGCCCGAACGCTCATAGAGCAGTTCCATGGCCTTGGAGTCGAAAATATTCTCCGCCGCCCCGGCCACTTCCAGCCGGTGCTCCACGTACTTCCTGGTCTCCTCGAAATCCAGCGGCTTGAGGTGGTAACTGAGCGTGACCCGCTGGCTGAACTGCTTGTTGGAGTCCAGTTTTTCCTTCAGCTCCGGCTGGCCGCTGAGGATCAGCGTCAGGAGGAACCTGGTTTCCGTCTGGAAATTAAGCAGCAGGCGCAGTTCCTCGAACACGCTCTCGTCGTTTATGAGCTGGGCTTCGTCTATAGCCACAACCACGTGCTTACCGTCCTGGAAGGTGTCGCGCAGGAAGCGCTCTATGCCCATCAGCACGTCCTCTTTCTGCTTGGGCACGTTGTAGCCGGTGAAATTATGGAGGATGATCTTCAGGAGACCCAGGTCGTCCAGGCGCGGATTGGTCACGAAAGAGAAGACGTAGCCTTTCTTCTTGAACTCCCGCTCCAGGGACTTGAGGATGAGGGTCTTGCCCGTCCCGTAGGCCCCGGTGATCACGGCGCAGGATTTCTTTTCCTCCACTACGTAGGAAAGCCGCGAGAAGGCCTCTTCGTGTTTTTCGGATTCGAAAAAGAAGGCCGTGTCCGGGGTGTTCTCAAAGGGGAGTTTTTTCAGGTTCCAGTGCTTCTGATACATGCGTTATATTTAATTATAAATAGCGAGAGAAAGCAACAGAGGCCGGCGGGGCAAAAAAAAGGGCCGCCACCCGGCGGCCTGCCGCGCTACCGCGCCCTAGCGCGTCCAGACCGCGTAACCGGGCCCGTCGGCCGAAAGTTTCCAGCCCGCGCCGGGGGCCCACGGCCTGTCTCCCAGCCGCAGCGCCACCTTGCCGTCCACCAGAGCCGCGTAAAGTCCCTGTTCGGCCTTTACAATGGTCACCTTGCTGGAGGAAGTGAGGCCGGCCGCCCGGCGCAGCCGTATGAGCGCGGTTATGCGGTCCTTAAGCCCCCAGTCGAAGAAATGCGGCCAGTAAACGCAGGGGATCCCGGGATGGGTGAGCAGGTAAGCGTAGCCGGCAGGCACCTTGTCGGAAGGGAAAGGCCAGGCCTTGTCCTTGAGCTTTCCCCCGGGGCTCGGGCCGGTATCGTGATTGTCCAGGAAGGTCACCGCGTTGGCCGGCCACCAGCCCAGCAGCCCGGACGGGCGGTTGTTCTTGTCCGCCAGGCGCCACATCTCCCCGGAAAGCAGGGCCTGCTGCAGCACGCCCTTGGTGGTGAAGTCGAAGACCTTGATCTCGCCGTTGACGGCGTCCATCCAGTCGGCCAGGGCCTGCCTGTGGGCGTCGGTATAGTTGAGGTCCAGGTCGTCCCAGATCTCCGCCACGGCGAAAGAGGGCGCCGTGGCCCGGTTGTATTCCAGCAGGTAGCGCGGGGCCAGGCCGCGGGCGTAGTCGTAGCGCCAGCCGTCGTAGCCGGGAGAGACCCTCAGGCCGTTGAGCCAGGCCTTCACGGACTCCCTGACGTAAGTTTTAGTATGGTCTATGTCGCGGGCCGCGTGAAAGCCCTTGCCGGTATCGGGCGCGCCTTTGCCGCGGCCCCATTCGTCGTCGGAGCAGACAGCGTCATCGCCCCAGGCCGGCAGGGTAAAATCGGCCCAACCGCCCGTGCCCACGCGGTGGTTCACCACCACGTCGGCGATGACCCGCAGGCCGGCGCCGCGCAGGGCCTTGACGGCCGCCGCCAGCTGGGCGGCGCTGCCGTAAGCGGAATCCTGCACCTGGAGCTTCCTGGGCAGGTAGCCCTCGGGAGCCAGGGAATCGGAAGAAGGCGGCAGCCAGACCAGGTTTATACCGGAAGAGGAAAGTTCCCCTGCGCGGCGGCCCAGTTCCCCCCACCAGGGCGCGGAGCGCCAGGAGTCCCAGTGAAAGCCCTGCAGCATGACCGCGGTGTCATCGCCGCCGGCGGCAAAAAGAAAGCCCGCCTGCCATAACAGCAGGACGGCCGACAGAACGGTCCGTACGGGGCGGTTCTTTTTCACCTTACCTATTTTTTAGCAGATGGACAGGGATTGTCAAGGGTCCAAGGGGAAGACGTCAGGCCAGTTTCTTGCGCAAGTAATCCGCCCTGAAAGCGTCGCGCTCCTCCGGGTCCAGAGCGCGGCCGGCGGCGGCCTGGATATGAGCCGGCTGCATCAGCAGCGTGGCCTGGTTGAAGGTGCTGAAATCCAGGCCCATATTCCACCCCATGGCCGCGCCCATCCTGGCCAGGGAGACGTTCTGCATGAACTCCTCGTAGGAAAGCCGGCGGGCGTGCCTGAGCAGGCCCAGCGCGCGGAAGACGGCGTCCTCCGTGCGCAGGCGCATGGGCCCCTTCAGGAGGGTTTCACGGGCGGCTATCTCCTGGCGGATCAGGTTGCGGATCACGCGGTCGATATTCTGGCAGAACTCCTCCTCCGCGCGGCCCAGGCAGGTGGCGTTGGAGATCTGGTAAAAATCACCCAGCACGAAGGTCCCCTCGCCGTAGATGCCGCGGGCCGTGACGCCCAGGTGGGAAAGGTTCTCCAGTACCTGCGGCATACGCCCCAGGCGGGAAAGCGCCGGCAGGTGGGCCAGACAGGAGACCCGCATGCCGGTGCCGGTATTGGTGGGGCAGGCGGTAAGGAAGCCGAACTTGGCGCCGTAGGCGAAAGGCAGCTGCCTGCCCAGGGCCTCGTCCAGTTTCAGGGCGGAGGCGAACGCCTCGTCGATGGCGAAGCCGGAGGTGAGGCACTGCAGGCGCAGGTGGTCTTCCTCGTTCACCATGGCCGACAGATCTTCGTCGTTGGAGACAACAGCTCCGGAAGGAAGCACCGAGGAAGCCAGCGAATGCGAGACATGGTGCCGCTCCACCAGGAAACGCTTTTCCAGCTGGTCCAACGCTTCCGTTTTTATGTAATGCCCGCGGGAGAACAGGCCGGTGGACTTGGCGGCGGCCAGGGCCAGGCGCCTTATCTCCGCCAGCTGGCGGGGCTCGGCGCGGTTCGGGAAGGGAAAGCCTTCCAGGTTCCTGGCAAAGCGCACCCTGGTGGAGAAGATCATGTCCGGCCAGGCGCCGCGCGCGTTGGCCCAGGTCACATGGGGACGGAAACTTTTAATGACCTCACCCATGGCCGCCCTCCAGGGACTTCATGGCGTCGCGCAGGCGCGCGGCGTCCTCGAAGTCCTCGCGGGCCACGGCGGCCTTCAACTCCGCGCGGAGCTCTTCCAGCCGGCGGCCGGATTCCGCCTTGGACAGTTTCAGTTCGGCGCCGCCGCTGTAGGCCCGGCCGGAATGCCGGGCGGACCCGTGAATGCGGGTCATGAGTTCGGTAAGCTGCGATTCGAAACCGGCGTAGCACTCGGGACAGCCCAGGCGCCCGCTCTCCTTGAATTCGGAATACTTGAGCCCGCAGGCGCGGCAGCGCAGGGTGCGGCGTTCGGGCGGCAGGAAATCCTTGAAATAGCCGCTCATGTTGCCGACTATGTCGGAAATATTGAACGCGCCGGTCTCAAGACCCAGGCCCATGCCTTTTTTCGCCGCGCAGGCGGGGCACAGGTGGGTCTCGGTAACCTTGTTGTTGACCGCGAGTTTCAGGAAAACGGCCGCGGCGGCCTTGTGGCAGTCCTCGCAGAGCTTCATCTACTTCAACTCCTCCAGGCGCCCCCCGGCCATGCGCAGCACGCGGTCGGCGCGCCTGGCTGCCTCGTCGTTGTGGGTGACCATGAGCACCGAGGCGCCCATCTCCGCGGCGCGGCGCAGATCGTCCAGGATCACGCCGGAATTATGGCGGTCCAGGTTGCCGGTGGGCTCGTCGGCGATGAGCAGCGCCGGTGAATTGCGCAGCGCCCGCAGCATGGCGGCCCGCTGTTTCTCCCCGCCGGAGATCTCCATGGGGAATTTCCCGGCTATCTCTTCCAGCCCGAAACGGCGCAGCAGTTCCAAGCCGCGGCCGGGCAGGGCCTGGCCCAGCAGCCGGGCCGGCATGTCGATATTCTCCAGCACGGTGAATTCCGGCAGCAGCGAATCGAACTGGAACACGAACCCGACGTTCTTGAGGCGCTCCGCGGCTTTCTGGGCCTCGTCCATATCCTCCAGGCGGCGCCCGAAAAAACGGATCTCGCCGCTGTACACGTCGTCGAGCAGGCCGATGATGTTGAGGAAGGTGGACTTGCCGGAACCCGACGGGCCCACGATGGAAACGAACTCGCCCTTGGAGATATGGAAATTCAGTTCCTCGAGCACCAGTATCTGCTCGTGGCCCTGCGTATAGGCCTTGCTCAAGGCCGAGATCTCGACTATCTTATCCATAGCGTATAGCGTCCACCGGGCTTACCTTGGAGGCCCTCACCGCGGGATAGACCGCGCTCAGCATGCAGAGCAGGTAACTGCCGGCCGCCGTAGCCAGGATATCCCGCAGTTTGAGCTGCACCGGGACCTTGGTCACGTAATAGATGTCCGACGGCAGTTCCACCACGGGATAAACGGCCAGGAAAACGGACAGGCCGACGCCCAGCAGCACGCCCAGGGTGATCCCCGTGACGGCTATCAGGTTCCCCTCCCAGAAGAAGACCCGGCGGATGAAGGCGGGCCCCGCGCCCATGGCCCGCAGGATGCCGATATCGCGCAGTTTCTCCACGCTCATCATCAGCAGGTTGGAGGCGATGTTGAAAGTGGCCACCAGGATTATCAGGGCCAGCACCAGGGACATGACGAATTTTTCGAGTTTAAGCGCGGCGAAGAGCGTCTGGTTCATGTCCGCGTAGGTCTTTACCGTGTAGGCGAAGCCCAGCGCCTTGCGCAGGTCGGCCGCGGCCGGCCCGGACTGCGCGATGTCCTTGAGGCGGATGCCCGCGCCGTTGGCGCCGCCGCCCAGCCCGAAGAAGTCCCCGGCCGCGTCCAGCGAGCAGTAGGCCATGGTGTTGTCGAATTCGTAATACCCGGTGCGCAGCAGCCCGGCTACGCGGAACTTGCGCATCTTGGGCAGCAGGCCCAGGCCGGCGGCGGTGCCCTGCGGCGAGACCAGCACCGCCTCGTCGCCGACCCACAGGCCCAGGTTCTTGGCCAGTTCTTCGCCGAGCACTATGGCCGGCGGGGCCCCCTGGACGGGCTTGGACAGGGCGTCCCAGGACCCGCGCGTCAGGGACTTGCCGAGGTTATTGACGGCGAACTCGCGCTCCGGGTCCAGGCCCTTGACCACTACCCCGGTGGAGCGGTTGTCGAAAGTGAGGATGGCCTGCCCTAGCACGAAAGGCGAATGCGCGGCGACGCGGGGGTCGCGCTCCAGGGAAGCGCCCACCACTTCCAGGTCCCGCGGCTGCATGCGGCCGTAGAGGGTAACGTGGGCCTGGGCGTCTATGATCTTTTTCTTGATGTCGGACTGGAAACCGTCCATGATGGCCAGCGTCACTATCAGCGCCGCCACGCCCAGCGCGACGCCGGCGACCCCGATAAAAGTGGTGATCATGGCGAAGAGGCCTTTCCTCTTCGCCAGCAGGTAGCGCCGCGCTATAAAAAATTCCGTTGACATAAGCTTGGAGGTTCAAAATCGCCACCGGGCGGCACGGGGACCGGAACGCAAAAACGTGGTCACTGCGGTGTCGCTTCGCTCCACTCGCACACCGTGCTCGCCACTCCCTGTCTCGGCCCTCGCGCTTACGCAAGCTCGGGCCTCCGACAGGGTTTTGCTAACCCGGTCCCCGCGTCGCCTGGAAAGGTTACTGCTGGTCGGGGCGCAGCAGAGGGAACAGCACTACCTCGCGGATGGACGGTTTGCCGGTCAGCAGCATGGTAACGCGGTCTATGCCTATGCCTATGCCGCCCATGGGCGGCATGCCGTACTCCATCGCCTCGATGAAATCCTTGTCGAGGATATCGGCCTCGCCGTTATTCTCCTCCTGCTGCTGGCGCAGCTGCTCCACCAGGCGGCTCTTCTGGTCTTCGGGGTCGTTGAGCTCGGAGTAGGCGTTGGCTATCTCCTCGGTGCCGGCGAAGAACTCGAAGCGCTCCACCAGGCTTTCGTCGCCGGGCTTGCACTTGGCCAGCGGGGTGATGGCAGTCGGGTGGTCGAAAACGAAGGTGGGCTGCTGCAGCTCGTTGAGGATCTTCTCGTCCATAATGCGGTCGAAGATCTTGGCGGAGGTGGTGTCCGGGCCGCACTCGATGTGCAGCTTTTTGGCGAGCGCCACCAGATTAGGCCGGTTGAAGCGCTTGCCTTCGAGGATGTTGTGGATATCCTCGCCGGTCTTGGCCTTCCACTCGTCGGGCAGGCTCAGGCGGCGGAACGGCGGCTTCAGGTTTATTTTGACCCCGTTGTAGTCCACGGTCTCGCTGCCGATGATCTGTATGAAGCGCTCGAAGAGCTTCTCCACCAGCTCGGCCATGCCGTGGTAATCGGAGTAGGCCTTGTAGGCCTCCACCATGGTGAATTCCGGGTTGTGGCGGGTGTCCACGCCCTCGTTGCGGAACACGCGGCCTATCTCGTAAGCGCCCTGGAAGCCGCCTATCAGCAGCTTCTTGAGCGGCAGCTCCAGCGCGATGCGCATATAGAGCTCGTTCTTGTAGGCGTTATGGAAAGTGATGAACGGGCGGGCGGAGGCGCCGCCGGCCTGGGAACACAGCACGGGAGTCTCCACTTCCAGCATGCCCTCGCCGTTGAGCACCTCGCGCAGCGCGGCCACTATCTGCGAGCGCTTCACGAAGATGCCGCGGACCTCGTCGTTGGTGAGCAGGTCCAGGTAGCGGTCGCGGTAACGCGATTCGGAATCGGTCAGCCCGTGGAACTTTTCCGGCAGGGGCCGCACGGACTTGGAAAGCACCGTGATCTTGGCGGCGTCCACCGTCAGTTCCCCCGTCTTGGTCAGGAAAAGCTTCCCCTCCACGCCCAGGAAGTCGCCCACGTGCATCTGCTTCCTGAAGATCTCGTAGGCTTCCTCGCCCACGGAATCCTTTTTCACGTAGATCTGCAGCTTGCCGGTGCCGTCCTTGAGGTGGGCGAAGGTGGCCTTGCCCATTACCCGCATGAGCATCATGCGGCCGGCGATAATGACCGGGGTCTCAGGCTGGAGCTTGGCGGCCTCGCCGATCCTGTGGGAGGTCTTGAAGCGGTGAGGGAAAGGGTCTATGCCCTTTTCCCTGATAGCCTTTATCTTGGCGTAGTTGTTGGCGACGATCTCGTTGATGCCTGAATTGGGGGTGGTATTCATTTTTTTGCGGCTATCGCGTCCTTTACGATCTTAACGAGGTTCTTGGGCTCGAAGGGTTTCTCTACGAAGGCGAAGATGTTGGAGGAAAGTTCGAACAAGTCCTTCATCTGCCCTTTGGCGGTCAGGATCACTATCGGGATATGGCTGAGGTCCTCTATCTCCTGGAGCTTGGACTGGAACGTGTAGCCGTCCATCTCGGGCATCATGATGTCCAGGATTATGGCGTCGGGAATGACGCGGCCCGGTTCTTTGGAGGTCAGCTTATTGTAGGCTTCGAGGCCGTTGTAAGCCTCCAGCACCTCCAGCTTTTCGCGTTCCATCAGCACTTTTATCAGGTATACAACGTCTTTCTCGTCGTCAACCACCATTACTTTGGACATAGGTCTCCCGTAACCGAGTCTCAGTGGGCGGGCCCGGCCCGCCTGCCCCGCAACTATATAATTTTACAAGAAAGGCGAAAAGGATACAAGCCGTGGCCGCGTCAGGCGGGAACGCCGGAAGCGGGAAGCCGGGCGGCGGCGGCCCGGAACTGGAAGTAGTCCCTGTAAAAACCGCGGGTCCAGTCCGACATCTCCCGGACGTTGTTTTCGTTCAGTTTGTCCGTATAACACAGCTCGGCGCTGCGGCGCAGGGCTATGCGCAGGACGGCTTCGCGGTGGCGGGGCCGGCCGTAAACCCGCGCCTCCAGCAGCCTGTCGTTGACGTTGTCCGTGGCCGCGTTCTCGGGGCAAAAAACGCCGCGGGCGGCGCAAAGCCGGCGCAGCAATCCGTCCAGCACCGCCCCCGCCATGACGGCCGCCGAAGTGTAATGCCCCCTGGCGGCCATGGCCTCCGCCCTGGCCAGGATATCCTCCACAGGGTCGAAAGCGCAGCCGGCGCTGACCGGCGCGGAGCGCAACTCCGCGACCGCCCCCTTCATGGTCTCCAGGAAAGAGGCAAAAACGGAGGCTGGCGCACCCGAGGACAACCCCGCGTCCAGGGCGAGCAGTTCCGAATAGCGGCGGCTGTTTGGCCCGAACACTTCCCGGAGCAGGGCCAGGCAGTCTTTCTTCCAGGCGGCATAGCCGGCGTTAAGCGGGGAATACCTGTACCAGCGGTAGCGGTAACCGTCCAGGAAGTCCGCCCGGAAGGCGTCGCCCCTCGCTATGATACGCTCAAACCGCTCGCGCTTGTCCATGGTTTGAAATATACCATAAGCCCGGCGCCCTGGGCAATCGGCGCGCGGCCTTTGCTGCGCCCCCTCAAAAATGTAGAATGGGAACGTAGCTCGGCAATTTTCGACCGGAGGCGCAAATGGCTATCGAAAGAACCCTCGTGCTGGTAAAACCCGACGGGATGCAGAGGCACCTGGCGGGGCTGGCCATCGACAGGCTGGAGAACACCCACATGGAGCTGATAGGCGCCAAGATCGCCGTGGTCACCGACAAGCTGGCGCGCGAACACTACGCGCTGCTGGAGGGCGTCGGCCCGTTCAAGGACAAGAAACTCTTTGAACACCTTATCAACTTCATAAAGGGCGAATACCACGGGGACCCCAAGCGCCGGGTAATGGCCCTCGTCTACCAGGGAGAGAACGCTGTGAAGAACATCCGCGCCGCCGTCGGGGTCACCAACCCCGAGGAAGCCTCACCGGACACCATCCGCGGCGCCTTCGGACGCATCTGCCACAAACACGGCTACTTCGAGAACGTGGTGCACGCCTCCGGCAACGTCGAAGAGGCCAACCGGGAAATAGCCATCTGGTTCAAACCCGGAGAGATCCTGAACTAAGGACGCCAGGGTGATGAGAGCCAACCTCCCGATATTTTCCTGCGCCCTGCTCGTGGCGTTCGCCGCCGGCGCGCCGGCGCAGGAACTCCCGCGGCAGGAGGAGCGCGTCACCCTCACCACCGAAGACGGCTGGAACCTCAGCGCGCGCTACCTCAAAGCCCCCGAGAGCGCGCCCACATTGGTCCTGATCCATACCCAGAAGAGCGACCTCACCGAATGGGAGCCGCTCATAAAGTCCCTGAAACGCTACGGCTTCGGTTACCTCGCGATGGACCTGCGCGGCCACGGCAACAGTTTCGTGACCCCTTCCGGTTCCACCACCACCTGGCGGGCCTTCAGCGTGGAAGGCCCGGACAATGAATACAACAGGATGCTGCGGGACGTGGAAGCGGCCATAACGTTCCTCTCCACCAACTCCGTCACCGGCGACCGCGTGGTCCTGGCCGGCTCCGTGCTGGGCGCCAACCTCGCCATAAAGGCCGCGGCCCTCCACCCGGAGATCTCCATGGTAATAGCGGTCTCCCCGGTGCTCAACGTGAATTCCGTCCTGTCGGTGAACCCGCTGCGGGCCTACGGCCAGCGCCCCATCCTGCTGATAGCCGGCGCGGACCGGGCCAGGCAGTACGCGGAATTCCAGATACTCAACCACACCGCGCAGATAACCTGCGGCAAACGCAACGTGACCGTGATCGTGGAGGCGAAGGGGTTCGGACCCGGCCTGGTCAACAAGTACAATGCCAGGCGCGTCCTGGACTGGATAAGGAACCCGCGGCTGCCGGACATAGTGGAGCTCTCCACCGCCGCGCCCGCGGGGCTGGAGCCGGGCGCCACGGAGCAGACCGTTCTAGACGGGGAGGAAGAGCCGGGGATGCCCGAGTATTCCCAGGATTAGACAACTATGAAAAAAACCGACGCTTTCGCCAGGTATTCCCGCCTGCCCACCGAACAGAACAACCCCCGCACCCGCGACCTGGACCGCGTACCCCTGCGCCGCGTGCTGCAGAAGCTCAACTACGAGGACGCCCTGGTGCCGAAAGCGGTCGCCAAGGCCATCCCCCAGATAGAGAAAGCCGCGCGCGCCATTTCCAGAAGCTACCTGGCCGGGCGCAGGATCTTCTTCATCGGCGCCGGGACCAGCGGCCGGCTGGGCGTGCTTGAAGCGGCCGAGATCCCCCCCACCTACGGCGTGGCCCCCGGAACCTTCACGGCGCTCATGGCCGGCGGCGACAGCGCGGTCTTCCTCTCCAAGGAAGGCGCGGAAGACGTTTTCGAGGCCGGCAAAAAAGAGATCTCGCGCAGGGCCCGGCGCGGCGACACCGTGATAGGCATAGCCGCCAGCGGCATCACCCCTTACGTCCAGGGCGGCCTTGCCGCGGGCCGCAAGGCCGGGGCCGTAACGGTGCTGGTGACCTGCAACCCGCGCGAACGCGCCAAAGAGGCCGCCATCCGCGTGGCGCTGGACGTGGGGCCGGAACCGGTCTCCGGGTCCACCCGCATGAAATCCGGCACCGCCACCAAACTGGCCCTGAACATGCTCTCCACGGCCTCCATGATAATTTCCGGCAAGGTTTACCGCAACTGGATGGTGGACGTAAAGACCACCTCCAGGAAACTGGTGCTCCGTGCCGAACGCATCACCGCCACGGTGGGCGGCGTACCTCAGCCGGAAGCCAGGCGCCTGCTGGACCTCACAGGCAACGACGTCAAGACCGCCATCGTCATGGCGCGCCTGGGCGTAAGCAAAGCCGAGGCGGCCGCCCGCATCAGGAAAGCCCGCGGTTTCCTCAAGACCATCCTGGGCTGACCTATGCTCAAAGCCCTCGCCTCCCTGCGCCTGTTCTACGTTCTCTGCCTGGCGCTGGCGGGGGCCTTCCTCTACCAGACCCTGGTCAACAGGGGCGCGCCCGTGTACGGCTCCTGGTGGTTCTCGGCGCTGGGCGCGCTTACGGCGGCCAATATCGCGGCCTGCGCTTTCACCCGGCGCCGCTCCAGCGCCCACTACCTGCTCATCCACGCCGGGCTCGTAGTGGTCATAGCCGGGGCTTTCGCCACGCGCGCCTTCCGCTTCGAAGCTTCGCTGCCGCTGCGCACCGGCCAGGCTTCAGCTCTGGCCTACTCCGGCCGGGACGCCTACAAACTCCCCTTCGAAGTAAAACTGGAGGATTTCCGCCTGGAGTATTACAGGGAACCCGTCGGCGTTCTTCTGGTGGAAGACGGCGGCGAGCGCGAGACTTTCGCCGCAGAAGAGGGCGCCGTGATCCGCACAGCCTCGGCGGAGATAAAAGTACTGCGCCTGGCGCGGGACTTCGGACTGAACTCGGGCAGGGAAGTTGTGGAAAAGTCCCCCTACTGGCTCAACCCGGCCGCCAGGCTGGAGATAAAGGCCGGCGGGAAAACGCACAAGCTCTGGACCTTCGCCAACTTCCCGGGCATGCACGCCCAGGACCTGCCGGTGCGGGTGGCCTACGCCCTGGAACAGGCGGAGATAAAGAACTTCACCAGCCTGGTGAGCGTAAAGAACGCCGACGGCAGCGAGGTCAAGGCCGAGATCGCGGTGAACCGGCCGCTGCGCAGGGGCGGCTATACGCTTTATCAGACCAGCTACGACCCGGCGGACGCCCGCTACAGCCTTCTGACCGTGACCCGCGACCGCGGCGCCTGGGTGGTCTACGCCGGTTTCGCCCTGCTGCTGCCGGGCCTCCTTTTATGGCTGAGAAAATAACGCTCGTGATAAATTCCGCTTTCGGGCTGACGCTCGCCGCGCTGGCGGCGGCGGCGGCGCGCTACGTGTTCCGGCGGGAAGTGCTGGGCAGGCCGGACCTCTGGTTCGCGGCGGCGGGGGCGGCCCTTACCGCGGCGCTTGGCATGCTCTGGGGCGCCCTCGGGCGCCCGCCGCTGTCCAACCAGTACGAGTCCCTGCTCACGCTGCTCTGGTTCATTTTCCCGCTGACCTTCTACTTCCACCGCAGG
>JAMPXK010000092.1 GCA_023701245.1 Elusimicrobiales bacterium | reverse complement strand
GCAGGTTCTTCTTTATCTCTTCTATCTTCGCCCGGACGCGCCGGGCGGTGGCCACGGCGTTGGAACCGCGCTGTTTGTTGATGCCCAGGCCCACGGCCCGCCGGCCCCAGTTGCGGGTGATGCGGCGCACGTCCGCCAGGCCGTCCTCTACTTTAGCCACGTCGGAGATATGATAGGTGCGCCAGATGGCGGAGCCGCCGCGGCCCGCTATCACGATGCGCGAGAAGGCCTCCGGGGTGGCCGCTTCGCCCAGTACGCGCACGTTCAATTCTTTCTTGCCGGTGTCTATGTAGCCGGCCGGCTGCTCGGAGTGCTGGGAGGCTATGGCATTGAGCACGTCGGTGACGGTCAGCTGGGCCGCGTCCATCTTGTCCGCGTCCAGCCAGACGCGCAGGGCGGGGTCCACGTAGCCGCCCATATTGACCTCGCCCACGCCCTCTATGATGCTGAGCTGGTCGCGCAGCACGTCGTTGGTGTAGTTCATCAGGTCCGCCACGGGCCTGTCGCCGGAGAGGGCCATCCAGATTATGGGCTGGTCCTCGGGATTGGTCTTGGTGACCACGGGCGGGTCTATCTCTTTGGGCAGGTTGCGGGCCGCCTGGGACACTTTCGCCTGAACTTCCTGCATGGCGTCGTCTATGTCGTGTTCCAGTTCGAACTCCAGCGTGATGCGCGCGGAACCGCGGCGCGAAGTGGAGGAGATATCCTTGATGCCGGCGATGGTCATTACCGCGCTTTCCAGTACGTCGGTGACCTGGGTTTCCATCACCTCGGGGGCGGCGCCTTCCAGGTTCACGCTGACGTTGACCACCGGGTAGTCCACGTCGGGGAGCTGGCTGATGCCCATGCGGCCGAAGCCTATGGCCCCGAACACTATCAGGCCCAGCATCAGCATCCAGGCGAAGACGGGCCGTTTAATGGAAAGGTCTGAAAGCGTCATTTTGTTTCCCCTGCCCTGCCTGCCGCGGCTTCCAGGCGCGCCTGCGCCATGGCCGCTCCGGCGGCGGCGGCTTCCAGGTTCAGCGCGGTCTGCAGTACGGCGTTCTGCGAGTTAAGCACGTCCAGGTTGGTAACGAGGCCGTAGGTGTAGTCTTTGGCCTGCAGGCGCGCGTTCTCTTCTGCCAGGGCCAGCGCCTTTTGGAGGGAGCGGATGACGGCCAGCGAGTGCTCCAGCGCGGAATAGGCCTGGCGCACTTCGGTGACGGCCGCGCGCTCGGCTCTGGCGGCCGCGCTCGCCGCGGCCAGTGCCTGGGCGGAATACTGGTTTTCGGCCGCCGCGTTGTAGCCGCCGGTATAAAGAGGTACGGAGAGCGTAAGCCCTGCGTCCCAGCGGTCGCTTTCATTGGGAGCCGGGCGTTTGAGATAGTAGTTGGCGCTCAGGTCCAGGGACGGCAGCCCCAGCCTGCCGCGCACTCTGGCTTCGGCCTGGGCCGCCTTCAGTTCCTGGCGGGCGGCTGCTACGTCGGCGCGGGAACGGGCGGCCGCCAGGTACGGTTCCAGCGGTTCCAGGCCCGCAACCGGGGGGCCTGCCGGGTCCAGAGGGCCCTCAAGGCCGGTCAGGAAGGACATCGCCAGCTGCGCCGAGTTCTCACCTGAAAGTTCCGCGGCCAGGGACGCTTCGTCCTGCGCCAGTTGGGCCCGGGCGGCTACCACTTCGCTTTGCCGGCTGCGGCCTATGGCGGCGCGGCCTTCCAGCTCCTTTATCCTGCCGGCGGCCACTTCCAGCTGGGCGCTGCGCACGGCTATCTGCCGCCGCCTGGCGGAAAGGTCGGCATAGGCCGAGGCCACGTCGAGGTAAAGGGCCTGGCGCGCCCGGGCCAGCTGCAGCCTGGCGGCGTCGGTCCTGGCCCCGGCGGCTTTTGCGGCCAGGTAGTCGCGCAGTCCGGAGAAAAGATTGTAGCTGAGGTTCAGCGCCGCCTGCGCGCGCCCCGGCGCTCCCTGGGCCGCGGTCTGGGAGGCCAGGCCGTAGATCTCCGGGCGGAAGGTCGCCCGGCGCTGCGCCTCCAAAGCCTCCAGCTGCTTTATCCCCTGTTCGTCTATCGCCAGCGCCTCGCTCGTTTCCAGCGCCAGGCGGAAAGCCTCGTCCAGCGTCAGGGAGCGTTCGGACTGGGCGGCAGCGGGGCCGCCGCAGAGGCACAGGACGAGGAGGAGGTATTTTTTCATAGGTGTCTTATTGCCAATGGAACAGCACCGGCGGTATCAGCAGCAGCAGGGCCAGGATGAAGAAGAAGATCTGCGCCGGCAGCATCCAGCGGAACCACTTGTCCCAGGGTATGCCCGCCAGGCCCAGCACGCCCATGGTGACGCCGGAGGTGGGCAGCACGGGGTTGATCCAGCCTTCGCCGAACTGGAAGGCCAGCACGGCTGTCTGGCGGGTGAGCCCCAGCACGTCGGTGAGCGGCGCCATGACGGGCATGGTGAGCGCCGCCTGGCCGGAGCCGGAGTGCACGAAGAAGTTGATGGTGCCCTGCGCCACGAACATGGCCTGGGCCGCCACTACCGGGTGCAGCTGGGAGATCACGGAGGCCATGCCGTGCAGCATGGAGTCGAGGATCTTGCCGTCGGAGGCTATCACGAGCGTGGCTTTGGCGCAGGCTATGATGAGCGCCACGCCCACCATGTCCTTGGCCCCGGCCTTGAAGGCGTCGGTCAGTTCGTCCAGGCTCAGGTGGCCCACGAAGCCGGCGGCCAGCGCCAGCGTAAAGAACAGCCCGGCTATTTCCAGGATGAACCACTCGTATTTCATCACGCCGAAGACCAGCGCGAAGATGGACAGCCCGAAGACCATCAGCACCAGCTTATGCCGCCACAAGAAAGGCTCCAGTTTGTCCGCGTCCAGGTGGAACTCCTGCTTGCGCAGCTTGTCCAGTTCGAAAACCGGGCTTTTGGACGGATCTTTGCGGATGCGGGCGGCGTAGAGCATGACGAAGGCGGTCATGCAGACGGTGCTTATCACCCAGATCAGCATGCGGTATTCCAGGCCTGAGCGGGGCGGCAGTTCCGCTATGCGCTGGGCTATACCGACTATGAACGGGTTCAGGGTGGAGCCCGCGAAGCCGGCCGCGGCGCCCAGGAAGGGAATGGCCGTGCCGACGAGCGAGTCGTAGCCTAGGGCTATGGCCAGCGGGATGAAGATGAGCACGAACGGCATGGTCTCCTCGCACATGCCGAACACCGAACCGGCTATGGAGAAAACCACCATCGTTACGGGAATGAAGAAGATCCTCAGGTGAGGGCGTTGCGCGAAGAAGGCCGCCAGGCGTTTGAGGCCGCTGGCCAGCGCGCCGGTGCGCTCTATCACGGAGAAGGCGCCGCCGATGACGAACAGGAAGACTATTATCTCTACGGACTTGACGAAGCCCTTGATGGGGGCCAGCAGCACTTTGGCCGGGCCCTGAGGCACGGTAACGCCCGGCTGGAAAGAGTCGGCCACCACCAGGGTGCGGCCGTCCTTCTCCACGCGCTGATATTCCCCCCCGGGGAGCACCCAGGTGCCCAGGGCCACCAGCACCACCACCCCGTAGATCATTGCCAGCGTATTGACCGAAAATTTTGTCTTCATGTGTCCTTTAAGGCCTGGGCAGCGTGTACTTGTCCCCGGCTTTCAGCAGGTGCAGGGTGAGGCCGCGCGCGGCCAGGTGTCCCAGGGCGTCCTTCGAGACCGCGGCGCCTTTAGCCTTCTCGAATACGCTCACCAGACTGATGCCGGCAACTTCGCAATCGCCGCCCGGGCCCACGATCAGGGCGGTATTCTCGTCTATGCCTATGGCTGCGTTCAGGCCGGGATGCTCCAGCAGCACGCTGATAAGCCGGTTCTGACGCTTGCGTGCCAGGAAATGCTGGTCCACCACGATATTATCCGGGACGAAACCGAAACCTTCGGCCGTTACCACGGCGCTGGAGCGGATAGCGGAGAAGGATTCTTCGTCCTTGCCGGCCAGGCGGTCGTCGCCGGTCAGCATCACCCTGCTCATAATGGCGGCGCCGGCGCTGGTGCCCGCCACTATGCCTCCCTCGCGGTGGATGCGGCGCATTTCTTCCAGCATTTTAGTGCCGCCCACGAAAGAGAACAGGGTCACCTGGTCGCCCCCGGTCATATAGACGGCGTTGGCGTTCCTGAATTTGGCCAGGTTCTCCGGCTTGTCGGCTTCACCCTTGGGGAACAATACCCAATCCACCGAACCAGCCCCCAGGCGCAGGAACTGGTCCGCCTGGTCCTTGGCCGCGCCCAGCGGGTCTCCGCTGGCCTGCGGGATTATGACGATGCGGGCCTTTTTGCCGCCGGCGAGTTCTACCATGCGGGCCGTTACCGCGTCGTCGTTGCCTCCGCCGCCGATTATCATGATCCTGCCCGGGGGTGCGGCCTGCGCGGCCAGCGCCGCGGGCATGGCGAGCAGCGCCGCGGTCAGGAACAGGTCTTTTACTTTTTTATGAGCTGCCATACGATCTCCGATGCTTTAGCGAGGTGTTCCAGGAGGATGTATTCGTCGTCGGCGTGCGGGTTCCTGGCCCCGATGCCGAAATTCACGGTCTCTATGCCCTTGGCGTTGAGCGAATTGGCGTCGCTGCCGCCGTGGGACGGCACCGCGGCGGGGACCAGCCCCGCGGCCCGCAGCGCCGCGGCGGCCGCCATGCAGACCGGCGCGGCTTCCTCGTGCCGGTAGGGCTTGAAATCCCAGGCCCAGCTGAACTTTACGCTGCCGCCGGCGGCGGCGGCCGCCTTGTCGAACCCGGCCTTTATAGAGTCCAGGATGGGTTCCACCCTGGAAATATCCAGG
>JAMPXK010000040.1 GCA_023701245.1 Elusimicrobiales bacterium | reverse complement strand
TTTACCAAAAAATACGGCTTTTTAGAACCGGTATGTCAGCCCGGCGCCTAACGCGCCCTCGGCAGACAGGTACGGGGCGAAGCGCACGGCCTGCGCCGTGGCCGCCTGGCTGCGCCTGGCGGCGGTCCTGCCCCCGGCGGCTATGGCCTTGCCCACGCCGTAGCCCACGGCCAGGCCCAGGGGATAGTCGCTGGCCCAGTGCACGCCGTTATTTACCATCTGGAAGCTGAGCGCGCCCACAAGCGCATAACCCAGCGGCTTTATATATTTCTTCTCCGGGTAGTTCTCGGCTATCACGGTAAGCGTCATCATGCAGGTAGCCACATGGCCGGAAGGAAAAGCGTCGTAGCGGGTGCGGTGCGCCTGGAACTCCTTGAAAGAAGGGAACATGCGCCACACGCCGCGGTCGGCGGTGGCGGCGCGCGGGGTTTCGCGGCCGGTAACGCGCTTCATCACCTGGGTGGTAAAGCCGGTAACGAGCAGACCTTCGGCCAGCTGGTGGCCGGTCTGCAGGGCGCGCCAGTCGTCTTTCATCAGACCGCGCGCCTCGAAATAACCCATGAGCCCCAGGTTCACCCAGCCGTCGCCTATGAAATAAAACGCGGAACCAAGGTCGCTGGGGCCGCGGAAAACGGACACGCCGCCGATCTTGAGATAGGTCTTGGTCTTGTCCACACGGGAAATGCTCAGCCGTTTACCGACCCGGCGGGTCTCCTCGTAGATCTCCTGGTCGTATTTTATCAGCAGCACGGTGGAAGCGCCGATGGCGGCCAGCCAGGGCAGACTTTCCCTGGTAAAGCTTTGTTTTACGAACAAGCCCCAGTCGGCAGGGCCGGCGCCGATGGTGCGCCACAGGCCGGGTTTGGCGTAGGTCAACGTAGCGCCGTCTTTAAGCGTGTAGGTGCGGGAAGCCGCCTCCTGTGCGCGAAGCGGCGCAACGCAGAAAGAAAGCAGCAACAGGGCGGCGGCGAAGTTTTTCATCCGCGGGCGAGCTTCCACTTGGTGCCTTGGGGCGTGTCCTCTATCAGCACACCCTTATCGGACAGGGCCTTGCGCAGCTCGTCGGACTTTTTCCATTCCTTGTTCTTGCGGGCGGCCTCGCGCTCGGCTATCAGGGCGGCGGCGCCTTCGGGCAGGGCCTGCGCCTCTTCCGCCTTGAACAGGCCCAGGGCGGTCACTTCCTCCGCGGCCAGGGCGAAGGCCAGGCGCTGCGGCGCGGGAATGGAACTATCCTTCAGCGTTTCCCACAGCACGGCCAGGGCGGCCGGCATATTCACGTCGTCGGCGAGGGCCGCCGAGAAATCCTGGAAATGTTTTGCGTTGCGGTCGGCCGCGGGCGCGGGACCGGCGGCCTCCGCTTTCACCTTGGCGGCCAGCGCGCGCAGCCCGTCGAGGCCGCGCGCGGCGGCCTCTACGCCTTCCCAGCTGAATTCCAGCTGCTTGCGGTAATGCGTCAGCAGGCAGTAGTAGCGGTAGGCCAGCGGGTCGTAGCCCTTCTGCGGCAGCACGGCCGCGGTAAGGAATTCCCCCGCGCTCTTGGACATCTTGCCGGAGTCGCCGGTGACCAGGAAGCGCACGTGCATCCAGTAGTTGGAAAAAGGTTTGCCGGTGGCGGCTTCGCTCTGGGCGATCTCGTTGGTGTGGTGGATGGCCACATGGTCTTCGCCGCCGCAGTGGATGTCTATGGTCTCGCCCAGGTGCTTCATGGCCATGGCGGAGCATTCCATGTGCCAGCCGGGAAAACCGCGGCCCCAGGGAGAGTCCCATTCCATCTGCCGCTGTTCGCCGGGGGCGGCGAATTTCCAGACGGCGAAGTCGGCCGGGTGCCGCTTGAGGGCGTTGGCCTCCACGCGCGCGCCTTCCTTGATGCCTTCCACGTGGGCGCGGCCGGCCAGTTTGCCGTAGTCGGGGAGCCTGGCCGTGTCGAAATAGACGCCGTCGCCGTCGATGCTGTAGGTAAAGCCTTTTTTCTCCAGCGCCAGGCCCAGGTCCACCATCTCCTTGATGTACTCCGTGGCGGGGCAGACCACCTCCGGCATAAGGCAGTTCAGGGCGTTGTAATCCCTGAAGAAGGCCTCGGTGTAGAATTTGGCTATGTCCCAGGCGGATTTGCCTTCGCGCCGGGCGCCCACTTCCATCTTGTCCTCGCCGCTGTCGGCGTCCGACACCAGGTGTCCCACGTCGGTGATGTTCATCACGCGCTTCACTTTCCAGCCCAGGAAACGCAGCGCGCGCACCAGGCCGTCCTCGCAGATATAACTGCGCATGTTGCCTATGTGGGCGTAATGGTAGACGGTGGGGCCGCAGGTGTAGATGCCGGCCTCGCCCGCCCTGATGGGTTTGAAAATTTCTTTCTGCCTGGTGAGGGTGTTGTAGAGCCTGAAGTCCATACGGTGGTCCTTACTGCTGCCTGGCGGCCAGCGCGCGCTGTACTCTGCGCCCGAGCTCGCCGAAAAAATCCCCGCAGAGTTCCGGGCCGCGGCCGGAGGCGTAGCGCGCCTGCATCAGGCAGGAAACCTCTATTTCGGAGAACGGATAAACCGCGCCCTTGGGCGAAAGCGAATAACCGAAGCCTATCTCCAGCGGGCTGTCGCCGGCGTGCGCCTTAACGGCGGCCTCGTAGCTGGCCGACAGCAGGCCTTCCAGCGCCGCCTCGAAATCCGGGTCCGGGGTCTTGAGCAGTTTGAAGGTCTGCTTCTGAAAGACCACCGCGGCGCTTTTTGACGCCGGGCCGGCGCCCCTCGGTCCCGAGCAGGCGCAGAGCAGGGCGGCGGCCAAAAGAAAGAGCGTTTTCACTTGATCACGCTGACGGCGGCGTAACAGACCATGGCCTCGCCGTGGCCTATGTCGCCCAGGCCTTCGCGGCTCTTGGCCTTCACGCTCACGTCGCCCTTGTCCAGTTTCAGGATCCTGGCTACCGAGTCGCGGATGGGCTCGTAATGGGGCTTGAGTTTGGGCTCTTCCGCCACTATGGTGATGTCCACGTTTATTATCCTGGCCTTTTTAGCGGCCATAACCTCCAGGGTCTTGGCGGCGATCTCCACGCTGGAGATGCCCATGATGGTCAGGTCGGTAGGCGGGAAGTAGACGCCTATCTCCCCGGCGGAGATGGACCCCAGCAGCGCGTCGCAGACGGCGTGCAGCACCACGTCCCCGTCGGAGTGGCCCAGCAGGCCCTTGGTGTGCTCTATCTTTATTCCGCCCAGGATCAGCGGGCGGCCCTCCACCAGGCGGTGGATGTCGTAGCCGAAACCGGCCCGCGGCACCGGCGTCCTTGACCGGGAAGTAATGGTTTTTTCGTCTTTCATAAAAGCCTCCGCTATCAGCAGGTCCTCGGGAGTGGTCACTTTGATGTTGCGGTAACTGGACGGCACCACCGCGGCCTTTATCCCCAGTTCCTCCAGCACCTGCGACTCGTCCGAATAATCTTTACCCTCGGCGGCGCGTTCCAGCAGCGCGGCCAGCACGGCCCGGCGGTAGCATTGCGGGGTCTGCACGGCCATCATGGACGCCCGGGGCGGGGTGCGCTCGAAAGAGGCGCCGTCCGCGGAAACGGTCTTTACGGTGTCCTTGAGCGGCACCGCGGGCACCGCCGCGCCCGCCGCCGCCGCGCCGGCCAGGCAGGCCTTTATCAGTTCCGCGCTCACCAGGGGCCTCGCCCCGTCGTGCACGGCCACCAGCCCCGCCTCGCGGCCCACCAGCTTGAAAGCGTTGCGCAAAGACTGAGTGCGCGTCGCGCCGGCCGGCGCCGTCTTTATCCCCGCCTTCTCCCACGCCGGCCCGTACTTTTCCAGGTTCCCGGGCCCCAGCGCCAGTATTATATTGTCGAACTGCCCGCTGGCCGTGAACGCCTGCACGGTCCATTCCAGCATGGGGCGCCCGGCGAGCGGGAGGTACTGCTTCTCCCCGCCCATCCGGGTGCCCGAGCCGCCGGCCAGTATTATGGCCTCGGCGCCTGTTCTTTTCCTGGCGGGCACGTGGACCTCAGGGCTGCTTGGGCCCCTGCTGGGCGGCCTTGCCCTTGACCCTGGTGAAAATTATGCGGCCCTGCGAGGTCTGCAGGATGGACTGCACCACCGCGTCCACCTTCTTGCCGATGAAGTCGCGGCCGTCCTCTATGACTATCATGGTGCCGTCGTCGAGGTAGCCCACGCCCTGCTCTTTCTCCTTGCCTTCCTTCATCACGAAAACGCTGGTATCCTCGCCGGGCAGCACCACGGGCTTAAGGGCGATGGTCAGGTCGTTGATGTTGAGCACGGTAACGTTCTCGAGGGCGGCCAGCTTGTTGATATTGAAGTCGATGGTGACGATGGAGGCGCCGAGTTCCTTGGCGATGGTCACCAGCTTCATCTGGTTGTCCTGCACGTCGCGGATGTCGCGGTCTATCACGCGGAAGGGGATATCGCGCGATTCCTGCAGGCGGGCCAGGATGTCCAGGCCGCGGCGGCCCTTGGCGCGGGCGATAGGCTCGCCCGATTCGGCCAGGTTATGCAGTTCCTGCACTATGAAGCGCGGGGTGATGATGCCGCCGGTGATGAAGTGCGTGTCGCAGATGTCGAGCACGCGGCCGTCCACGATGGCGCTGAGGTCCAGCACCTTCATGTTCTTGCCGCCCTTGCGGCCCAGCGACAGGATGTTCTTGTCCAGGTCGTCGAGCTCGGGGATCTTCTTCACGCTTATCACCATGCCCAGCAGGGCCAGCGAGTAGCGGACTATGATGTTGTAGCGCAGCCACAGCGCGCTGAAGCCGTCGTTGTCTATCTGGAACACCGTGTAGTCCAGCAGCTTGGAGATGATCACGCCCACCACGGCGCCGATGATGCCGATGATGAGCGAGAACAGGCTGACGTTCTCGAAGACGTATTCTATGCCGATTATCACCAGGCCTATGAGCACGCCGAAAGCGACGCCCTTGAGGTCCTTGGAAACCGTCAGCCAGGTCAGTACCGGGGTGCCCAGGAGGGCCACCGCCCTGAAGATCCATACTATCATGTTAGCTCCTTATCCTTTCTTGCCCGCCGGCCTATGGCCGCGCCGCGTCAGGGGCCATGCCCTTCACGCGGTCTTTAGCGGGGATCAATTTCAGCAGGGCGGCGTACAGCCCGCCCAGGTCGCGCGCCACCTCTAGTTTGAGGGACTTGAAGCGCCCCTCGTCCTTCTTGGGCAGGCGCGGCACGAAAGCCGTCTTGAAGCCGAGGCGCTCGGCCTCGGCCAGGCGCCGGTCCAGGAAGCCGGGACTGGCCGCCTGCGCCAGGATGCCCACCTCGCCGATGAAGACGCAGTCGGGCGGCACCGGGATGTCCTTATACGAGCTGATCAGCGCCGCGCAGAAGGCCATGTCCAGCGCGGTATCCTTCACCTTGATGCCGCCCTGCAGCGAGGCGAACACGTCCATCTCGTCGAAGCGCAGCCCCACGCTCTTCTCCAGCGCGGCTATGAGCATCTGCGCGCGGTTCAGGTCCAGGCCGGTGACGGTGCGGCGCGGGTACGGCAGGTAAGACTTGGTGGCCAGCGCCTGCAGTTCGGCCAGCATGGGCCGCGCGCCTTCGAAGGCCACGGCGAAAGCCCGGCCTATCAGCGCCTTGTCGCGGTCGGTCTCGCTCATCAGCAGGCCGGCGTCGTCCACCGGCCGCAGCCCCTTGGAGGTCATCTCGAAGATGCCGGTCTCGTCCACCGGGCCGAAACGGTTCTTGTGCGGGCGCAGCACGCGGAAGACGTTGCTCTTCTCCGCGTCGAAATAAAGCACGGTGTCCACGATGTGCTCCAGCACCTTGGGCCCGGCGAGGGAGCCCTCTTTGGTGACGTGGCCGAGCAGGAACAGCGGCGTGCCCGCGGACTTGGCGATCTTGAGCAGCTCGGCCGCGCATTCGCGGATCTGGCCCACGGAGCCGGGGCTGCCCACGAACTCCGGGTGATACATGGTCTGGATGGAATCTATGACGAGGAACGCAGGCTTTAAGCTGCGGAACTCCTCTATGACGCGGGCGAGGTTGGTCTCGCTCATCAGGTAGACGTTGTCGGGCCTGGCGCCCAGGCGTTCGGCGCGCGAACCCACCTGCGCCAGGGACTCTTCCCCGGACACGTAAAGTATCTTGCCCGCCTTGTAGGCGCCGTTGGCCAGCGCGGCGCAGCTCTCCAGGGTAAGGGTGCTCTTGCCTATGCCGGGCGGGCCCGCCAGCAGCACCACCTGCCCTTTCACCAGGCCGCCGCCCAGGGCGCGGTCCAGCTCGGTGATGCCGGTCGGGGCGTGTTCGGCCTTCAGCGCGCGCGCCTCGGAAAGTTTTACCGGCGCCTCGGAAAAATCGGTGAGCCCGCGGGCCTTGGCGGCGGCCTTGGTGAGGGCCTCTTCCGCCTCCTCCACCAGCGTGTTCCAGCCGCCGCAGCCGGGGCATTGCCCGGCCCATTTGGGCGACGGCTGGCCGCACTGCTGGCAGCGGTAGACGGTCTTGAGCTTCATGCTATTTCTTTCCGGCCCCCAGGGCCGCGAACCCGAACAGGTACGCTATGTCCTTATCCTCGAAGAGGACCTTGGCCGTGTAGTTCACGCGCTTTGTCTCGGCCATATCGTTGAGGCGCATGCCGGCCGAAACGTATTTGTTGACGGCCACTTCGGCGCCCACGTCGTAGCGAGGGTCGTTGAAGCTGCGGCCTTTTATGACCCGGTTGCGGCCGAACTCGGACCCTTCCGCGAACAGCGCGAAGCGGTCCCACTTGGAATTAAAGAACGGCCGCCAGCGCGCGCCGGCGCCGCCGGAACCGCGGATGACGCCAGCGTACAGGTCGAAAGCCTTTATCTCCCAGCCCAGGCGCGCGTCCACGGTGTTCATCACTTCGTAATCCGTGCCCTTGGCCACGTCCTTGGTGTTCATCATGTTGGCCGCGCCCAGGTAGTAGTAGCGGCCGGCGCGCGGCGAGATCTTTACGCCGAAATCGTTCTTGGAGCCCTTGGCGAGCGGCTCGTACTTGTACTCCCACTTGAGGTAGGTGCGGAAGCCCCCCACTTTGTTCAGGGCTTCTTTGACCGAGGCGCTGGCGTCCTTGAGGTTGGTGATGGCCTCGCTGACGTTCTCTTTCATCTTGGCGTCGGAGACCAGGGCGCCGGCCACGCCGTCGCCGCGGTTGATCTTGCCCACTATCTCGTCGGTCTTGCGCAGCACTTCGTCGAGGCGGGCGGTGATGGAATCCATGCGCTCCAGGGCCTTTTCGGCGTGGGGCTGGCTGTTGGCCACCAGGTCGTTGACGTTGGCGGTGATGTCGCGCAGGTTGTCTAGGATCTCCTGCATGCTCTTGGCGAGCTTGCCTTCGCCGCGGATGTCGGAAACGAGGGACTCCATGCTGGCCACGGCGCGCGCCACGGCCCGGTCCAGGGGCATGATCTCCTCGCCGCGCACGGTCTCGCCGGCCTCCACGTAGCCCAGCGCGGGGGACCCCTGGTCCACCTGCAGGAACTTGGAACCGATGACGCTGGTGGACCCCACGGAGAACCTGGCGCCGCGGTAGATCTTGACGCCTTCGTGGATGGCCAGGTGGACCACCACTTTATCGTCTTTGAGGGAGATGCTCTTTATCTTGCCGACTTCCACGCCGGACAGCTTGACGGTGGCTTTGTCGGGCAGGCCGGCCACGTCGGAAAACTCGGCGTAAACGGGGTAGTAGCTCTGGAAGGAATAATCCCCCAGCAGGAAAAGCGCGGTCCCGAAAAGTATGGAACCGGCCAGCACGAACAAACCGACCTTCATCTCGCCGTTCATGTCGTCCTTTGGCTAATGATATCTATATACGATATCCATTATATAAAAAACCCGGCCTTTTGGGGCGGCAGGCCAAATAACAGGGGCGGGTGGAGCGAAGCGACACCGCAGTGTGAGGAGCGGCGCGCACGGTGTGCGCGACCGCGTGCCCGCCGGGCACATGCCCCCGTCCCGGCCGAAGCGGTCAATGGTCTTTAACTTTTGGGATTATTTGCGGGAGAGGTGGGAGATTTCCATGAATTCTTTCACGGCTTTGTTCTCCGACTGGCGGAACTTGGCGGGTTCGCCCACTTCCACGAACTTGCCGCCCGTGAGCATGGCCACGCGGCTGGAGATCTCCAGCGCCAGCGTCAGGTCGTGCGTCACCACTATGGAAGTGATGCCCAGCTTGGCGCGCATGTCCGTGATCAGGTCCTTGACCATGCCCGTGGTCACCGGGTCCAGGCCGGTGGTAGGCTCGTCGTAAAGCATGTATTTAGGGGAGGCCGCGATAGAGCGGGCCAGCGACACGCGCTTCTTCATACCCACCGAAAGCTCCGCCGGCTTGAGGTGCTCCACGTCCTTGAGGCCCACCAGCGCCAGCTTCTCCCTGACGATGCGCGGGTAGTCGCTTTTGGGCGTATCGGTCAGGTATTTCAGGCCGAAAGACACGTTCTCCAGCACCGTCAGGGAGTCGAACAGCGCCCCCTCCTGGAACAGGTAGCCGAAGTTGCGCCGGATCTTGGCCAGGACGAACTCGTTCTTGGCGGCGGCGATATCCTGCCCGTCCACCAGGATCTGGCCGGAGTCCGGCCGCAGCAGGCGGATGAGGCACTTGATGAACGTGCTCTTCCCCGTGCCGGACGGCCCGATCACGCTGAACAGCTCGCCCTCTTTGATGTCGGCGGAAATACCGTCGATGACCTTGCGGCCCGGGAAATTCTTAACAAGGTCGCGTATCTCTATCATATGCCCACCGCCACCAGGAAAGCGCTTATGAAGTAATCCAGCACCATCACCAGCACCATGCTCAGCACCACGGCTTCCGTCGTGGACTTACCCACGCCCTCGGCCCCGCCGCGGGTATTGAGCCCCTTGTAGCAGCTCACCGTGGCGATCATGAAAGCGAACACGTAGGTCTTCAGGAAACCGTGCATGAAATCGGTCATCTCCAGGTAGGTGAAGATATCGTCGAAGTAGACCGAGCTGGGCACCCCCAGCTTGACCACGCCCACTATGCAGCCGCCCAGCACGCCTATGAAATCCGCGAACACGGTAAGGAGCGGCAGCGTGATAATGAAGGCTATGTAGCGCGGCACCAGCAGGTAGCGCGTCGGGTTGGTGCCCAGGGTGTAGAGGGCGTCTATCTGCTCGGTCACCTGCATGGTGCCAATCTCGGCCGTCACCACGGCGCCCGCGCGGCCCGCCACCACGATGGAGGTCAGCACCGGCCCCAGCTCCTTGAGCATGGAGAAGGCCACCATGGTCCCGACGTAAAGCGGTTCGTTGAAGAGGTTCTTGGTGGACTGCCCCATCTGCAGGGCCAGCACCATCCCCGTGAAGAAACTGGTCAGGGCCGTGACCGTGAAGGAATCCACGCCTATCTTCACGGCCTGCTTGGCTATCTCGCCGCCCTCGAACCTGGCGCGGAACAGCCAGAACGCCACCGACTTTATCATCAGCGCGGCGCCGCCCAGCGCCTGCGCCAGGCCCAGGAATTCGTGCCCCACTTTTTCGGTGAAGGAAAATTTCATGGCGTGCAGACCCTCGGCACCCGGCCGGAGATCAGCGTGACGACCTCGTAGGTGATGGTGCCGGCGAGGCCGGCCAGTTCCTGCGCGGTTATCTCCTGCGCGCCCTGGCGGCCCAGCAGCACCGCCTCGGAGCCCACGGCCGCGTCCTTTACGGCGGTAACGTCCACCATGGTCATGTCCATGGTCACGTTGCCCAGCACCCGGCAGCGGCGGCCGCCTATCAGCACGTCGGCCTTATTGGAGAAGCGGCGCAGGTAGCCGTCGCCGTACCCGGCGGGGATCGTGGCGATCTTCATGGGGCGGTTTGCCCGGAAAGACCTGTCGTAGCTGATACAGGCGCCTTCGCGCACGTTCTTGATGAAAACTATGCGGGTCTTCAGCGTCAGGGCCGGCTCGAAGCCTTCGGCCAGGCCGTAGGCCGCTATGCCGCAGCGCACCATGTCGAAGCGGCTCTCCGGGATGTTCGCCGCGGCGCAGGAATTGGCGGCGTGGAGAACGAGGCCGCGCGCGCCGCGCGCCTGCAGCTCCCCGGCGGTCTCCCGGAAAAAGCCGAGCTGCCGGGCGGTGTAGTCCTGGTCCGTGTCGGCGCTGGAAAGGTGGGTATAGAGACCGGCCGCGCAAACCGCGCCGGAACGCTCCAGTTCGTCGTAGATCTTAAGCACCGACGGGCGGCGGGCGCCTATGCGGCCCATGCCGGTCTCCAGTTTTATATGGCAGACCGCCTTCTTGCCCAGCTTTTTGGCCGCCTCCGTCACCTGGCGGGCCGCGTCGAGGCTGGCTATGGTCACCATCAGGTCCGCGTTGATGGCCTCCACGAAACTTTCGAAAGGGTAGAGGCTGCCCAGCACCAGCACCGGGCTCGCGATGCCGCTTTCGCGCAGGGCCAGGCCCTCCTCTACGGAGGAGACTCCGAAGCCCCACGCCAGTTCCTCGCTCTCGGCCAGGCGCGCCAGCGCGGCCGCGCCGTGGCCGTAGGCGTTGGCCTTCACCACGAACAGCACGCGCGCGGGCGCGGCCAGGCGCTTGAGTTTTTGCAGGTTCTGCCTTACGGCTGAAAGCCGTATTTCGGCGACGGTAGGCCTCAGGGTAATGGCCATGGGGGCTTGCGCCGTCGTCAGAAGACGGCCTCTTCCGGTACGGCGGTCTCCATGGCGGAGACGGTCAGGTTCTCGAACTTGGTGTACTCATGGAAGAAAGCCAGTTCCACGTCGCCCACGGGGCCGTTGCGCTGCTTGGCGATGATGAGCGTGGCCTTGTTCTTCAGGGTGGGGTCTTCGCGCTTGTAGTATTCCTCGCGGTGGATCATGCCCACCACGTCGGCGTCCTGTTCTATGGAGCCGGAGTCGCGCAGGTCGGAAAGCTGCGGGCGGTTGCCCTCGCGGCCCTTGTCCTCGCTGCGGCGGTTAAGCTGCGACAGCGCTATCACCGGCACTTCCAGGCTGCGGGCCAGGTCCTTCAGGAGGCGCGAGATCTCGGCCACTTCCTGCTGGCGGCTCTCGGTGCGGCCGGCGCCGCGGATGAGCTGCAGGTAGTCTATGGCGATAAGCCCCAGCTCCTTGCCCTCGTTCTTTAGCTGGCTGACCAGCTTGCGGGTGCGGTTGCGGATATCCAGGATGGTAAGGCCCGGGGTGTCGTCGATGTAGAGCGGGGCTTCCGCGACGGTGGCGGTGTAGCGGGTGAGCTGGGGCCAGATGTCGCGCGGCAGGCGCCCGTTGCGCACGCCGCCCAGGTTGGCGCGGGCGGCGGAGCAGATGAGGCGCTGCATGATGGAATAGCGGTTCATTTCCAGCGAGAAGAAGGCGGTGGGCACTTTCTTCTCCACGCAGGCGTGGTAGGCCATGTTGAGGGCCATGGCGGTCTTGCCCATGGACGGCCGGGCCGCCAGGATGATAAGGTCCGACTTCTGGAACCCGCCGGTCATGTCGTCGAGCTTGGTGAAACCGGTGGGCACGCCGGTGATGGCGGAATGATTGGAGTAGAACTTCTCTATGCGGCCCAGGGTCTCCGTGGCCAGCGAGGCCGCGTTGGCGAAGCCGTGGTCGGTGTTCTTCTGGGCCACCGAGAGCACCTGCGCCTCGGCGAAATCCATGATCTTGCTGACGTCGTCCGACCCTTCGAAGGACTTCTCCACGATGGAGGTGGACACGCGGATAAGGTCGCGCAGCAGGGCCTTCTCCTTTACGATATTGGCGTAAGCCTGGGTATGGGCCGCGGTGGAGACCTTCTCCATGAGGTCGGCCAGGTACTTCTGCCCGCCCAGTTCCTCCAGGCGGCCGCTCTTCTTGAGCTCCTCGGAAAGGGTGACCACGTCCACCGGCAGGTTGCGCTGGCGCAGGTCCATGATGGCTTCGTAAATGCGGCTGTGGACGGCGCTGTAGAAATGTTTGGGCAGCAGGATCTCGGCGACGGTGTCCATCACCTCTTTCTCGATGAGCATGGCGCCAAGGACGGCCATTTCCGCCTCGGTAGAATGTGGAGGAACCTTATTGTAGGCCATAGTTCGCAGCCCCCCTGAGGATGTTTCTAAATCAAACCCGGGCCGGGCGTTGAAGCCGGGCCCGGGCGTGTTTTTTCAAGAGTATAGCTCTTACTTGCTCTGCGCCGAGACCGCCACCTTTATCTTGGCCGCGATGTCCGGCTTCAGGGCGATCTCCACTTCGAAGGTGCCGACGGCCTTTATGGAGGCCGGCAGGCGTATCATGTCCTTGTGGATGTCCATGTCGGCGGCGGCGAGGTTCTTTATGATGTCGCTCTTGGCCACCGAACCGTACATGACGCCCTCTTCGGAGACGGGGCGGGAGAAGGAAAGGGTGATGGCGGAGAGGCGCTTGGCCAGTTCCTTCAGGGCGGCGTCCTCGGAGGCCACGCGCTTGGCGCGCTTTTCGGCGCTGTTCTTCCAGGCCTTCAGGGCGCCTTCGGTGGCGAGTTCCACCAGGCCGCGGGGGACCAGGAAGTTGCGGGCGTAGCCGTCTTTCACGTTCTTGATCTCTCCGGAGCGGCCCAGGTTGTAAACGTCTTTTTTGAGTATGACTTTCATGATTTGCTCCGTATTACCCGCTGTAGGGCATGAGGCTCAGGTTGCGGTTGATCTTCACGGCCCGCATGATCTGGCGCTGATGCTTGGCGCACGCGCCGGTGATGCGGCGGGAAAGTATCTTGCCGGTGTCGGTGCAGAAAGTTTTCACGATCTGGGCCTGTTTATAGTCCACCAGGTCTATGTGCTCGGCGCACAGCCTGCAGACCTTGCGGCGCGGGGCGAACCGGCGCCCGCCGGGGCGGCGCGGAGGACCGGAGTGGGGGCCGGCGTGGGGCCGGGGGGCCGCAGCTTCGGCCGGCTTGGGGGTAGTTTCTTTGTTCTCCATAATGTTTGCTCCTACTGGTTTTAGAAAACGAATTCTGTTCTAGAACGGGACTTCTTCTATGCC
The DNA here is from genome assembly GCA_023701245.1 of Elusimicrobiales bacterium. Taxonomy (GTDB): domain Bacteria; phylum Elusimicrobiota; class Elusimicrobia; order Elusimicrobiales; family UBA9959; genus UBA9959. The sequence goes on along the minus strand of JAMPXK010000040.1, from coordinate 10,392 downwards.
GGAGGCGTCGCTCTTGGCCTCCGCGTCGGCGGCGGGCTCTTCGGCCTCGCCCTTGGCCGCGCCTTCGGCGCCGCCCTGCTCGCCGTACGCCATCAGCTGCACGCGGCGGGCGGTGATCTTCATCTCTTTGCGCTTCTGGCCGGTCTTATCGGTATATTCGGAAGCGGTCAGGCGGCCTTCCACCAGCACCGGGCTGCCCTTCTTCATCTTGTCCTTGCAGCGCTCGGCCGCGGGGCCCCAGACGGTAACGGGCACAAAAGTGGTGTCGTCCTTCCATTCGCCGCTGGCCGGGTCCTGGTAGCGGCGGTTGACCGCTATGGACAGGGAAACCACGCCCTGCTGCTTCTGCGTGAACCGCAGTTCGGGGTCACGCGTAAGCCTGCCGGCTATCATGACCTGGTTAATTTCCGGGATCCGTATGTCCATATGTCCCCCAGCGAGGGCCTCTTAGGCTTTCTTTACAGGCTGCTCTACGGCCGCTTTCATCAGCATGGCGCGCAGAACGGTTTCCTGCAGTTTCAGGCTATGGTTGATGGCCTTCACGCTTTCGGGAGCGGCCTTGACCTTCATATAGACGTAGAAGCCGTCGCGGTTCTTGCCGACGGAGTGGGTGAACTTCTTGCGGCCCAGCCGGTCTTCGGAAAGGACTTCGCCCTTCTCATCGGTGAGGATCTTTTTGGCTTTTTCCACCGCTTCCCCGACTTCGGCGTCGGTAAGCTGGGGATTGATAATCAGCATTAACTCATAGGTATTCATAGTAGGTTAATAATAGCAAATCACGGGGGGCTTTACAATAAGGGAGCGCAGACCAGGACCTGCTTGCCGGAGTCGGGGCCGAGGGGCCGGCGGCGGAAGTCCCCGTAACGCTTAAGCACCCGGAAGCCGTTATAATGCGCCAGGGCCAGCAGTTCTTCAGGAAAAAAACACCTTAAATTAAGCCTTTTTTTCAGGGTACGCCCCGTTTTTTCGCTGCGGTAATGCCAGATCAGGCGGGAGGTCTGCGCCGCCTTGTCATAGGAATACTGTTCGTTGACCAGCGTTTTCCCCTCCCCGGACGGGTCGGGATAATACGCCACCGGCAGCAGTTCCTCCGGGTCGCGCGTTAAATAGCGCGGGTCGGGATTGAAGACGTCGAAGATGAACCGGCCGCCGGGAGCCAGGTGCGCCTTTACCGACCGGAAAAGCCCCTCCAGTTCCTCCCGACGCCCCAGGTGCTGCAGGGAATTGAAGGCCATGAAGATCAGTTTGAATTTCCCGGCGAGCCTGAATTTCCGGGCGTCGCCGCGCAGCAGGGGGAGCTCGAGCCCGGCGGCCGCGGCTTTGGCCCGGGCCCGGGCCAGCATGGCCGGGGAGTAATCCAGGCCGGTCACCTGCACGCCTTTTTTTCTGAGCGGGAGGGTCAGGCGGCCGGTGCCGCAGGCCAGTTCCAGCACCGGGCCGCGGGCCCGGCGGGCCTCGGCCAGGTAGAAAGCCAGGTCGTCCTCGTAGGGAGAGTTAAAGGCGTCGTAATGCCCGCCGTCCCAGTAAACCTCTGAACCATCGGCAGTTCTTGTCATTGCTACATTTTATCTTTTTAGGACTTGGTATAATTCACTGATGTTCAAAGTCCCCACCCGCGAGGCGCTGGCCCCGGCCGCCATCCTGCTGGCCGCGGCGCTCGCTTTCGGCCTGACGCTGAAAGGCGGCTTCATGTGGGACGACCACCAGATGATAGAGCAGAACCAGCGCCTGGAGCTGACCGCGGCCAACCTGGCGGCGGCTTTCAAGGGCGACCCGTTCTCCCAGGGCCTGAACTACTACCGCCCGCTGCAGACCGTCAGCAACATGATCGACTTCTCCGTGTGGGGCTACCGGCCCGCAGGCTATCACCTTACCAACCTCGTTTGCCACGCGGCCGCCGCCCTCCTCTTCTTCTACCTGGCGCTGGCGCTCGGCTTCGCGCGCGGCCCGGCCTTCTGGGCGGGCGCTTTGCTGGCCGTCCATCCGGCCGCCGTGGAACAGCTGCTCATAATCGCCGGCCGCGCCGAACTGGCCGCCGCGGCCTGCACGCTGGCTTCGCTGCTGCTGCTGGTCCGCAACAGGACCGCGGCGGCCTTCCTGTTCTTCCTGGCCGCGGCGGGGTTCAAGGAAACGGGCATCATCATGCCCGCCCTCGGGGCCCTTTGCCTGTGGCGCCTGGAGAGGCGCGGCCAGGACTACCTGCGGCTGCTGCCGTTCTTCGCCTTCATCCCGGTCTACCTTTTCCTGCGCCACCAGGCCCTGGGCATGGACGCCCTGGCCAAAGGCCTGCTGCCGGTGCTTTCGGGGCTGCTGCTGAAAGTCCCCCAGGCCGTGCTCATGTACCTTAAAGAGACCCTGCTGCCTTTCGGCATGCATTCCCACCGCATGCAGCCCGACCTGCGGGCGCTCGCCCTCCTTTCCCTGCCGGCGCTGGCCGCGGCGGGGGCGCTGCTCTGGAAAAAGGGCGGGCGCCTGGCGCTGTTCTGCGCCGCCTGGTACCTGCTCAACCTCGCTCCCAAGCTGCCGCTCTTGGCCACCAACGACCTGATGCTGGACCACTGGGTGTACCTGGCCAACGCCGGGCTGTTCCTGGGCGCGGCCGCCTGGCTGCACGGGCGCGGCGCGCGCCTCAAACCGCTGCTGCCGGCCGCGCTGCTGGTCTTCGGCGCCGCGGCCGCCGTCAACGCCGCGCGGCGCGGCACGGACCTGGAGAATTACGAACACGCCGCGCGCCGGTCGGCCTCCAAACCGATGCTCTACAACCTGGCGCGCGAGTATTACCTGCTCGGCCGCCCGGGCGAGAGCCTGCCGCTGCTCGAAAAACTCGCCGCCGCGGACCCGGCAAACCAGATGTACCTTAACGGCCTGGCCCTGGCCCGCTGGAAAACCGGCGACACGCCCGGCGCGCTGCGCGCCCTGGACGCGGCGCTGGCCGCGCGCCCCGCCGGCGCGGAAACGCTCTTCAACAAGTACTGCGTCCTGGCGGCCGCCGGCGACCGGCGGGCAGGCGGCGCCCTGGAGGAGACCCTGCGGGCGGACCCGGGCTACCCGCCCGCGCTCCTGGCCGCGGCAAGGGCTCTGGCCTCGGCGGGGCGCAAAAAAGAAGCGGCCGCGCTCTACGCGCGGCTGCTGGAAAAAAATCCTTATAATCTGGAAGCGCTCAACGACCGCGGCATCCTGCTGGCCCTCTCCGGGGACAGGGCCGGGGCGGAGGAAATGTTCGTCCGGGCGCTGAAAGTCTCCCCCGGTCTGCCCGGCGCGCTGCGCAACCTGGCGCGGCTGCGGGAACTCCCCCCTACTTCTCCTGCGGCCGCTTCAGGCCGGCCTGCAGCTCCCTGATCCCGGCCAGGCAGGCGCGTTCGCGCAGCAGCATGGCGGACAGGGCTTCCTTGAATTCCGGTTTATTGAGCTGCTTGACCAGGTCCGCGTAAACTTTCAGGGCCTGTTCGGAGCGGGTCACGTGCGCGCGCAGCGCCGCCTCCACGGAGCGGGCCGGCGCCAGGGCGCGCTGGCGGAAACCAGTGCCTTCCTTGAAGATCCTGCCCAGTTCCTTGAGGCGCGCCAGCTTCTCCTGGGCCAGGGCCGTAAAAAGTTCCTTCAGCCGCGCGCCTATGCGCGGGTCCCCGCCGAACAGTTCCGCCTCTTCGGTCAAAGCCTTTATGTCTTCCGTTTCGCCGTTCATGGAGGCGCGCACCAGTTCTTTGAATGTCATATATCGTTCGCCACCTTGACCACTATCTTGGCAACCTGGGCCGGGGCTCCCGCCGCCAGCCGCGGCGCGTGGGCGTCCTCCGGGTAAAGGATAGCCAGTTCCCCCGCCGCCAGCCTCACCGGCGTCCAGGCGCCCGCCGCAAAACCGAAACAGACGTCCTTCTCCCCGTCGTAGGGTTCCGTTATCCCTACGGCGGACAGCGGGGCCCAGCCTATGACTTCCTCCCCGGCCGCCAGGAACTGCACGTCTATATATTTGCGGTGCGCTTCGAACCTGGGGCGGTCCTGCGCCAGGGTCTCATAGCGCTGCACCAGCGCGTAAACCTTCTCTCCGTCCAGCTCGTAGCGCCCGTCGGGCAGGGCGGCCGCGCCCGGGCGGGTCAGGAACTCGAGGGCTTTGCGCAAGCCCTCGCCGCGCGGCGCCTGGCGGGCCGCGTTCTCCAGTTTAACGGCGATCATGACTGCTGCCGGCCTAGCGGGCCAGCTCCTCCGGGATCACCCGCTCGAAAATGCGGTGCTCGTGGTACTCTTTGAGGGTCTTGAGGAAAACGCGGAAATCGAAAATATAGGCGAAGTGCCAGGTCTTGAGGCTCTTGAGGAAGAACAGGTCGCGCAGGGCTTCGTCGCGCAGCGAATGGTCCTGCGCGGCGGCTTTCCTTACCCGCGCGGCCAGTTCCACGGTCAGGCCGTCTTCCAGCAGGTTCTTGTCGGCCGCCTTTATCTCGTTGGAGAAATAGTCGCTCCTGGCCCAGAGGTTCACCCAGTAGCCCACGTTGCGCGGTTTGGCCACGTACTGCTGCAGCTGGCCGGCGTTTATCTCCAGCTTAAGGAAGATCTCCATCCACCAGCTGCCGGGCACCAGCGGCGAGCCCAGGGTGATGAACTTGTCCACTCGCACTTCGGGGCTGGAAACCGCCAGGCGGTGCAGGGCCGTGTGGGCCAGCACGCTGCCCCAGCTGTGGGCCACCAGGTACACGGGACGCCCCTCGGCCCTGGCCGCGGCGAAGATCTTCTTTATCTCGGCCTGCACCAGCGGCACCGCGGCGGCGCTCTCTTCCGGGTCGCGGGACCAGCGCACCGGCACTATCTCGTAGCTGCCTTCGGGCAGCACTCCGGCCAGCCTGGCGTCCAGGTAGTCGTCGGGCATGCGTTTGTAAAGTTCGTTCTGTTCGGCGTCCTGGGCCACGCTGGCCATGCGGCCGCCGAAGAGCTGCTCGTCCAGGCGGCTGCCGGGCTTGAAGTGTTCTATGATCTTCTTGAAATAGGCCAGCTCCAGCTTGCCTATGCCCACCTCGGTAAAATCCACGCCCACGATGGAGATCACCACGGGTTTTGCGGCGGCGCCCGGCGCGGGGAAGGGGATCTCGGCGGCCAGAGGCGCCGCGGCGCGGCAGGCGGCGCCGTCAAAGCACGGCTCCGCCGGGAGTTGTGTCCCGGCCAGGGCGGGGGCGCAGAGGCCGGCGAAAAGCAGGTTGAAAATAGCGGCTTTCATAGGCAGGGTTATTATATAAATTTATCGGGGTCCGGCCGCCGCCCGGCGCCTTACGGCCTCCAGGCGGTCCAGGTCCCCTATGTCGCACCAGAAATCGGAGCGGTCCTCGAAACCTTTGACGCGCTCGCCGGCCGCGGCCAGGCGCAGGTAGACGCCGGTCAGGGAGAAGACGCCGGTTTCCGTCATTTTAGAGAAAATGCCCGGCGACAGCACCTGGATGCCGCTGAACGCCAGCGCCCTGCAGCCGGCGGGGGCGGGACCGCTTTCCCGCCCTTTCAGGTTCAGGGACCGGTCGAACAGCAGGCGTCTTTTAGAGGGCCGGTCGCGCACGGCCAGCGTGGCCAGCGCCCCGGCCGAGACATGGGCGTTATAAAGGCCGCGCAGGTCCATCTCGGAATAGACGTCGGCGTTATAGGCGAAGAACGGCCCGCCGCCCAGCAGCGCCGCGGCCTGCTTAAGGCCGCCGCCGGTCTCCAGCGGGAACTCCTCTTCGCGCGACAGCGCCACCTTGAACCCGAAATTCTTCTTCGAAGCCAGGAAGGCGGCCACCTGGTCGTGGAAATGGTGCGTATTGACCACGAACTCCGTGACCCCGGCCGCCGCCAGGCGGCGGATGACCAGCTCCAGCATGGGCATGCCCCCGGCCTCCACCAGCGCCTTGGGCAGGCTGTCGGTCAGCGGGCGCAGGCGCGTGCCCAGCCCCGCCGCGAAGACCATGGCCTTCATTTCGCCGTCCCGCCCTGCTGCTCGCGGTGCAGCAGTTCCACCCGGGCGCCGTACTTCTGCCTGACCCGGGCGGCCAGCGCTTCGGCGCAGTAGACGGAACGGTGCCGCCCGCCGGTGCAGCCGAAATTCACCATCAGCGAGGTGAAATTGCGCGACAGGTAATTCTCCACGCTCATGTCCACTATGGCGAAGACGCCCGCCAGGAATTTCTCAACTTCGGGCTCTTTTTTCAGGAACTCCGCCACCGGGGCGTCCAGCCCGGTCAATTGGGCATAGCGCTCGTAACGGCCGGGGTTGGGCAGGGCGCGGCAGTCGAACACGAAACCGCCGCCGTGCCCCTTGTCGTCGAGGGGCAGGCCGTTCTTGAAGGAGAAGCTGGTTATCCGCACCGTCAGCCCCAGCCGGGTCTTGCCGAACTGCCGCAGGTAGGAGGACGCGGCGATGCGCTTGAAGCACTGCTCCAGCTCCGGCACTTTCACGCCGGGGTCGGCGTTGCGCAGCAGCCATTCTATGTTCCTGACGGCGTAGGGCACGCTGTTGAGGAAATGCGTCTTGCCCTCGTAGAACCCGCGCAGGCCGTAGGCGCCCATGGCCTGCATGATGCGGATGTAGACGAAGGCGTGGTAATGCCGCATGAACGCCTTCTGGTCCAGCCCGGCGGCCGCCAGGTAATGCCGCCGCAGCGCGGAGCGCGTTTCCGGCGTAAGGTCCGCCTTGGCGTCGTAGAGCAGGGAAGCCAGGTCGTAGTGGGGCGCGCCGCGCCGGCCGCCCTGGTAGTCTATGAACCACGGCTGGCCGCCGCGCAGCATGATGTTGCGGGACTGGAAATCGCGGTAGAGGAAACTGTCGGCGGGGGCTTCCAGGAGGAAGTCCGCGAACCGCGCGAAGTCGTCCTCCAGCTTCTGCTCGTTGAAAGGGATCTTGGCCAGTTTCAGGAAATAATACTTGAAGTAATTCAGGTCCCACATGATGGACTGCCGGTCGAAACTGGCGCGCGGGTAGCAGGCACTGAGGTCCATGCCCTTGCCCACCTGCTGCTGGAAGCGCGGCAGCCAGTCCAGCGCTTTCTTGTAGGCGTCCAGCACCTGCGGGGGCAGTTCCGCGCCTTTGCGCTCGGCGCCCATGTATTCGAAGAGGGTGGTGCTGCCCAGGTCCTCTTCCAGGTAGACTCCCTGCGGCTCGTCGGCGGCGTAGATCTCCGGCACCGGCAGTTTTTCGGCGCGGAACCGCCTCGAGAAGTTCAGGAAAGCGCGGTTCTCGGCCTTATCCGGGCCGAAAGCCCCTATCACCGAACGCGCTCCGTCCTTCAGGCGGAAGAGCCGGCGGGCCCCCCCGTCGGCACGGAGCGGTTCGAAAACTTCGGGCTCGCGGCCGAAAGTCTTCCTGTAGAGGGCGCGCAGCGGCGCCTCCGGCAGGGTTTTGGGGACGGCGGGCTCTTTCTCTGTTTTTTTAAGGGGCATAACCCCCCAATTATACTATAGGTCCTGCCCTTGCGGCCCAGCCGGGCCTGGGCAATAATACCGGGCCGGGGTGGGCCTTTGGCCCCTAGGGCGCGCGGCGGCTTAAGAACTATTATCTTCCTATGCTCAGAAAACTGCCGTTTTGCGTCTTCGCCGCCCTGGCCCTGGCCGGCGCCGTCAAGGCCGAAGACTTCTCCTCCCTCTACGCCGCGCCGCTGCCGCGGCCGGCCGCCGGCCTGCCGGCGGACAAGCACGCCGTCACCTACCAGGTGCGGGGCGCCGTAACGGTTCACCCGGACCGCACGGTGCTAAACACGGAGGACGGGCGCGTCTTCGTCCTCGAACTTTCCCCCGAAGACGCGGCCGCTTTCGACGGCCGGTTCGTGGAGATCTGGGGCAAGGCCGAAGCTTCCGACGAGACCCAGAGCCTGCGGGTCTACAGCATAACCGGCTACGTCCCGCAGGAAGGAGCCCCCGAGCTGCCGCCGCGCAAGGAGAAGTTCCGCCCGGCCGTCCTAGACGGCGAGGCCGACGGCGCCCTGCTGGTGTCCAACCTGCGCTGGGTGGACCCCTCCGCCACCGCCCACGATTTTTCCTGGACCGCCGCGGCCATCCGGCCGGAACTGATAAAAGAGATCTATTTCGTCACCAAGGTGCAGAAGCCGGGCATCGCCGGGCACTCGCTGCTGTTCTATGAATTCGAGGACGGCGGCTTCACGGCCGCCGACGGCCGGCGGTCGCGCGGCTTTTTCCTGTCGGTGGAGGCCTACGCGCGCGAGGGCCAGCAATATTCCCTGCTGGCCGGGTTCCGGAAGACCTACAACATCGTCTGGCTGCTGACCAACTTCGAGGATTACGCCCTGGACAGCGCCTTCAGCGGGGACTGGATGAACTACTACCCGCTCCTGGCCGGCCGCGAGGCGAAGATAAAGATGGTGCGCGACACCGTGGAGCAGGCCGTGAAGAACCGCGAAGGCGAGTGGTACCATTCCACCCGCAACAACTGCACCAACAATTTGGTCACGATGATCAACCACGCGCTGCCGCGCGGGCGCCGGGTGCGGATGTGGGCCATCCCGCACCTCCTGTACAACTTCTACGCCACCACCCCGCCCATGGTCCCGGGCTACCTGGGCCGCAAAGGCGTGCTGGGCCCCAAAGCCTTTACCCTGGACGCCGGCAACTTCCGGGATTACATACCGCTGCCCCCCGCCGCGCCCCTGTAAATAAAAAACCCCGGGAGACCGGGGTTTTTCAGGTCCGGGTTATTTCCTGTCGCCCAGCGCGTTGAGCGCTCCCTGCATTATCCCGAAGAACTTTTTCTCCTCCAGGTTGCGCTGTTCGTCGTTCCAGGCGGCGGCCAGGCAGTACCACCGCGAATCCGCGGCCTTAAGCAGCCAGGCCATGGCGAGCACGCCGGGCTCGCCGCCGCCCTTGTAGCCCGCGTAGAGGAACTTGCCGGGCGGCAGGTTCAGGCCCGGGTTCAGCGCCAGTATTTCCAGCGCCTGGCGGCTGTCCTTGCGCAGGAAGTAATCCATGACCCGGCAGAGGTCGGCGGGCGAGATGAGCCACTCCAGCCGGTCTATGACGAAAGGCGTATGCCGCAGGCCCTCGGAGGTCAGCGGCGCGGCGCGCAGGTCGTCCAGGAAACCGTAGCGCTCTTCCGCAGGCAGGTTCAGGTATTTCACCGCCCTCTCGCCGTCCGCCTTCAGCCGGAACATTTCCGAAGTCCGCAGGAAAGGCCGCAGCAGGTGCGGCTTGGCATGGCCCAGCGCCGGCAGCGAAGACTCCAGGCGGCGCCGGCCCAGGGCCGAAATCAGCGCGTCGGTGGCGGTGTTGTCGCTCTCCGAGATCATCAGCGCGGCCAGGGTATGCATGGTCAGCGGCGATCCCTCGGGCCAGCCGCGCAGCTTGCCGGAGGGCAGCGACCTGTCCTCCGCCCTCAGCCGGTAGACCTTGTCCCAGGGCGTCCCGGCTTCCAGCAGCGCGCCCAGCACGTAAAGTTTGAAAGCCGAGGCCGAGGCGAAAGGCTCGTTCTCGTTGAGGGCCTCCAGCGCTTCCGGCTTCTCCCCCAGGCGCAGGGCCAGCAGGCTGGCGCGGCCGGGCAGGGCCGCCAGCTCGCGGCGGACCGCCTCCAGCGTCAGGTCCTTGCGGTAGGGCACCCCGAAAAATACGCCGCTGAGCCGGCCTGTATCCGGGTTCAGGGTCATGGCCACGGGCACCCTGTAGCCGCGGTCGGTCTCGAACAGGAAATGGGCGGAACAGGCGTTGTCGGAGCTGACGAAGACCCGCTGCGTCACGGCGCCGTTGTCGCGGCGCAGCTCGTAGAGCGTCAGGGCCAGTTTCTCCGCCGAGATGTAGGCGAACAGGCTTTTGTCGAAGACTTTTTCCAGCCCGGCCGGCTTTTCCGCCACCAGCGCGGCCAGTTCCGCGGCGGGCCGCGCGAAGTCCCCGCAGGGAGCGGCGGCGTAGGCCGGCAGCGGCAGCAGCAGGAGCGCGAGGAGGAATTCTTTCATTTTTAAATTATACAATGCTGGGAAGACCTTTAAGGAGACTCCATGGACCTGATACTCCGGCAGATCATCGACAAGATAGGCGTGCTTACCCTCAACAACCCGGCCCGGCGCAACGCGCTCAGCCTGGAACTCTGCGGCGAACTGGTGAAGGCGCTGGAGGAATTCCGGGCCAAGAAAGTCCCCGTGGTGGTGCTGCGCGCGGAAAAGGGCGCCAGGGTCTGGTCGGCCGGCCACGACATCACCCAGCTGCCGAAAGTGCACCACGACCCGCTGGCCTACGACAGCCCCATGGAAACCGCCTTCCGGGCCATCCAGAATTACCCGGGCCCCGTGCTGGCCATGATCCAGGGCAGCGTCTGGGGCGGCGCCACGGACCTGGCCGTCACCTGCGACATGGCCATCGGCGACGAGACCTCCACTTTCGCCATCACCCCGGTAAAGATGGGCCTGCCGTACAACGCTTCCGGCATCATGCATTTCATCAACC
>JAMPXK010000091.1 GCA_023701245.1 Elusimicrobiales bacterium | reverse complement strand
CTTCGAATTCTCGAAGCAGGATTCCGAACTGGCGGATTATTACCTGAAAGCCCGCGTAAAAGAGCAGGTGGATTCGCTGCGTTCCAAGGGCAACAGCCTCTCCGGAGATATCAGGGCGGTAAGCCTGCACGGCGTCTCCAGCGCCTATTACACCTCCTATGAGTCCATGGGGGCCGAGGCCTACATGGCCTTCTTCACTTATAACGGTTTTTCTTACGCCGTTTCCGCCAGCGGCCTTTCGGAAAGCGATTTCCGCGGCATCCTGGCCAGCGTGCGCAAGCCCGGCGAGAAGATAGAGCTGCCCAAGCCCCGGAAGGTCCGGGTGATAAAGCGCCGGAAGGTCAAAGAGGCGCCGGAGGAAGACGAGTTCGCGGCGCAGATCTTCAGGGACGGAGACAGGGAAGTTTCCACCTCGACGGCGGAGGTCGCCGGCGCGCCCGCGGCCGAGCTGTCCGCTTCCACCGATTCCGCGGTCGTGGCCGCTTCCACGGTTTCCGCCGCCTCGGTGGCCCAGGACTTCATGGACGAGCTGGCTAAGAAGCGGGAGGAGGGCTTGCCGCCCTACCTGCCCCGGCAGCCGCTGGCCCCGCTGGTCTGGGCCGTGCTCATAGGTCTCTGGGTTGCGGGGTCCTTCGCGGCCAGGTCCGCGGCGTCCGCTTATCAGAACCCCAAGCTGCCGCCGCCGCCTAAAGACGTGCCGCCGGACTTCTTCTTCCCGTTCGTGATCACCAGGATCTCCTCTTTCAAGGACGTCACCTACAATATCCTGACCAGGCAGAAGCAGTTCCTGCTGGCCGACTACTCCCACGAGCACGGCATGTACCTGGCCGGCGGCGTTTACGGCTGCCTGTTCTTCCACGTGGGCTGGAGCCTGCTGGCTTTTATAGGCAAAGGCGACCTGCCCGTGAACCTGCTCTTGTCCGTGCCGCTGCTGGGCCGGGCGCTGGCGTCGCTGCCGGAGATCTTCTTCCTGATCCCCGCCGCCATGGGCGCGGGGATGTTCCTGACCCGCCGCCGCCCGCTTGAGCTTTACGACGCGCAGTCCACGCTGATGATGCAGGTGGCGCCGGACCAGGACTACGGCCTTATCCGCGACGGCGCCGGCAAGGAAGTGGCCCGCCTGGTGCGCAAGGGCGGTTTCGCCAGCCGGCGCTGGGAGTTCGTGGATACGGACAACCAGGTGGTCTTCGAGATCCGCGACGATTTCCCCGGCGGCCGCCTGCCGCGCATGCTGTTCGGCCATTTAGGCGGGGCGCTGAGTTCCCATTACGGGATCTTCGCCGAGGACCGCCGCGCGGGTTTTGTCTTCCTGGACCCGACCTCGTCCTCCCGCTTCCAGCTGCACATGGATTTCGCTTTCGCCCGGCTGGGGCACCCGGCGCAGATACTGGCGGCCGTGCTCTACATCATCTCGCGGGAGCGGGATACCGTTTACCCGTCGTTCTGAACTATGCCCATAGAACTGCTGTACGGCATTAACACCGCCGAAGAGATCCTGAAGGCCGGCCGCCGCCGCGTGCTGCGCCTGGTCATCTCGCGCGCCGAGAAGGCGCCGAGAGTGCAGGAACTGGCCGGGCTGGCGCGCCGCAAGGGCGTCACGGTGGAGTTTTGCGACGCCCGCACGCTGGAAAAGCTGGCCCAGGGCGCCAGTCACCAGGGCGTGATCATAGAGACCGAGCCTCCGGTAAAGCTGAACCTGGACCAGGCGCTGGACAACGAGCCTGACCTGAAGAAGACGGTATGGGCCGGCCTGGACGGGATAACCGACCCGATGAATCTGGGGGCCATCATAAGGTCCGCGGCCTGCCTTGGCGTGAGCACGGTGGTGATCCCGGAGCGCCGTTCCGCCGGGCTTACGCCCACGGCCCAGAAAGCGGCCGCGGGCGCGGTGGAGCGGGTTAACGTGGTGGAGGTGGTGAACCTAAACCTGACCATAGAGCGCCTGAAGGAAAAGGGGTTCTGGGTTTACGGGATGGACATGGGGGGCAAGCCCCTGCCGCAGGTGGAGTTTACGCTGCCGGCCTTCATCCTGATCGGTTCCGAGGGCGAAGGGCTTCACCAGAAGACCCGCGAGCATTGCGATGAGCTGGTCTCTATTCCGCAGAAGGGCGGCGTGGAGAGCCTGAACGCCAGCAACGCCGCCGCCGTAGTCTTCTACGAACTTTCCAAAAAAATCTAGTCAGTTATGGCCGTGGCGGGGGCATGGGCCCGGCGGGCACGCTATCGGCCACACCGTGGCCGCGCTCCTCGCTCGGCCTCCGCGCTTACGCAAGCGTCGGCCTGCGCGAAGGCCCGCCGAACCCATGCCCCCGCCACGGCCAATAAAATGACAACGCGGGCACTTGCCCGCGCTGTCTCCCTCAAAAACTTGGAGCGGAAGGCAACCGTCGATAAGGTGTTCCGCTCCAAAAATAGTATAGCAGATATTTTTTATTTGTCAAGGGGGCGGCGCTTGACGCGTCAAGGGCTGGCGGCTATTTTATGACGAACAGGTAGAGTTCGCCGGGGGCTTTCATGGAGGAAGCCTCGGTTTCGGCCGCGGCGCCGGTGCCCCAGAAGAGGTCCACGCGGCCGGGGCCGCGGATGGCGGAGCCGGTGTCGTGGGCGGCGATGAAGCGGCTGAAATCCTTGAAGACCAGGCCCGTGCCCTGCGCTTGCGGGCGGCGGGACTTGAGCAGGCCGAACAGCCCCAGCGGTATGTGCTTGGGGTCTATGGCTATGGAGCGCCCCGGCGTAAGAACGCGGCCTATGGCCCCGTAGGGCCGGCTGTCTTTGGGGCGCTGCCTGAAGTAAACGTAGCGCGGGTTCAGGTCCACCAGGCGCTCCTCGCGCGGACCCTGCCCCGAGAGGTAGGCGATAAAATCCTTGAAGGACATCCCGGGAACTTCCCCGCAGTCTATCAGCAGCTTCTGCACGCTGCGGTAGGGGTGGCCGTTGGCCCCGTCGAACCCGGCCCGGATATGGTCCCCGTCCGGAAAGCGCAGCACGCCAGAGCCCTGTATCTGCAGCAGCATGATCTGCGAGGGGTGGGCGGACCAGACCAGCTCCAGGCCCTGCCCGGCCAGCGCGCCGGCGTGCACGGCCTCGCGCGGGTAATGGCGCACCAGGCGGCCTTCTTCGTCGTAGCGGCCGTAGTCGAACTCCACGCCCATGGCCGGGGTGGTCTTTACCAGGTCGGCCGGCTTAAGGTGGACGGCGTACTTGTGCTCCGCGTCGGGGGCGCGGGTAACGGGGATCTCGGCCTCGTAGTAGCCGGTGATCACGGTCTTGTCGGTGCCGTCGGCCGAAGCGCGGTAGATATGGAAACGCGCCTTGAGCGCGCCAAGCAGTTCTTCTTTGGACAGGCCGGAGGCGAGAAGTTCCCGGAGGGCCTTGAGGGTGCGGCGCAGGCGGGGCGCGTCGTAAGAGGCTTCGCCCAGCTGCACCCTGGCGGTGTCGGGGCGCAGGTTCCAGTAATCCAGGGTGGTGTCCAGGACTTCCAGCAGGCTGTCGCGGTCCAGGTCGTCTTCGGGCAGGGGCAGGGTTTGCGCGTCTACTTCCAGCACGTCCTTTACGGCCGGCGCGTCGGCGTAGCCTTCGTAGCGCTTCAGGGCGTTGAGCTTGGGGCAGGCGTCCAGCGTGTCCGCCGGCTGGCCCGGCGCGGGGAGCGCGGTTTCCCCGCCGCGGGCCGCGTACCAGGGTTGTTCGCAGAAAGCCGGCGCGGCGGTCAGGAGGAGAAAAATAGCGGCGGCCTTCATACCTGAATACTACATAAACAGGTTGAGCGAAATCAACACGGGTCTTGCGGTAGGAAGGTACGGGGGGGTCAGGCGTCGGGGGCGGTGAAACCGCAGGAGGCGCAATAGGAGGGCATGGGCGCCTGGCCGGCCAGGCCGGCCCTGAGAACCGCCGCTTCCGGGCTGGCCAGGATGTCCGCCAGCGCGCGGCGCTTGATATCGCCCAGCGCCAGCGCCCCGTCGAAATCCGCGCAGCAGGGCACCACGCGGCCATCGCTCAGTACTCCGAAATGGTGCTTGAGGCCCAGGCAGCCGGTCTTGGCCTTGCCGGGCGCCCCGCCCGGCCATTCAAAGACCCCGCCGAAATTCAGGAAAACTCCGTCGGCCAGTTTTACGTAGCCGGCGCCGGGCAGCAGGGTGGCGCTGAAGGCGGCCAGCAGGGTCTTGAGCGTACTGCGGAAAAAAGCGTCCTCGCCTGCGGAGCGCAGGCGGAAGCCCACGGTAAGCCCGGCCGGTTTGGCCGCGGCGAAACGCGCCAGGGCCGCCAACTGCCGCCCGCGATCTTCTTCCGGCAGGCAGGAGAGCGCGTGCAGGGAAATAGAAACCTGGCCCAGGCAGGGCTCGGCGAAGAGAGGGGGCGGGAATTTCCCCAACAGCAGACCATTGGTCACCAGGTTCACCTTCAGGCCCAGCTGCGTGCAGCACTTGAGTATGGCCGGGAAATCCGGGTGGGTGAGCGGCTCTCCCAGCAGGTGCAGGGAGATTACTTCCGCCAGCCGGCCGGCCTGGGCCGCCGCGCTCCTGAAAAGCTCCAGCGGCATGGCGGCCGCAGGGCGCCGCGTGCGCGCGCAGAAACCGCAGGCCAGGTTGCAGCTGTTGGTGATCTCCAGGAAAGCGCGCCGGTAAGGTTTCTTCACCAGGTGATTATACCAGTTAGAGTTTCAGGGCCGCGGCTATCTCCAGCAGGTCCACCTCGTTCAGCGCGCGGTCGGTGTCGCCCAGCCACTGGGCGCTGATCTTGGGCCGCCAGGAATTTTCCGAAGAGATGCGCCCCACCAGCACGCCGCGGCTGCGCAGTTCGAAAAAGGTTTTGAGGCCGCTCAGACCGGTGCCCCAGTCCGGGCGGCGGTAGATGAACACCATTTCCCCGTCTTCCCGCGAGGCCACGTAGCCGCCGCTGGTCCACCCCTTTATTTCCCATGCCATATGTCCCCCTATTGACCG
>JAMPXK010000039.1 GCA_023701245.1 Elusimicrobiales bacterium | reverse complement strand
AAAAACGTGGTCACGCACACCGTGCTCGCCACTCCCTGTCTCGGCCCTCGCGCTTATGCAAGCTCGGGCCACCGACAGGGTTTTGCTTGTCCTGCCCCCCATGTGGCCACGCAACCTATGGCGTCAAATAAAAAACCGCCGGCCTTTTGAGGGGCCGGCGGTTAGAACCGTTAAAGGATTCTGATTACCACTTGTCGCCGTAGCCGCCACCGCCGCGACCACCGCGATCGCCGCCGCGGCCGCCGCGGTCACCGCCGAAACCGCCGGAGCGGGGGCGGGCTTCCATCGGGCGAGCCTCGTTCACGGTCAGCTTGCGGCCGCCGAAATCGGAGCCGTTCAGCTTTTCCATGGCGGCGTTCGCTTCTTCGTCATTGGGCATCTCGACGAAGCCGAAACCGCGGGACTGGCCGGAGTACTTGTCGGTGATCAGCTTGGCGCTGGAAACCTGACCGTACCCGGAGAAAAGGGTGTTCATTTCCTCTTCGGTGGTTTTAAAGGGCAGACCGCCCACGTATATTCTCTTGCTCATTGTACTATCCTCCTAGCTATCTTTACCTGATCTCAACTCTTTCTGCGCTCTCCTAACTCTACTGCTAGCAGGATAGGCTTCAAAAACTTGAGTTCTCGGTTTAAACTACCGCTATATTATCCCATTATTCCGCCTAAAAATCAAGCGTACCCGGGCTGGGGGACTGGCAGAAAGCAAAAAAACCCTATATACTATAGGTGCCATGGAAAAAAGCCGGCAAAACCCGATCCTGCTGATAGCCCTGGCCGTACTCTTTATGGTCACAGGGTCTTTTTTTGCCCTGCTGCATGTAGGCATGAGCGCCAGGCAGGCCAAAGGACTTCAGTCCGGCTTCAGCTTCAGGGGAGCTAAACCGCTGCCCTCCTCCTACGTCGCCGACATCAAGCGGGGCGCGGAAATAGTCTCGGACGAGGCCGCCAGGGTGTTCAACGACTTTTTCGGCGATGGGCCGGCAGCCGGGTCCAACACGGCAGCCGCCGGTTACAGCAACACAGGCGCAGCCCCCAAGGACGACGAAGTAGAGGGAGAATACGCCCCGGATTCCGACGCCTTCACCCGTTATTACGAAAAACATTACGGCAAGGGGGCGAGTTCCCCTTCCCTGGGCTGGAACGACGGCGGCGGAGTAGGCGCCTCGAGCGGCGGCGGAGGGGACAGTGCCACCTTCCAGGCCGTCCCCAGGCAGGAGCAGGCGGCCGGCGCCCCCAAGGCCGGAGCGGACGGCCCCGCCCAGACGGCGGCTGCGGCCCCAGTCTCCGCCCCCGGCGCTGCCGGCGCGGCTGGAGCCACCGGATTCAACCAGAACAGGGCCCAGCCCCCGCCAAAACTTTTCGCCTCGCTGCCGCCGGGAGGAGCGCCTCCCCCTCTGTTCCCCGGCCAATCCGCCGGGTCCAGCGCGCCTGGCCGCGGCGCAGGAGCCAAAGCCGGCGAGTTGGACGCGTTCCAGAGCAAGGGCGGCGCCGCGCAGCTCGACGGCGCCCTGGAAAGCGCCAAGGCCGGGGCAAAAAGCGATTATGCGGCTAAAATGTCCGGCGGGGCCGCCGCGGCCGCGGCCGGAGGTGCGGCTGCCGGAGGCGGAGGCGCGCCTTCTCCGTCCTCCCCCTCCAACGCCTCAGGCGACGGCAAAAGCGCGGACAAGGCCAAGACCGACGCGGCAGGCACGTCTACCGGCTATGGCTGGTGGAACAGGGAAAGCGACGATACCCCGGCCGCGGCCACCCCGAAAGCCGAAGAGGACGACGATGCTGACCTGGTAAAGGCCGTGGTGACCGAGAGACGCAACGGCGCCGACGCCGCCTACCTGTCGGACGACGACGAAACCGCCAAACCGGAAGAAGCCCTGCTGAAAGCCGGGGTGGCCGACCCGGGAGCGGCAGAAAAGGACGCCGTCAAACCGGACCCCGCCGATTTTGCCAGCCTGCCTCCGGAGCGCAAGAAGGAATTACGCAGGGAAATGCATTCTTTTATGAAGCGGGTGGAGAACAGGTACGGGAAAATGACGGATATCTACCGCACGGCCTGCTCTTCCACCCCGGACCTCTGCAAGGAGCATGAACTTACGCGCAGCTACCTGACCATGACCACCGCCGAAGGCGCCAAACTGGTGATGGGGCTGAAGTACGTGAAGAACAGGTGGCGCCGTTACACCATAGATTTCAAAAGACCGGCGTCCAAACCGGACCCGGCGCCGCAAACGGATGAAGAAGAAGAAGAGTCCGAAGAAGAACTCTAGTTACCGCTCCCCTATATCTTCGTTCCAGAGTTCGGGCCTGGCTTTTATGAAGTCGGCCATCAGCTTTTTACACTCCGGCAGGTCCAGGTCGATCAATTTCACGAATTTTTTGGAGTAACTCTCCGGCCCTTTGAAGGTCGCGTTCTCGCCTATGACTACCGTAGGGATCTTGTAGAGCAGGATAGCCCCGGTGCACATGGGGCAAGGCGACAAGGTGGAATAGATGACGCATTGGGCGTAGTCCGCCGCTTTCAAACGGCCGGCATTCTCCAGGCAGTCCATCTCGGCGTGCAGTATTGCCGACTTCTTCTGCACCCTGCGGTTATGCCCCCGCCCTATGATCCTGTTACCCTTCACCAGCACAGAGCCGATGGGGATGCCGCCTTCCCTCAGACCTTTGCGGGCCTCGGCCAGCGCCGCCCGCATGAACTTCAGGTGCACCGCCCTGGCCGGGCTCATGGCGCCCGCCTTTTCTTTTTTCCAGCAGCCTTTTTAAAAGTGCCGTTCGCGTTGCCCATGGGAGACGCCAGCTTGACCGCGCAGGTCTTGCCGGTCTCCGACAGGACGGCGCTGCCGTTGGCCATCAGCGAGGTAAGCCGCAGGTTGCCGGCTTCGTCCAGGCACAGGTCGCCGCTCATGGGCATGGGGCTGTTCTTGGGCGCGAGGTTGGCGGTATAGCAGACCCCGTCGCCTTTGGGATAGGCTATCACGACACCGGAAGAGGAGGCGTTATTGGCGCCGCCCCTGGAAGCGTAACTGATGCGCAGGTTCTCGCCCTGCCGGGTTATTACGGCGTTCACGTTGAATTTGCCCTTGCCCTGCACCTGCGTGACGCCCGCCCATTTGCCGATATACCTCTGCAGCTGGTCGTCCTGCGCCCCGAGCGGCAGCAGGGCCAGCGTTAAGGCCAGTAGTTTTAGCATGCTCTAATATACCCGGGCCCAGATGGCCTTCAGGTATTCCCCCTCCGGATAATCCGCGGCCACCGGGTGGTCCGGTCCCGCGCCAGACTTCTTGAAGATCTGGACCTTGCGGCCGGAGTTGGCCGCGGCCCCGCGCACTATGAAAGAGAATTCGTCCATGGACACCATGCCGCTGCAGGAGCAGGTGACGAAGATGCCGCCTTCCTCCACCAGCGACAGCGCCAGGCGGTTGAAGTCCCGGTACTTGAAGATGCCCTTGTCCCGCTCTTCGCGGTTGGCCACGAGCTTGTACGGGTCCAGCACCACCAGGCCGTAGCGGCGCTTGAGCTCCAGCATCTGGCGCATATAGGTGAAAGCGTCCGCGCAGGCCACGTCGATCTTCACTTTGTTGATATTGGCGTTGCGCTTGCTCATTTCGCAGGCTTCCGGGTCCAGTTCCACACAGGTCACGGCTTCCGCGCCGGCCTTGGCCGCGTAAATGCCGAAACCGCCGGTGTAGGAGCAGATGTCTATCACCTTTTTCCCGGGGGCGAAAGTAGAGGCGAAAAGCCGGTTCTCGCGCTGGTCGCAGAAGAAGCCGGTCTTGTAGCCGGCCTTCAGGTCCACCTCGAACTGCACGCCGTTCTCGGTGACGCGGGTCTTATGGGCGGGCGCGGCTTCGGGCTTTATACTGAAGCCTTCCATCTCCTGGGTGTAGGAACTGGCGCGGTGGTGGAAGGAGGCGCCGGGGAAATGTTTTTTAAAAGCGGCCTCGATATAGGGCCACAGGCGGTACATGCCCAGGGAATAGAATTCCAGGGCGATCTGGTCCTTGTACACGTCCACCGTGATGCCGGGCAGGCCGTCGGCGTAATCGTGCACCAGGCGGTAGGCGTCGCTCTTCTCGGGGATCTTCAGCACGTCCCGGCGGAAAGCCACCGCGCGCGTCACCCGGTCGTCCAGGAACTTCTCCACCAGGAACTCATCGGGGTTCTCGCGGCTGATGATGCGCAGCATGATCTGGCTGCGCGGGTTGTAGATGGCCACGCCGTAGGGATTGTTGTTCTTGTCGTAGACGGCCACCAGCTGGCCGGCTTCGGCCCGGTCGGCTATGTCCACCATGCGTTTGAAGGCGTTGGGCCCGGCGGGCGCGTGGGACAGCTTTACCCTGGGCAGGCCGCCCGCTTTAGAGAATATTTTTTCCGCCATAATGAGATTATACCAATGTCACGCTTTCAGGATGTCTATCCTGCGCCACAAACCCGACCGGAAGCGCAGGCCGAAAAAGACCGCCAGCAGCACCATGTAGAAGGCCGCCCAGGCCCAGGCGTGGATCAGTTCCCCGCCGGCGCGGTGC
This sequence comes from Elusimicrobiales bacterium, assembly GCA_023701245.1. Lineage (GTDB taxonomy): Bacteria > Elusimicrobiota > Elusimicrobia > Elusimicrobiales > UBA9959 > UBA9959. Next base: position 19,696 of record JAMPXK010000039.1, on the reverse strand, counting down.
GTGATGTACCAGATGCCCGGCACGAACAGGATCCAGGCCGCGGCGCTGCCTCCCAGCATCTGGAACCGCGTGTCCCCCGCCCCGCGCAGGGCGTCGGCATAGATCATGCCGATGGCGTCGAAGAAGACGAAGACCGCGAGGACTTTCATGACGGGCCGGCTCAGGGCCAGGATCTCCGCGTACTCCGCGGAGTGGCCTGAACCGAAGATATTGACGAAGACCCCCGGGATAAGCGCGAACAGGACGCCGAGGCCCAGCGCGTAAAGGGCCGCGATCTTTGCCGCGTTGCCGGTGACCCGCACCGCCACGTCGGGTTTGCGCATGCCGATATACTTGCCCACCAGGGTCAGCGCGGCTATCCCCAGGCCTATGACCGGCATGAAGGCCAGCATGTTTATGGAAGCTATGATATTGCTGGCGGCCAGGGAGACCTTGTCCATGGCGCCGATTATAAAAATGAAAGCGCCGAAAGAGGCGATGTCGAGGAAGAACCCCACGCCGTTGGGCGCCCCGTACTTGAGCAGCCGCAGGAAAAGGCCTTTATGGACGCCCACCAGGCGGGCGGTGCGGTAGCGGCGGCGGTTATACGGCGAGAAGATCAGCGCCAGGTAGAGCCCGAGCATCAAAGTCTGGCCGGCCACCATGGAATAGGCGGCGCCCTTTATCCCCATGGCCGGCACCGGCCCGGCGCCGAAGATCAGCAGCCAGGAGAGCAGGATGCACAGCAGGTTGCCCGCCATGTTCACCGCCATGGGCACCTTGGTCTTGCCCCGCCCGGTGAAGAAAGAGGAGAGCGCGCCGCTGGTGAGGAAGATGATGCCGCCGGAGTTGAGGATGAGGAAATACTGCTTTTCCAGCTCTACGACCCCGGGCGCGTGGCCGGAGTGGTCCATTATCCAGTAACCCGCCGGCGTAAGCGCCAGCAGCAGCAGGCCGGAAAAAAGAGAGACCCACACGCCCTGCCAGACCGCCACGGAAACGCTGGCCGTTTTGCCGCGCCCGTAATACTGGGAGACGAAAGCGTTGGTATAGGACACTACCCCGAAGAAGAAACAGGCGAAAACGAAGGACAGCAGGCCGGCGGGCACGCAGGCGGCGAGCGCGTCGGGACTGTAATGGGCGAGGAAGACGCGGTTGATGAACTGCATCACCGTGCTGGACGCGGTGGACAGGATCATGGGGTAGGCGACCTTCAGCAGTTCGCCCGCCCCGCCCTCGCCTTTCGTGAATAATCTCATAACATGTCCGCGTAGGCGCCGGCCAGAAGGTCGGCCTTTTTGATGCCGAGAGCCTTCATCAGTCCCGCGGCCTCACGGCGCCCGCCGGCGGCGGCTTCGCCCGGCTTCATGACCACTTCAAGTTCTATAAAGCGGCCCAGGCCCCGCACCTCGTCGAAATGGATGCGGGTACGGCCGGCGTGACAGACCAGCCTGCGCTTGAAAACTTTTTTTGTGACGCCCAGCAGGCGCGACAGCGCCCGGCGCGTCTTAGCGGCGTCCTTTACCGGCACCAGCGTATAGGTGGAGGCCTTGGGGCCTTTTTTCCCTTCCCGCCGGTAGAAGACCAGGTAGCTGTTCTTGCCGCGCTGCTCGCGCAGCTTCAGGCGGCCGTTGGAACAGTTGAAGAAGGTGTCCGCCTGCGTCAGGCGCTCGGAAGAGTCACAGAGGGCCAGCCCGGCCCGCACCTGCTCTTTCCAGCCGCGGGCGCGGGCCTTGATCTCTATATTGACGGCCATCGAGCCTAGTCCTCGTAAACTTCCGAATCCCGGTCGGCCCGCTTGCGCAGGCTGTGGTCCAGGATCTTCTTGCGCAGGCGCAGGCTCTTGGGGGTGACTTCCACGAACTCGTCCTCTTCCACGTACTCTATGGCCTGCTCCAGGCTCATCTGGCGGTGCGGGGTGAGCGCTATGGACATGTCCGACGTGGAGGAGCGCATGTTGGTCTGCTTCTTCTCCTTGCAGGGGTTGGTCACCAGGTCGTTGGCGCGGCAATGCTCGCCCACTATCTGGCCCAAGTAGATGTCCTCGCCGGCGCCCACGAACATGATGCCGTGGTCCTGCAGGCTGTTGAGCGCGTAGGCGGCGGATTTCCCCGCTTCCTTGGCGATGAAGACGCCGTTGCGCTTGGGCCGGTTGAAGTTGCCCTCGGGCAGGAAGCCGTGGAAACTGTGGTGCATCAGGCCGGAGCCCTTGGTGAAGGTCATGAACTCCGACTTGAAGCCTATGAGCGCCTTGGAGGAAATGACGTATTCAAAGCGGACCCGGCCGTCCTCGCCCACGGTCATGTTCTTTAACTGGGCGCCGCGCGCCCCGAGGCCGTTCATCACCGCGCCCTGGAACTCGGCGGGCGAGTCCAGCAGCAGCATTTCCACGGGCTCCACGGTCACGCCGTTCTCCACGTGCGTGATCACCACCATCTTGGACACGCAGAGTTCGAAGCCCTCGCGCCGCATGGTCTCGATAAGGATGGACAGGTGCAGTTCGCCGCGGCCGGAGACCTTGAAACCGCCTTCGCCGGGGATCTCCTCCACTTTCAGGCCCACGTTGATCTGCTGCTCCTTGTAGAGCCGGTCGCGCAGCTGGGTGGCGGTCACGAACTTGCCCTCGCGCCCCGAGAAGGGGCTGTCGTTGGCGTAGAATTCCATGGAGAGGGTAGGCTGTTCTATCTCCAGGCCCGGCAGCACGCCGGGATTCTCGGGATCGGAAACGGTATCGCCCACCTCTATGCCTTCCAGGCCGGCCACGGCCACGATCTCGCCGGAGCGGGCTTCCTTGATGACCACGCGCTCCAGGCCCTTATAGCCCATGAGCTGCATGACCTTGCGGGTCTTGGGCTCGGTGCCGGGCTGGCCCATGGAGACCTGCTGGCCGGAGGCTATTTTCCCCTGCACTATGCGGCCCACGCCTATGCGGCCGGTGTAGGAGCTGTAGTCCAGCATGGTCACGAGCAGGCGCAGGGGCTGGTCGTCGAGGTCCAGCGGGCCGGGCACGTGCTTCATGATGGTCTCGAAAAGATAGCTCAGGTCCTTGGCGGGGTGGTGGTAGTCGGCCGAGGCCCAGCCGTCGCGGCCCACGGCGTAGACCACGGGGAAGTCCAGCTGCGAGTCGCTGGCGCCCAGTTCCATGAACAGGGCGAAGACCTTGTCCAGGGCGGCGTGCGGGTCGCAGTTGAGGCGGTCGACCTTGTTGATGACCACGATAGGGCGCAGGCCGAGCGCCAGGGATTTCTTGAGCACGAAGCGGGTCTGCGGCATGGGGCCGTCGAGGGCGTCCACCAGCAGCAGCACGCCGTCCACCATGCGCAGCACGCGCTCCACTTCGCTGCCGAAGTCGGCGTGGCCGGGCGTGTCCACGATGTGGATGGTGTTGTTCTTGTAGCGGACGGAGGTGTTCTTGGAAAGAATGGTGATGCCGCGCTCTTTTTCCAGGTCGTTGGAGTCCATGATGCAGATGGCCTCTTCCCCGGTCTTATCGTGGAAGGCTCCGGTCTGCTTGAGCATGGCGTCCACGAGCGTGGTTTTGCCATGGTCGACGTGGGCGATTATGGCGATGTTGCGCAGGTCGGGCCGGCGCTTTGCGTTATCCTGTTGCATGTATTAGTTGTGCTCCTTAAAAACTTAAATTCACTTACCCCGCGGCCTGGCAAGGGCATGGTTCCGACGGGCCTTCGCGCAGGCCGAGGCTTGCGCAAGCGCCGAGGCCGAGTGAGGAGCGGCGCGCACGGTGTGCGCGACCGCGTGCCCGGCGGGGCCATGCCATTGCCGGGGCGCAAACTACGAATTGCCGACTATTTCTTCGGCGGCGCTCTCCAGGGCGCCGAGTTCGGCGGTATGCGCGGCGATCTTGGCTTCCATGGCGGCTATTTTGTCGCCGAGTTCCTTCACCTGCGCGTAATCGGAGTGGATCTCCGGAGCGGACATCCTGGCGGCGAGGCTCTCCACGGTCTTGCGCGAATAGGCGATCTCTTTCTTCAGGGTCTCGGCGCGGCGCGTCTTCTTGCGGGCCTCGGCCTCCTGGCGCTTCTTCTCTTCGTAATCCCCGGAAGCCGTGGCCGCTTTCTCGGGCTCGGGCTGCTGCTTGCGCTTCTGGCCGGCGGCCTCGCGGGCCAGCTGTTCCTGGCGGTAGCGGAAATAATCATAATTGCCGGGGTAGACGGTGGTCTTGCCATGCTCCACGTGCACCACGGAATCGGCCAGGGCGTTGAGGAAGTAGACGTCGTGGCTGATCATGCAGAGGGTGCCCTCGAACTCCTTCAGGGCGGCTATCAGGGCGTCCACGCTCGCCATGTCGAGGTGGGTGGTAGGCTCGTCCATCAGGATGACGTTGGGCGGGTCCAGCAGCAGCTTCACCAGCATCAGGCGGCTCTTCTCGCCGCCGGAGAGCACCTCGGTCTTCTTGTAAACGTTATCGCCGGGGAACAGGAAGGTGCCCAGCACCGTGCGCACCATCAGTTCCGGGTTCATCCGGTCGTTGTCCATGGCTTCCTGCAGCACGGTCTTGCGGGGGTCCAGGATCCCGTCGCGGTGCTGGGAGAAATAGCCGGTCTTCACGTTGAGGCCCAGCACGCGCTCTCCGGAATCCGGCTCTATCACACCGGCGAGCATCTTCAGCAGCGTGGACTTGCCGGCGCCGTTGTGCCCCACGAAGGCCATCTTCTGGCCGCGCTGCAGCTCGAAGTTGAAATTCTCGTAAACCTTGATGTCCGGGTGGTCGGCCACCTTGTAGGTCTTGTTGATGTCCTTGAGCTCCAGCACTTTGGTGCCGGTGCGGGACGGCTGCGGGAAGCGGATCTTCACGGTCTTTACTTCCTGCACCAGTTCTATGCGCTCCAGCTTCTCCAGGCGCTTTATCATGCTCTGCACGCGGGCGGCGGTGGAGACGCGCGCGCGGTTGCGGGCGATGAAATCCTCCATCTGCGCGATCTCTTCCTGCTGCAGGCGCCACGCCGAATAGATCTTCGACTTCTCGGCTTCGCGCTCGGCCAGGAACTTCTCGTAGTCGCCGTGGTACACGCGCAGGGTCTTGTCCTGGAGGGACACGATGGCGTGGCAGATCTTGTTGATGAAGTCGCGGTCGTGGGAAATGACGAAGATAGCTCCGGAGTAGGACTGCAGGTACTGCTCGAGCCACTCTAACGAGTCGAGGTCCAGGTGGTTCGTGGGTTCGTCGAGCAGCAACAGGTCGGGCTTCTTGAGCAGCAGCTTGGCCATAGCTACGCGCATGGCCCAGCCGCCGGAAAGGGTATTGACCTTGCGGGTGAAGCCGTCCACTTTAAAGCCAAGGCCCATCAGGATGGCTTTGCCTTCGGCCTCTATCCTGCCGTCGTAATCCTCGACCCCGTCGAGCACTTCCTCCACCACGGTCTTCTCGGAACTGGGCGGATTCTCCTGCGGCAGGTAGCCTACCACTACGCCTTTCTTGAACTGCAGTTCCCCGTCGTCGGCCTCTTCGACCCGGAGCATCATCTTGAAAAGGGTGGATTTGCCGGCACCGTTAGGGCCTACCAAGGCGAAGCGGTCGCCCTCGTTGACCTGCAGAGAAGCGTCCTCGAAAAGGACCTGGGAAGAGAAAGATTTGTAAACGTTTCTGAGTGTTATCATAGATGTACGCGCCGCGGCGCGGTTAATTAGCAGTAAAATTTTCCGGGAACTAGCAGGATGAACAAAAATCAAGCCAACCGGGTCTGCTGAAACCATATTTTAGCATTTTCCGGCGCGCTTATAAAATAAAAAGGCCCCGCCGGCGAAGGCGGGGCCTGTTGGAACGGAGCGCGGCGCTTAGAACTTCATGCCGAAGGTCAGGCGGATGTCCGTATACTTATCGGGATCGGCCGCGTCCTCGTCCTGGGTAGTGCGGCGCAAGGCGCCGTCCAGGGTGAATTTCTCCCCTTTGAAGCCCACGCCCGCGGCCAGCGTATTGTTGTCGCTCTCCGAGGTGGCGGTTTCCGTGCGCATTTTCTGGACCGAGGCGCGCAGGGCCAGGCCGGGCAGCACCCACAGTTCCGCGCCGCCGGTCAGGGTCCGGCCTTCGCTCTCGTTGCCGCTCATGTCCAGCTGCAGGTCCTGCAGCTCCAGGCCGAGCAGCAGCCTGTCGCCCAGCAGGCGCAGGGCGGCGCCGGCGGTCTTAAGGCTGTATTCGTTCTCGGTCTCGTTAAGCACCCCGGAAGCGGTATAACTGACGTCATAGAGCACCTTGGAGTATTCCAGCCCGAAAGTCAGGGGCAGCTTTTCCAGCCGCCACTCCAGGCGGGCGCCCAGTTCCTTGTGATCCACCTCGTAATTTTCGTACTCGGTGGCGCCGTTATTGGCGCCGTCTCCCTCCAGCATGGCCGCAGAAGCGCGCAGCGCGGCTTTCAGGCCCTTCAGGGGTTTGAGCATGGCCTGGGCGCCGAACTGCGGGCCGTTGCGCGGCACGTCGTAGTTGGCGGAGTCGTCCTTGGTGCCGCGGCCGACGTAGTCGGCGGTGGCGCCGAGTTCGTACAGGTCGGTGCGCATGATCACCGCCGCGCCCAGCGAATTGTTATCGGTGACCTCTTCCCAGTCCTCGTCGCCGCTGCGGTTCATGTTGGCGTGCACGCCGAACGAGAGGCTTTCGGGCCCGAAGGCGAAAGCGGCCCCGGCGGCCGTTTTGTTGAATTCGTTCCTGGTGGTCGTATTGAGCCTTTCGCTCTTCTGCGCTATATAGAGGCCTTCGAACTCCAGCCGGCCGAAACGGCCCAGGGCGCCCAGCCGGTTGCCGCTCACGTCCCATTCGGAAGGCGTATACTCTTCGCCCCCGGTGGTATTGGCCTCCACCTTGATCTTGCTTTCGCCGGCTTTCAGGTCGGCGCGGTTGTCGGCCCAATTCTCCAGGGTGAGCTGGTCGCTCTCGTCGTCCACGGCCAGGTGCATCTGCAGGGCGTCCACCCGGGCGCTCTGGAAGCGCTCGGTGCGGTCCCGGAACGGCCTGGAGTAGAGCTTGAAAATTTCGTCCCCCACCAGGAATTCCTGGGCGGAAGCGGTAAGCGGCGCGCAAAGCGCCAGCGCTAATGCAATGAACAATTTCATCGTTCTCCTCCTGATCGGTATTCCTACAACGCGCATAGTATACTAATATCCCTGATGACAGAAAAGCGCAAAAAATATACACTTACGGCAGACACGTTCTGGGAGGTTCTATGATGGAAACTATAGTGAATATGGCCTGGGCGGTGCTCTTCGCCATGACCGGCGCGGCCGCCGGGGCGATACTGCTCATCCGCATCTCCGCCCGGATACCCGCGGTCTTCAACAAACTTACCCCCAATATCGACGAGGGCAAGGAGATAGTGCGCGGCAACCGCGCCGTAGCCGATTACTTCGGCCGGATAGTCTCGGCCGCCATCATCGGCGTAAGCCTTATAATCGCCGCCGCAGTCCTGGGCGCCCTGATAGCCGCCCTCCATTAAAGCCATGAAATTCCTGCTGGTCCTGGTTCTGCTTTGCGCCCCGGCCGGGTCCGCCTGGGCCAGGGCCGGCGGCGGCGGAGGCGGCGGCTGTTTCGCCGCCGGCACGCTGGTTGCCACCACCGCCGGGGATACAATCATAGAGGCCCTGCGCCCCGGCGACATGGTGCTGGCCTATTCCGACAACGGCCTCCTGCAGGTCCCCGTGAAGGAATTTTACAAGAAGCGCGCCCGCCTGCTCACCCTGACCGCAGCCAAAGCCAAGGTAGTGACCACGGCGGAACACCCCTTCCTGACCAGGCACGGTTTTGTTGAAGCCGGCACCTTGAAGGCCGGCGGCGAAGTCGGCCTGCTGCAGGACGGGCGGCTGACCTGGGTCAGAATAAAAAGACTGAAATACGGCCAGCAGACCGACGTCTACAACCTGGAAGTGGCCCCGCCGCACACTTTTATAGCCAACGGTTTCGTGGTGCACAACAAAGGCGGTGGCGGCGGCGGGGGCCGGGGCGGCCGCGGAGGGCGGGGCAACCTGCTCTTCATCCTCATCATGGCCCCCATCGTCCTGCTGATGAAGCTTAAGGAGATTTTTTTCGGGGACGGGCCCGGCACGGCCAAAGAACGTATTTTTTCCCGCGAGCAGATAGCGCTGCGCTCCTCGCAGACCGAAAAAATACTCGCCTCGCTGGCGGCCGTGGACCCGCTGATCCAGCCGCAGCTGCTGGAAACCGAGGTCAGGTCCATCTTCCTGGCCATGCAGGCCGCCTGGGAAGGCCGGGACTATTCCCGCCTGCAGCACCGCATAGCCCCGGAACTCTACAACAGCCACACCTCGAAGGTGGACCAGATGCTGGCCAACAGCGAGAAGAACATGATGGAGGACGTCCAGGTGCAGGCCGTGGACTTCATTCATGTCCGTTTCCCCGAGAACGCGCAGGACCGGTCGGTCACGGCCCTCATCACCGCCTCGGCCAGGGATTACGTCATAGACGAACGCTCGGGTTCGCTGGTTCGGGGCAGCCGCTTCACCTCCACTTTCCAGGAATTCTGGACATTCCGCCCGCAGGGCGGGCGCTGGGTCCCGGCCCGGATAGATCAGACCCACGAAGATTACATACTGACGGCGCCAAACCTGCCGGCGGCCCCGCTGGACGCGGCGGCCCCCGTAAGCAAAGCGCTTAACGGGCCCGCCTCGGTCTCGGCGGTCCCGGTCCTGGCCGCCGCCCTGCCGCCTTCCGCGGCGCCGCAGGCCCCGGCGGCGGAGCAGCCGCGCCGGTTCGACTCTTCCGGCGACCCCTGGGACAAACAGCGCATGGAAATAGCCGCCACGCTGGCTTTTCTGAACGTCTACGGCGCGTGGGAAAAGAACAAGCCGGAAGACCTCCAGGCCGACGCTATTTTCCCCGAAACGCTGGCCAGGCTGAAGGCGCTTATGGCGGCCCGAGAGAAAGAAGGCTTGACGTTCAAGTTCGCGGACCTCTATACCCGCAAGGCGGACATAGTACTCATCGAAAGAGGCGCCATGGCCCGGGGCGGCCGCGACGAGTTCACCGCCCGGATAAACGCCAGCGCCAGGCGCGCCCTCAGCCGGGGCGGCAAGCCGCTGCACACGGACGCCGCGCCGGCGCCGTTCACGGAATACTGGGTCTTCGCGAGGGACAACGATAAACGCTGGAAATTCAGGGAGATCCTGCCGCGGATAAAGCAGGAAGGCGGAGACAACTGCCAGGCGGACGTGGCGCCCACGCCGGTACAGCTGGAATGGTACTGGCAGTCCTGACCGTCAGCCGATAAGCTTCACTTTGTAGCCGGCGGCTTCCAGTTCGGTCTTCACGAACTCGCGGCGGTCGCCCTGTATCTCCAGGACGCCGTTCTTTACGGCGCCGCCCGACCCAAGCCGCTTCTTGAACTTCTTCAGCAGGTCTTCCTTGCCGGCGGGGTGCATGGGAAGTTTTTCTATAAAAGTCATGCCGCTGCCTTTGCCGGTGCGCCTGAAGCTGACGCGCACCGGCTCGGTCTGCGTGCGCGCGCGCACTTCCCCCGCCAGGCCCTCGGCGCAGGCGCAGGGAAGTTTGCCGCAATTAGGGCATTTCACGGTCCCGTCGGGGCCGGTAGAGTAGACAAGCCTGTTGTTATCGTCCATAGGTCAGCGCCCCCCGGGTGCGGCTTCCGGCAGCAGCGCTTTCAGCGTCTGCATGTCCCGCTTGAATTTTTTACTTTTTTTAAAGGCTTTATAGAGCCTGTCGGCCAGGAGCTTGCCGGCCTCGATGTCGGACGGATGATGCACCCCTCCTACCACCCTGTCCAGCGCGGCCTGGTCGGCGCGGACCAGGAAATCGTCCCGGTGCTCCGGCACCAGGTCGGCCAGCACCAGGGCCAGCACGCGGGAAATAGTGGCGTGCCCGCTGGGATAAGCCAAACCGCCTATGCGCCCCAGACAGGGCTCCAGGGAAGCGTCGCGCAGGAAAGGCCTCTGGCGTTTGAACCGCTTTTTTATTTCCGCCGCGGCCCCGTCGCTCTCCTGCTTGATCCTTTTAAAGATCACCGCCGCGGCCTCGGGCAGCGGCTCAGCAAAGGGACTGATGTCGCCGAAGAACTTGTCGTAATCCGCGTGGGCGCCGGCATTGGCCCGGGCGCACTCTTCCGGCGTGCGCTTGAGCTGCCACTCCTTCAAGACCGCAAGATCCGCCTGGTCCTGCTGCGACCCGGCGGCCGGCGGCGCCGGAAAATCCGGGAAGCTCTGCTGCCGGGCGGTGATGTAATAGGTGGTCTGCGGTATTACCCAGTCGGCGCAGAACGCCGGGCCGGCGGCGAGGGCGGCGGCCAGCAGCAGGCCGCAGGCAAAGGCTGTTTTGCGGTATTTCATGCCTAAATTGTACCAAACCGGCGGCCTGTTCCCTCCCGCGGAGGCAAAAAGATATAATCTCCTTAATACCCAGCCTTGGAGGGCTTATGAGCACAGCGGTAAAGGAGAGCAGGACCATGAAAAAAGATTTCAAAGTCAAGGACATTTCCCTGGCCGAATGGGGCCGCAAGGAAATCGACATCGCAGAGAAGGAAATGCCCGGCCTGATGGCCATCCGCGAGAAATACGCCGCGAAGAAACCCCTCAAAGGCGCGCGCGTGATGGGCTCCCTGCACATGACCACCCAGACCGCCGTGCTCATAGAGACGCTGGCCGCGCTGGGCGCCGAAGTGCGCTGGTGCTCCTGCAACATCTTCTCCACCTCCGACCAGGCCGCCGCCGCCATAGCCGCGGCCGGCATCCCCGTGTTCGCCTGGAAGGGCGAGACACTGGCCGAGTACTGGTGGTGCACCGAGCGCGCGCTGGACTTCGGCGGCGGCAAAGGCCCGCAGCTCATAGTGGACGACGGCGGCGACGCCACCATGATGATACACCGCGGCGTGGAAGCCGAGGACAACGCCAAGATCCTGGACGCCAAGGTGGGCGGCGAGGACGAGCAGGAGCTCAACAACTGCCTGAAGGCCATCCTGAAGGTCTCCCCCAAACGCTGGCACCAGGCCGCCAAGGACTGGAAGGGCGTTTCCGAAGAGACCACCACCGGCGTGCACCGCCTCTACCAGATGCACGAGGCCGGCAAGCTGATGGTGCCCGCCATCAACGTCAACGATTCCGTGACCAAGTCCAAGTTCGACAACCTCTACGGCTGCCGCGAGTCCCTGGCCGACGGCATCAAGCGCGCCACCGACGTGATGATAGCCGGCAAGGTGTGCGTGGTCTGCGGCTACGGCGACGTGGGCAAAGGCTCGGCCCGCTCCCTGCGCGGCTTTGGCGCGCGCGTGATAGTTACCGAGATAGACCCCATCTGCGCCCTGCAGGCCGCCATGGAAGGCTTCGAAGTGAAGCCCGTGGAAGACACCCTGGGCGAGGGAGATGTCTACGTTACCACCACCGGCAACAAGGACATCATCCGCCTCGAGCACATGCTCAAGATGAAGGACCAGGCCATTGTCTGCAATATCGGCCACTTCGACAACGAGATCCAGGTGGAAGCGCTCAAGAACGCCAAGGGCGTAAAGCGCCTCAACATCAAGCCCCAGGTGGACCGCTACGACCTCCCCAATGGCCGCAGCATCTATCTGCTCGCCGACGGCCGCCTGGTGAACCTGGGCTGCGCCAAGGGCCACCCGTCATTCGTGATGAGCAACTCCTTCTCCAACCAGACCCTGGCCCAGCTCGAGCTGTGGACCAAGAAGATGGAGATCGGCGTGTACCGCCTGCCCAAGCACCTCGACGAGGAAGTGGCCCGCCTGCACCTCGAGAAGATCGGCGTGAAGCTGACCAAGCTCACCAAGGAGCAGGCCGACTACATCGGCGTGAAGCCCGAAGGCCCCTACAAGCCGGAGCATTACCGGTATTGAGGCGAGGCCTCGCTAAAGAAAGCCCGGGGACCTCTCCCCGGGCTTTTTATTGGCGGGGTTGACACCACGGCGGGGTCTGCTATACTATTTCCAGCGACTTTCAGCCAAAGGATACGTTTATGAAAACCCTCCCCCTCGTATTGTTCCTGGCGCTGGCCCAGCTGCCGGCACCCGCCTTCGCCCAGGGCGAATTCCTGACCGGCGTGCGCCCCGACGACCAGCGCGCCGCCCCGGCGGTCTCGGCGCCCCAGCCCGCGCAGAACCGCAGTATTTGGGACCAGTTCTGGGGCAATGTCCCGGAACTCAGGCCCCTGCCTAAAAAGAAGTGGACCATCATGGTCTTCATGAACGGCAAGAACGACCTTAAGGACGCCATGCTGGCTAACATCAACATGATGGAGGTAGGCGGGTCCAATAACGAGGTCAACGTGGTGGCGGAACTGGGCAAGATAGGCGGCCTGCTCTCGTGGGGCGGGTCGCGGCGCCTTTACATCACCAAGGACGCGGACACGGACAAGATCTCCTCTACCGTCCTGATGAAGACCAAGAAAGTGGACCTCGGTGACTATAAGCGGGCGGTGGACTTCGTAAAGTGGGCCAAGCAGTACTTCCCGGCCGAGAAGTACATGTTCATAATCTCCAACCACGGTTCCGGCTTCATGGACCCCCGGCAGGAAACCAAGGGCATCTCCTTCGACGACGAGACCGGCAACTACATCCGCACCAAGCAGATAGGCCAGCTGATGCGCGAGGCCGGCGGCGCGGACATCCTGGCCTATGACGCCTGCCTGATGCAGATGGGCGAGGTGCTGGCCGAGACCGGCGACAGCGCCAAAATAATAGTGGGAGCGGAAGAGACCATCCCCGGGCTGGGCTTCCCGTACCACACCATCCTGCCCAAGCTGGCCGGCGCCGCCTCCGCGGAAAGCCTGGCCGCCCTGATAGTGCGCGACTTCGCCGCCTTCTACAAACCCATGAACAAAGGCGTGCACCTGTCAGCGATCCGCTCCGACAAACTGCCCGCGTTTTACGCGGCCGTAAAGGACTTCACGGCGGCGGCCCTCAACAACCCCGACGACAAGGCGCTTAAAACGGCCCGCGACGGAGTACTGCGCTTCGACATGATCCCCAAGGACCCTTACAAGCAGATCTCCTTCTACGGCGACCTTTACGACTTCGCCGGCCTGCTCAGGGACAGCCTGGCCAAGCCGGACCCGCGGCTGGCGGCGGCCGCCGACAGGCTGCAGCGCGTCATCAGCGGCGAACTGGTCATAGAGAACTCCTTTGCCAACAGCGACGCTGCCGGCAAGTCCTATTCCCGCGCGCACGGCGTGGCGGCCTACATGGCCCCGGTGCTGAGCGCCAAGATAGGCCAGGAAAAGGTGGAGGCTGTCTTCGAAGCGCGCTACGGCGACTACGAATTCGCCAAACTCACCGGCTGGCACGCCCTGGTGACCAGGATGTACAAGCTCTGACAGGGGATTCCTGTCCTCAAAAGGGCTCCGGTTTCCCCGGAGCCCTTTTTTTACCCCCATACGCCAAGACGCCTGGATTTGTTATCATGGGACAGGGGGAACGGGTATGAAGCTGAGTTTTCTCACCATCAACGCCCATAAGGGCTTTTCGGCGCTCAATAAGCGCTTCGCGCTGCCGGAACTGCGCGAATGCGTGCACAGCAGCGGCGCGGACATCGTCTTCATGCAGGAAGTGGTGGGCCAGAACCTGCGCCACGCCGAGCGCTACTTCGGCTGGCCGGCAAAGCCCCAGCACGCATTCATGACCGAGATCTCCGGCTTCAACCACGCCTACGGCAAGAACGTGGTCTACACCGCCGGGCACCACGGAAACGCCATCCTCTCTCGCTTCCCCATACTCCACTCCGAAAGGCTGGATATCTCCACCAACCGCGTGGAGAGGCGCGGCCTCCTCTACGCCAAGATACAGCTGCCGGAAGGCAAGCCGCCGCTGCACTGCGTCTGCGTGCACCTCGGCCTGCTGCGCCGCTCTCGCGTCAAACAGTTCGCCAGGATCTGCGAGTTCGTCAAATGCGTAGTGCCGGACCACGAGCCGGTCATCGTGGCCGGGGACTTCAACGAATGGCGCAAGGGCAGGAAGGACGAGCTGGAAACCTGCCTGCTGCTCAAGGACGCCGGCCTGTCACTCCACGGCCGCAAGTTGCGGACCTTCCCGTCGGCGCTGCCGGCCTTCCCGCTGGACCGCATCTACCTGCGCGGCTTCAGGGTCACCAGGGCGCAGGTGCTCTGCAAGGGGCCGTGGAAAGGCGTTTCCGACCACGCGGCCTTCCTGGCGGAGGCGGAATACAGCTGGAACCCGCCCCCGGCGGCCTGATTAATTAATAAAATATCCCGGTGAGCCTTCTTCCTATACAGCAGAGCGCCGGTGAGATCCTGAAGGCCGCGGCCAAAAGCCGGAGGCTGATCATCTCTTCCCCCCCGGGCTCGGGCAAATCCACCAAGGTGCCGCAGCTGCTGCTGGATTCCGGCCTGGTGAAAGGCCGCATAGCGGTGCTGGAGCCGCGCCGCCTGGCGGCCCGTATGCTGGCCGACCGGGTGGCCAAAGAACGAGGCGGCGCAGCCGGCGGGGAGATAGGCTACCGCGTGCGCTTCGAGGACAAGACCGGCCCCAAGACCCGCATAATTTTCGAGACGGAAGGCATCCTGCTGCGGGAACTGGTCAGCGACCCGCAGCTGAAGAAATATTCGGCCGTCATCCTGGACGAATTCCACGAACGCCACATCCACGGCGACATTACCCTGGCCGCCTGCCTGGAACTGCAGCGCGGCTCCAGGCCCGACCTGCTGGTAGTGGTCATGTCCGCGACCCTCGACGAGAAAAAGCTGGGCGCCTACCTGGCGCCCTGCGAAACCGTGCTGGCGCGGGGCCGGGCCTTCCCGGTGACCGTGGCCTACTGCGGACCCGAGACCGCCAAGCTGCCGGCCCCCGCGGCCGCCGCCAAGACCTGCGCCCAGGTAATAGGGTCAGTGAAAGACGGGCACACCCTCATCTTCATGCCCGGCGCCTACGAGATCAACCGCACGGCCGCCGAGCTGGCCCGGCTGCCGGCCCTGGCCGGCTTCGACGTGAGACCCCTGCACGGCGACATGCCTGCGCGCGACCAGGACGTGGCGCTGGAGCCTTCCTCCCGCCGCAAGATAATCATCGCCACCAATATAGCCGAGACCTCCCTGACCATAGACGGCGTCACGGCCGTGATAGACAGCGGCCTGGCCAAGGTGGCCCGCTACGACGGGGCCCGCGGCATCAACACCCTTTTCACCGAGAACATAGCCGCCCCTTCCGCCGAGCAGCGCGCCGGGCGCGCCGGCCGCACCAGCCCAGGCGTCTGCGCGCGCCTCTGGACCGAGCGCGACAACGCGGGGCGGCCTTTGGCCCTGGAGCCGGAAATACTCCGGGTGGACATCAGCGAGGCCCTGCTGACGCTGAAGGCCTGCGGCTACGCCGGCTTCGGCGCGCTGCGCTGGCTGGACCCGCCGGAGCCGCAGGAAATAGCGCGCGCCGAACGCCTGCTGAAAGACCTGGGCGCCGTGGACGCCGCCGGCGAACTTACTCCCGACGGCAGGGCCATGGCCGGCTACCCGCTGCACCCGCGCTACTCGCGCATGATGGTGGAGGGCGCGCGCGTGGGCTGCTCATACGAATGCTCTCTTATCGCCGCCGCGGCCCAGGGCCGGGGCCTCTGGCTGGAGCGCGGCGGCCCCGGCGGCCGCCACGCCGAACTGCGCTCCGACCTGGCGGCGGTGGTAAAAGCGCTGGAAGCCTGCGCCAGCGCGGATTTCGACTATTTCACCTGCCAGAAAGCCGGCGTAAAGCAGAACGCCGCCCGGGACGCCGTCCGCCTGGCCCGCCGCCTCTGCGGCGGCGCCGGACCCGCAGGCGGCGGGCTGCGGCTGGCGGCCAAGTGTTTCCTGCGCGCCTTCCCGGACCGGGTAGGCGCCATGTTCTCCGCCGAGAAAGGCCGCTACCAGCTGCCGGGCGGGCGCCGCGGCCGCCTGGACCCGGCCAGCGCCGCCGCGGGCGCGGCCATTATCTGCGCCGGCGAGGCGCTGGAGAGCCGCCAGAAGGGGGCCGCGGACATCACCCTTTCTTTCGCGGCCGAGATCAGCGAAGACTGGCTGAAAGAAGCTTTCCCCGGCGACATGGAGAGCGTTACCCGCGCAGCCCTGGACGAAACCATGCGCACCCCGGTGACCGAAACCCTGATCCTTTACCGCGGGGTGACCGTGCGCCGGGAGGTCGCCGCGGCAAAACCCGCCAAAGCCTCGTCCGAACTGATAGCCGAAGAGTTCATCAGCGGGACCGAGAAACTGCAGAAGTGGGACGAGGAAGTGGAAGACTGGCTGGCGCGGGTCGAGTTCCTGGCCGGGGCCTGCCCGGACTTAGGACTGGAACCCCTTTCCGAAGAGGACAGGCGGCTTATAATTTCGGACATCTGCTCGGGCGCGCGGTCGGTGGCAGAGGCCCGCACCCGCCCGGTGCTGCCCGCCCTGCACGACTGGTACGGCTGGGAGAAAGTCCGCCTGGTGGACAAGCACGCCCCGGCGAAGCTGGAAATGCCCGGCGGCCGGCGCGCCAAGATCCGCTACCCGAAAGGCCGCGAACCTTACCTGGAAGCCAAGATCCAGGACCTGTTTTCCGTGACAGAAACCCCGCGGGTGGCCGCGGGACGGGTGCCGCTGGTGGTGCATATCCTCGCCCCCTCCATGCGCCCGGTGCAGGTCACCAAAGACCTCAAGAGTTTCTGGGCGGAAAGCTACCCCAAATTGAAACCGGCGCTCGCGCGCCGGTATCCAAGACACAAGTGGCTGTGATCCTTACAGTTTGAAGAAGTTCCTTATCTTCGACAGCAGGTCCTTCTGCGCCAGGCCCAGGCCCGCGGCGGCGGCTTCGCCAGCCAGGCGCTCCCTGGCGGCGGCCAGTTCCACGCGGCGGCTGGCCAGCATGGCGGCTATGGAATCCGCAATTTCAGGCCGGCTGGCCAGGACGCCGCCAAACCCTTCCTTGTCCAGGCGGTAGCAGCCGGTGTCCGCCGCGGCCACCACGGTGGCGGAGCGGGGCTCGCCGGTGAAGAGGCCCATTTCCCCTATGAAGTCCCCGGGCCCCAGCGTCTTTACCACTTGATAGGACCCGGAATCTTCCGAGTGAACCCGGACCTCGGCTTTGCCTTCATATACGATATACAGCCAGTCGGCCACGGCCCCCTGGCGCATCAGCATTTCCCCGGGCGCGAAAGGCGTGGGTTTGAGCCGGCCGGCGAGAATGCCGCGTTCGGCTTCGGTAAGGCCCTGGAACACATCCACGCCCTGGAGCGCGGCCAGGCGGCGCTCCTGTTCCACCTTCACGCTCTTCTCCGCAGCCTGGTCTGCGGCTTCGCTGAGCACCAGGGAACGGTTGGGCACGGAAAGCTTTATGCCGGCCCGGGAAAGGGCGTAGAAGATCTTCATGCGCACCCGGGAATCCACCCCTGCGGGCGAGGTGAAGTCGGTCAGGTAGTAGCGGATTTCGAAAGACATGCAATTGGGCAGGAATTCCTTCAGCCCGCAATAGGGCGCCGGCACGGGCGCAACCCCGGCGGGTGGATCTTCCCGGAAAGCGGCGTCCAGCACGGCGGCGACTTCGCCCGGCGTCCGGTCATAGTACACGTTGAACGGCACCGCGCGCCAGGTGGTATTGCCGGCGGCGCGGCCCAGCACGGTGACAGGGCTCTTCATCAGGTTGATGTTGGGGATCACCACGATGTCGCCGTTGAGCGTTTCCAGGGTGGTCTGGCGCCAGCGCACCTCGCGGATCACGCCCTCGTACTGGTCCACCCGGATCCAGTCGCCCGGCATGAAGGAATTCTCCAGGTGCAGTACCATGCCGCCTATCACGTTGCCCAGCGTATCCTGCAGCGAGAAGGCCACCACGCCGGTGACCACGGCGGAAGTGGCGAGAATGCCGCTTAAGTTGGCGCCGGAAGCCGAGATGACGGCCAAACCGCCCAGCGCGTAAGCTCCGGCGAGGATCAGGTCTTCCACGAACTTGGAGACCCTGGCCCGCATGCGCGGCATGACGATGGAAAAGCCGAAGACAGCGGCCACGTTGATGGCGGCCACCATGGCCAGCATCCTTGATACTATCTCCAGGAGCCTGGGCAGGCGCCCGGCTTCCCCCCCGCCCAGCAGCTTCACCGTCAGCAGGCCTACTATGGAGAAGACCGCCATTAGGGCCGTGCCGCCCAGGCGTTTGCGGGCGCCGGGATCGGCCTTGTACAGCGCGGCCAGCGAGATGAAGATAAAAGCGTAAAACCCTATGATCCAGGGGCCGAAGAGGGCGGAAATGTTTTGCATGGTTATATTGTAGAAAAATAGCGGGCCGCTAACGCAGCAGCAGGGCGGCGCCCAGCAGCAGCTGCGCGGCCATCACCAGCACGCCGCTGGCCAGCAGCAGGCGGCGTTTGCGGGAACCCGCGCGCGCCAGGGCGATAATGCGGGCCACGATGTCCTCGTAATACTTGGTGGCGGTTATGCCGCCGCCCAGGAACTTGTCCAGGCGGAACACCAGTTCCGTGTGCGGGTAGCGCGCCAGGTCAGAGGGCAGCAGCATGGAATCTTCCGCCTGCATCCTGCCTACGGGCTGGTCCAGCAGCGGGAGCTGGCGGACCAGTTCGGTAAATGGCGAGAGGGCGGCCAGTGCCACCATAAGGGCCGCGCAGAGCAGCGCCCCGGCGGCGTAAGACAGCGCGCCCGCGGGCGCCAGGCCCGCCGCCCACGGCAGTTCCAGCGCGGCCAGCAGGGTCAGCAGCCCCAGTTTAAGGTCGGTCCACTCCGCGGCGCGGCGCACGCCGTCGTGGATCACCAGGAGCCGCCGCTCCGGGTCCGGGCTGAGATGCGAAGAAATGCTCATGGAATTGCCGGTGTACATAGGTGACATTATAAATAAAAAGCCCCCTCTCTGGGGCTTTCAAATTTTGGTCCCGGGGCACAGACCGGCTAGAAAAAGAACCAGACGGCCAGAGAGAGCGCGAAGAAGGCCGCGGCCAGGCCGCGGACGAATTCCGGCGTTACTATAAGTTTATCCGCCGGCAGGAAATTCGCCAGAAGAGTGTTGTGATAATGTCTGGTCAATGCTTCCGCCACCCCCCGGGCGCAGAGGAACTGCCAGGCGGCCACATAGCCTATCACCGAGGCGAGGATGGCCGGCGTCCGCTCCTCCCCGTACAGCACCCCCAGCCAAAGCAGGCCGAAGAACCCCGCCAGGAAAAGTACCGCCTTCAATACCGTGATGGACATCCGTGCTATCTTACAATAAATCGAAGATGGCGGCCCGGCCGGCATATGACCATGGTCTGGACGATTTTGTAAGATAGCGGTATATGGACAAGCCGACTTTCGAAAGTAAATGGTATTTCCGGCCGCTCAGGGCGCTCTACTGGGGGATGCTGGCCGCAGGGGCCGTCTTCCTTATCGTATTGGGCTTCGTGGCCAGCGACGTCGAACCGGCCGGCATATTCTGGGCAGGCGTGCTGGCTTCCTCCTTCTGGCTGCTGCACAGGCTGTTCTATTTCCTGATGTTCCGCGAGCCTTTCCGCCTTCCGAAGTTCCGGAAAAGCGGGCACTGATCCCCAACAGCTCCCGACCGTCACAATTGAGACAAACAAAAGGCCCCGGCATAGTTGCCAGGGCCTTTAAAATTGTGGCTCCGGGACTAGGATTTGGTCACGGGTTCCCTCCGCGCCGTCGCGCGTCGGGACCCGCGACCCCGCCTCCGCGCTACGGCCTGCTGGCCTCGCGCGTCCGGCTTTCAAACCCTAGCGCACGCCATAATTATGGCGTGCTGTCCCGGAGCCAGCAAAAAACCCCCTTGCGGGGGTTTTT
>JAMPXK010000038.1 GCA_023701245.1 Elusimicrobiales bacterium | reverse complement strand
TGCCTACGACTATGAAATCGAAACGGTGTGTGCTCATGGTCCTCGGGCCGGGGTCTGCGGGCGGGAGAGAGACCCGGCCGCGCCGGGCGCTCGCGAAACGGCTCAGAATAATATAAACTAATTCTACCAAATTATGAAACAGGGCAATTTCCGCAAGAAACTGGCCATTTACGCCCCTGTGGGGCTCTCGCTGGGCCTCCTGGTCTGGCTGATCTATCCCAACCTCGGCGCCATGGCGCAGACCATAAAGAACGCCGACCTCCGGTGGCTGCTGCTTTCCTTGGGTTTTTCGGTGTGCAGCTACACCTTCATGGGCCTTACCCTCTGGGAAGTTCTGCGCATCCTGGGCATACGCCTGCCTTTCTTCGAAACGGCCGGTATCGCCGTGGTGTCCACTACCGTCAATTATTTCGTTTCCTCCGGCGGCATCAGCGGCTTCGCCACCAGGGCGCATTTGCTCGGCAAGCGCCGGGTGCCGTACGGGGCCAGCGTCACCTCGTCGGTGGTCATCACCGTGCTCATATACCTGGCCCTGGCGCTGATAGTGGTGGAAGGCGCCTTCCTGCAGTTCCTGCAGACCCCGGACTTCAACAAGAGCATGATAGAGGCCCTGCTGGGCGTGACCGCCGTGCTGGGCTTCGCTTTCGGCCTGACGCTGATGTTCTTCCACCACGAACTGCGCGCGGCCTGGGCGCGCCGGCTGTTCGTGGGCGTCAACCACGTGATCTTCTTCTTCTCCAGGAAGGAGATCCCTCACGAGAATTTCGTCAAGTTCGAGCGCCAGCTCGACGAAGGCATCCGCACCATCCACGGCCGGAAGTTCGAGCTGCCCAAAGTGGTGGGCTACGTTTTCTGCGACTGGGTCAGCAATATCCTCATCCTCTACTTCGCCTTCAAGGCGGTAGGAGTTTCGCTGGGCGCCACTACGCTCATCGCCGGCTTCGCCTTCGGCATGCTGATGACCATCATCCCCATCCTGCCCGGAGGCCTGGGGGCCATGGAAGCCGCCATGACCGCGGCCTTCTCCGGCATGGGCGTACCGGTGGCGCAGGCCCTGACCGCCAGCCTCCTGTTCCGCCTCTTTTACTACCTGCTGCCGGCTTTCGTCAGCGTTTTCATCTACTGGAGCCTGCATGCCACCGAACCGCCGCATACCGACGTGCATTCCCGGCACGGCAAAGGGGCGCCTCACCAATGACGGAGAATTTCATGGATAAGAAACCCCAGGTCGCTCCTTCGGCCTGGATACACGCCTCCGCCTCCGTGATAGGAGAAGTCCGGCTGGCGGCGCAGGTTTCGGTCTGGCCGGGGGCGGTGATCCGCGGCGACGTGGACCGCATAGAAGTGGGCCGCGGCACCAACGTGCAGGACCTGGCCTGTCTGCATCCCAACGGCGGCAAGCCGGTGCTGGTGGGCGAAGGCGTGACCATAGGCCACTCGGCCATAGTTCACGGCTCCGTGATAGGCGCGCATTGCCTGGTGGGCATGGGCGCCATAGTGATGGAAGCCGAAGTAGGGGACTACTGCCTTATCGCGGCCGGGGCCGTAGTGACGCCCGGCTCTAAAATACCGCCCCGCAGCATGGTAATGGGCGCGCCGGGTAAAGTGAAGCGCCCGCTCACCGACGAAGAATGCGCCGCCATGGTGCAGTCCGAAAAGCATTATATAGAACTGGCCGGGCACTACGGCAAAGGGGTGCCGGCATGAGCAGGATAGTGATGATAGAGGACAGCAAGGCCGCCTCCACGGTGCTCAAGGAAGTCCTGGAAGCCGAAGGCCATACGGTACTGCACGCCGCCGACGGCGTGGCCGGCCTGGCCCTGGCCCGCCGCGAGAAGCCGGACCTGATCCTGCTGGACCTCCTTTTGCCGAAGCTTAACGGCTACGACGTCTGCAATTCCCTGATGCGCGACGGGCTCACGCGGCATATCCCCATCCTGATCATCTCCACACTGGACAACCCGGAGAGCATAGAGAAGGCCAAACAATGCGGCGCCAGAAACTTCATGAAAAAGCCGTACAACCTGGAAGACCTGCTCCGGGAAATAAAGCGGCTGCTTCCCCAGGCCTGAAGCGGGCCTATTCCATACTTCACAAGGCTTTCGGCCCGCAAGGCTGGTGGCCGGTAACTCCGCCCGGCGGGGCCTTTCCCGTTTACGCCCCGGGACGCTTCTTGCCTCCCGACGAGCGGGGAGCCTTCGAGATCTGCGTCGGCGCCATCCTTACCCAGAATACCGCCTGGGCCAACGTAAAAAAAGCCCTGGGCGAACTTGCCCGCGAGCGTCTGCTTTCACCAGGGACGCTCGCCGCCTGTCCGCTGCCGCGGCTCGAGCGCGCGGTCAAGAGCAGCGGCTACTTCCGGCAGAAGGCGCGCCGGGTGAAGGGATTCTGCGTGCGGTTCCTGAGGGAGCACCCGGAAGGCCTCGGCGCCTGGTTCTCTTCTGCAGGCGCGCGGGAGCTGCGCGCCGAACTCCTTTCTTATAAAGGCGTGGGCCCCGAGACGGCGGACTGTATGGTCCTGTACGTCGCCGGCAAGCCTTCCTTCGTGATCGACGCCTATACCCGCCGGATAGGGGAGCGCCTGGGCTTGCCCCGGGGGCTTTCCTATGACGCCTGGAAAGAGCTGTTCGAGGGGGAGATGCCGCCCGACGTAAAAGTGTATAATGAATATCACGCCCTGCTGGTGAAGCTGGGTAAAGATTTCTGCCGGAAGACCAAGCCGCTGTGCGCCGCGTGCCCCTTGGGCCGGCTCTGCGCCAAAAGGATATATGAACCTGGAAAAAATAGAAGAACTGCTGGACGCCGGAGAATTCGCCAAGGCCCTGGCCGCCATTAAGAAGGCCCGCACCGCCCGCGAAGCGCGGCCCCTGTACCTGGAAGCCGAGGCCCTGCGCGGCCTCGGCCTTTTCGCCAAGGCGATAACCGCCTTCTCCGCCGCCAGAAAGGCCGCGCGGGGGGACAAGGAGCTTCTTCTTGAATCCTTCCTCGGCGAAGCCCGCTGCCACCGGGCGCTGGGCAATGAAAAGAAGGCCCTGGCCGCCGCCAAGGAAGCTCTGAGACTTTCAAAACACCAGGACTTTTACCGGGTGGACGCCGAGCTGGAATGGGCCCTGGCCCTGCGCCTGGTAGGCCGCCTGAGCGAAGCCGCTGCCCTCCTTGAGAAACTTCATAAGGGTTACCGCAAGGCCGGCGACCATTCCGGCGCGGCTTTCTCCTTGTGGGCGCTCGGCGGGCTTTACCGCCTGCAGGGGCGCTACGCCGAGGGCATAGCCGCTTTCGAGGAGTCGCTCAAGGCTGCAAATAAGGACAAGGACGAGGCCGCCGCCGGCTACGCCCTGTTCGGCCTGGGCGGTATACTGCGCGTAGCCGGTTTCATGGGCCGCGCCCTGGACTGCTATGTGCGGGCGCGCCGTCTCTTCGCGAAGACCGACGACGCTTTCGCCAAGGCCTACGCCGAATGCGGCACGGCCAACGTGCTGCGCCAACTGGGCCGCCTGCAGGAGGCCTTTGCCGGCTACGAGCGGGCGCATAAACTCTATTCCGCCCTCGCCGACTGGGCGGACCTGGGTTTCGTGGAGTGGGGGATGGGAGAGATCCGGCGCAAGAACGGCGACTTCGCCGCCGCCCTGAAGAACTACAGGAAGGCCGCCGAACTGTTCCGGGGACGCTCCGAGCCGCGCGGCGAGGCGCTCACTCTGCTTTCGCTGTCCCAACTCTACTACCTTATGGGCCAGACCTCCAAGGCCGAAGCCCAGCACGCCCTGGCCATGAAGCATATCCGCAGCCACGGCCTTCACACTCACCTGGAGACTTTTACCTGAGAGCGCCGCAGTTTTTATCATGCTATCCCATGGCAGAATCCCGATAACAGAAGCCCTTCTTGGCGCCGGGGCCCCGCCGTCCGGGGCCGGCGGTGAAGTCTGTCTGCACCTCCAGAACGGGGGGGCGGTTCTGCCGGCGCCGGAAATTTTAAAGAACGGTTTGGTGCCACTGCTGGAACGGTTTTCGGCCGCCAGGGTGGTCCTTGAGGGAGTGCCTTACTGTTTTTTAGGCGACAGGCTCCCTTTTTATGAATACCTGGTCCGCAACGGGGACGCGGCCGCCCGGTTCAAACCGCCGGCCTGCGCCGCCTGCCGCCTCGACGGGAACTGCGCGGGATACCCTGTGCAATACCGCGCCTACGCCCTGGCCCGCGGGCCGAGGGCTTTTATTCCGGACCGGCCGCTTGAAGTCATGCTGGAGGCCGAAGCGCGCTGCCAGTTCTCCTGTCACTATTGCTTCAACCAGAACACTTTCGCCTCCGGGGCGCCGGCCCGGCGCGGCATGGTCCCGGGGCTTTCGGCCGCCGCCGTGCGGGACATCGCGGACCAGCTGGCCGCCTGGGGCGTGCCAAGGCTGCGCTTTACCGGCGGAGAACCGCTGCTGCGCGGGGATCTGCCGGAACTTATGGATCACGCCAGGTCAAAAGAACTCGCCGTCTGGGTGAATACCAACGGTTACGGCCTGGGGGACCCGGCCAGGGCCCGGGCGCTCTGCTCCCGGGCGGACAACGTGCTGGTCTCTCTGCGCGGCTGGGACGCCGTCAGCGACGAGGCCGAGTCCGGGTGCCCCGGCTCATTTGAGACTTCCGTGACCGCGGCGAGGGCCCTGCGGGCGGCGGGGGTAAAGACTCTCAGGGTGGGGATCTGCGCCACCAGCGCGGTCGTCAACAACCTGGACCGGGTATTCCGGGTAGTCGACAGTCTGCAGGCCGACCGGGTGGAATTCTACCGCCCGGTACAGGTGAAAGGAAAGGCCCCCGAAGCGTCGGACCTGCGGCTGCTTGTGAACAAACTCCTGGACCGCCGCCTGGCCGGCGGGAGCGCCGCGCACATCGCCAACCCGCTGCCTTTCTGCTTTTACGAGGAAGACAAAGTCAACGCCGTAGCCCTGGGTTCGGTGCTCGCCGAGGGCAACAACCGTTTCGTGGTGGACCCGCGCGGATTCTGCAAACCGGGTTACTACATGGACGTAGACCTGGGCGATAGCCGCGACCTGCGCGCCGCCTGGGACAGCCCTTTCAGCCGCTCGGTCCGCTCCGGGGAACTGCTGCCGCAGGCCTGCGGCGGTTGTTTTTACGCCGGGAAGTGCCGCGGCGGCAGCCGCCACGCCGCCTGGCTGAACTCCGGGGACTTCAAAGCCCCGGATCCTTTGAGCCGCGCCGGCAGAATGTTATAATGTATCCCCATCGGCAGAGAGGGAACTGTATGGAGAAGAAGACTAGAATTGTCGGGCTGGGCGTTAGTTTTCCGGAGCGTCACCGCCTCATGCTCGAGAAGCAGGGTTGCGAGGTCCTTCAGTACCCCGATGCGGGTTCTTTTGAAGAAGCTTTGCGCGAGGCCCAAAGCGCCGAGGCGGTCTGTTTCTCCACTCTCTGGCAGCAGCACCTGCCCCAGGATTTCCTTCCTCGTTTGAAGAAGTGCCGGATACTGGCCGTGCCGGCAGGAGCCTCAGTGGATCCCGAGGAGGCCGCGTCGTACGGCATCAGCGTGGCGACCTGTCAGCGTTATTCCGTGCCCGCCCTGGCCGAATACGCCTTTTCCCTTCTCCTTTCTCTGGCGCGCAAGATAGCCTGCTCTCCTTCACTGCACCCCGGGCCTGCCCTTGCGGCCCAGGCCAGGGCTATGGCGCTGGGAAGAGGAGTAGAACTCCGCGGCAAGACGCTCGGCCTGGTCAGGTACGGTAGTTTTGGACCACGGATCGCCCGGTTGGGCTCGGCCCTGGGAATGAACGTGCTGGCGCCAAAATGGAAGGCTCCCCGGCTCTTTTCCAGGTTCTTCCGCCACCGTTTTACTTCTTTCGTGGATCTCGACTCCCTGCTGGCCTCCAGCGACATGATACTCTCCATACTCCCGCCGCGCGGGCGCATCGTTTTTGACATGGACGCTTTTACGCAGATGAAGCCGGGATGCCTTTTCGTGAGGGTGGGTCACTGGGGAGTCGATGAGAGCGCTTTACAGCGGGCGCTGCAGAAGGGAATGATAGCCGGCGCGGCCCTGGAAGTGCCTCTGGGCGTGGAGCAGGGCCCTTTGGCGGGGCTGCCAAACGTCCAGCTGTACCCCACCCTGCCTTTCTGGGCCTCCAATACCGAAGAATCCGAACTGCGTTTCGGGGGCGAGTGCGCAAATAATCTTGCGGCCTTCCTGGCCGGGAAGCCCACGGACCTCTCAGTCAAAGCCGCAAGGCCGGGAAAAGAATGATCATCCGACATGACACCCGCCGGCGCATAGGAGCCTACCTGGACCTGCTGCGCGAGATGGCCGGAACCGAATTCCGCCTCAGGGACCAGGGGACCTTCCTGGGCTTTCTGTGGACCCTTCTTTATCCGGCGCTGATGTTCGCGGTGCTGTACGTGGTCTTTGTGAAATGGATGGGGCACCTGGTGGAGAATTACGGTGCCTACCTGCTGATAGGGCTGCTGTTCTGGAATTTCTTCCAGAAGTCCACCAGTTCCGCCCTTACCAGCCTGGCACGGCGCTACTCCATCCTGCGCAATTTCCGTTTTCCGCGCGAGATAGTCGTCTTCTCCACGGTAGCCGCGGTGCTGTATTCGTTCCTCCTGGAGACGGCGGTACTGCTGGTTTTCCTGCCTTTCATAGGGGTCCTGCCCAAGCCGGCCTGGCTGCTGCTGCCTTTCATAGTCGCTACGCTGCTGCTACTGGCGGCGGGGGTCTCGCTGCTGCTGCCCATACTGGCCGCCGAGTACCGGGACATGGAACGTATCTGGGAAGTGCTAATGATGACCATGTTCTACGTGACCCCGGTTTTTTACCCGTTGAGCGTCATCGGCGAGCACCTGCGCCCTATGCTCTACCTCAACCCGGTCACGCACATCATAATAGCGGCCCGCGGCTGCCTCATAGACGGCGCCCTGCCTAATCCCGGCGCCCTGGCCGGGGTAGCGCTGTTCTCCGCCCTGCTGTTTGGCGCTGGCATGCTGGCGCTGCGCAAGTTCGAATACCGCATCATGGATAAGCTGATGGAGTAGGCGCACCCGGCGCCGCGCGGACAGGCTGGTAAGGAAGGTTACGCTTATGAAATTTTCGCCCTCAGGGCCGGTGGCCGAAGTTGAAGATCTGGGGAAGATGTTCAGGATCGGCTCCGGCCATAGCAAGGAGAATTTCCTCGCTACCACCCGGCGCCTCATAAACGGTTCCACCGAGGAACGGGAACTCTGGGCGCTGCGCCATGTCAGTTTCAAACTGGACCGGGGGGAGACGCTCGGTGTGATAGGCCCTAACGGGGCCGGCAAAAGCACCCTCCTGCTGCTGCTCTCCCAGATCCTGACCCCTACAGAGGGCGTCTGCCGCGTAACGAGCAAGACCAACTGCTTCTTCAGGATCGGGGCCGCCCTGCAGCCGCGCCTAACGGTGCTGGAGAATTTCTCTCTCTGCTCGGCCCTGCTGGGAATGGGCAAAAGCGAGTATCGCCGGCGCCTGCCGGAGATGATCGCTTTTTCAGGGCTGGAAGATTATCTGTACGCCAAGTACGGGGAACTCTCCAGCGGCATGGCCGCGCGCCTGCCTTTCGCGGCGGCGGTCCATACCGACCTGGACCTGGTGCTGGTGGACGAGATGCTGATGGTCGGGGACCGCAACTTCCAGGCCAAGTGTCTTAAGACCTTCCAGGACTTCAAGGCCAGGGGTAAGACCCTCATAATAGTTTCCCATAACCTGCAGCTGATAGAGGCCCTCTGCCCGCGGGCCATGTACCTTAACGCGGGCAGGATGGCCTTTCTCGGGGACAGCGCCGAGGCGGTCAGGCTGATGGTGAAGGATATGGGGGCTTCCGGGGATAGTACCGCCCAGTTGGCCCGGCCAGGCCACGCCCAGGTATCCCAGAACCATGTCCGCAAAATGGTCGGCGCGGCCGCCCGCCGCCTCCGCATGGAACTGAGCGCGCGCACCGAAGCCGAAAGCAGCGCCGCTTCCGCGCTGTTCACGGACGGACAGGGAGCCGGCCCTTTCCCCGACAGGGCTACCAGGGATATTATCGACGCGGAAGTGCGGCGTTTGGCCCCGGAGCTCAGGTCTTTTATGGAAGAGCAGCGCCGGGCCGCTCAGGAATCCTGTGCGAACCGGAGCGCGGCGCTTCAGCCCTCCCTGCAGGATGAAATACGCCAGAACGTGGAAGCGGGCCTGGCCAAAGTGAGGCAGGAGATGCTTTCCCTTGTGGACGAAGCAAGGCAGGTCAACGAGAGGGAACGCCAGGCCTGGCTGGTCTCCGCCATGGACAGGGAGAACGCCGCTTGGGAACGAGCGGCGCGGGAGACCGCGCGGGCCACGCCCCCGGGCTCGCAGCCGCAGGCTTTTTCCGAGAACGACTATCAAACGGCCAGAACCGCCTGGGGAGAGCTTCTTGGCCACCAAGGACCGCTGGCGATCTGTTCTTCCGTTAAGATGGCTTTCCTGACCGTTTTGAACGGAGCGTCCATGAGGCCCGGAGGGCGGGCATTGACCCCTGGAGATGAGATCATCCTTTCTCCGATCTCCTGGCAGTGGGCAATGCGGGGCATCGGTGCCCTAGGGCTGACCCCGGTCCTGGTGGACCTCGCCCCGGATACTTATGCGCTTGACCCGGCCCAGCTGCAGAAAGCCCTGAGTCCGCGTACGCGCGCGGTGCTGGTGGCGCACGCCGCCAACACCTGCTGCCGGCTGGATCAGGTACTAGAGTTCTGCGCCGGAAATAAAATCCCCCTTATAGAGATTTCAACCGCTTTCGGCATGGCCGGGACATACGACGGAAAGCGCCTGGGCACGTCGGGAGATTTCGGCGTTATCTTCCCCAAAAAATCCATTGCCGCCTGGAGCCTGGCCCTTTCCCGGGACGAAAACCTGCGCGGCTTTTTCGACGGGATCCACCTTACGCGGCAACCTGCCGTGGGCAGCACGGCCGATGCCATATGGAACTCCGGAAGAGGCGCCGATAATGTCGGCGTGCACGACAGGGGACTGCTCCTGTCAAAGAAAAACTGCAGTTGGAAAGTAACTCCCGCCGTGGGGCGTGAAAGTCTGGACGCATACCAGGAATTCTTCCTCCGATTCCCCGCCGCGTTCAAGGTCCCGGTGCTTCCGGAGAAAGCCAGCCCGGTCCTGCAATTTTTCACTGTGCTGGTAAGGGACGGAGCGCCTTTCACGCAGGAGGAACTGCTGGCGGCCGACCTGGGCTGCCCGACTGGGAATATGCGGAATTTCCCGCTCACCCGCCAGCACCCTCCGGAGGGAGGCGTATCCCGTCAGGTAGGGGAACTCTCAAACCTCGAGGAATTGCTGCAGCACGGTGTCTTTTTCACCGTGCTGCATGAGCGGCCGGCCAGGGACGCTTTCTTCTCTAAATTCGGGGATTGGCTGGAGAAAAAGACCCGGGGCGCGGTTTAGCGCGCCCAGGAATAGGGGCCTATCTTTATCCGGTAACTTCCATTGAGGAACTCCCGTAATTCTATCCGGAGTCCGCGGTCCGCATCTATAAATTCCGACTGCCCTTCCGGGGAGAAGGCCGCGCCGTTGAGGTGCGGGGTGGCGGGGTTGGCGTCCACCAGGCGCACCGGTGCCAGGCCGTTGCCGCATTCTCTCACTCCGTCGTCCCCATAGAGCAGCAGCACGCCTTTGCCCGGAAGGTTCTTGTCGTAACCTATAGGCTGACGGTTCTCGAGCAGATAATAGGTCTGCGGCGAGAGAGGGATCTTTACGGCCAGGGTCTTCCCAGCCCCGTCGCCAAGAGGGGCCAGGAGCACTTCCGTCTCTTTGCGCGGGTCTACGGTACGGACCTTTTTGGGGTCCAGCCAGCCAAGGCGAAGTCTGGTCCAGGAAGAAAGCCCTACCGCGGGCTCGGTGACGCACTTGTAGCAATGGCAGGACATGGTGTCCCAGAAGCCCATGTAGACGAGAGATGCCACGAAGGAGTCCCTGGCATTGCCTGCGACTTTACCTTTCCGGGTGCGGTCATTGAGGGGGGGGAGCACCAGTTTCCCGTCTCGGCTGCCGCCCAGGTGTATCAGGGTTTCATGCGCAAGGTTCCCCAGGAAAGCGTGGGAGTTAAGAATGGATATCTGTCCCGTAACCTGCTTGCCGTCGGGTGTGGTGAGTGCCCTGCCGGGGTCGAGGCCGGGAGCGCCGGAATACGCGTACATGGCGGCCGCGCCGAACTGTTTACGGGTGGCTCCCAGGTAGAAGAATATGTGCGGTGTCCTGTCGAAGGCCACCTCCCCGGCGGCGGCGGCCAGCACGTCGCGGAGGAGGCGGGCTACCGGCCTTCTGCCGGAGGCCTTTGTGCCGGGGCCGACCTTGTAGGCGGAGAGAGGCTGCGGCATCGTGTACCATTTCTCCGTGACTTTGGCGGAGAGGCAGACTTTGCCGTAGGAAAGTTCTCGCAAGTAGGAGTCCAGGTCGCGGAATTTTTGTTCTACCTCTTCCCGCTTGACGGAGTGTTTTATGCCGGGGAATTGGATCAGGACGACTTCGGCCAGTTTCTTATCACAACTTTCGCCGGCGGGGGGAGGCGAGTTCTTCAGCGCCAGCCAGGCCCCGCCCAGGGCAGCCGCAAGCAGAAGGACCGCTATTGTTTTTTTGAGAGGGTGTGACAGCATAATGCCATTCCCGGCCCGTCCCGGCACGGGCCGCTGTCCAATAATATCATTAAATCCCGTGCCCGGTTAAGGGTCTGCCGCGGGGACACTTACCATGTCCCAAGGCAATATGCTAATTTATATATATTAGAACGCCGCGCATAGCGGCGGGAGCGTGCTTTTTACGAAGAAAGATAATTTTTCATACGCTTGCCTTTCCACCGCCAGGAACAAAGCCGGCTCGCCTTTTTTAGCCGGCAGGACAAAGGCCCTTTTCTCCAGTCACCAGCTGGTGGGGAATTTTTTTCATTACCGCACCGCCATCGGTATCCTCGGGCTGGACTATTCACAGGTTTTCGACCAGGGCCGCCTCGACCTGGACCCCGACAAGTGGGCGGATTTCGGGCCGCTTAACTTCCACATGGGCCCGCCGCCCGGAGTGCTTACGGCGCTCAAAGAGGCGGTAACGCAGCGGGACCTGACCTATTATCCGCCCAACATAATCCCGCGGCTCAAGGCGGCGGCAGCGCGGGTCGTCTTCCGCAGAGAGTGCGGCCCGGACTTCGAGATAATGGCCACCGAGGGCGTCCAGGCCGCGCTCGCTTACGCCGTTTCGGCGTTCGTGAACCCCGGCGAAGAAGTGATCATCACCGACCCGGGGTATTTTTTCCTGGAACCGCCAGTACTGCTGGCCGGGGGAAAAGTAAAACGCATCCCCCTGCGCGCGGAAGACGGGTACCGGGTAGCCCCGGGGGCGGTAGAGAAGGCCATTACGCCGCGGACGAAAGCCCTGATCGTTTGCGACCCCGTAAACCCTTTCGGCACGGTGCAGACCAGGCGGGAGCTGGAACAGCTTATCGCCATAGCGGACCGCCGGGGCATACTCCTCATCAACAATGCCACTCACGGCTTTCACCGGCTGGACCCTGCGGCCAGGCATTATCCTATGAGTTGCCTGACAAAAAAGGGAGCGGCGAACGTGCTGACCATCGCCGGGTTGTCCCACGGCTTCGGCCTGGCCGGGCTGCGCATCGGTTTTCTGGGCGGCCCGCCCGCGCTGGTGGAAGCGGTCCTGGCGGCCAAAAGCGCCGTGACCCGCATCAATCTGAGCATGCCCATGCAGCTGGCGGCGCTGGCCGCGCTGGAGGACCGCGGCTATCTGCGCCGCTGCGAAAAGACCCTCCGCGCCAATTTCTCTATCCTGCGCGAGGTGATCTCCTCGGTCGCGCCGCTCAAGTTCATGGCGCGCCCGCGTTACGGCTTCTTCGGCTGTGTGGACACCTCCGGGATAAAGGCCAGCTGCCAGGAACTGACCGTCGCCCTCCTTAAGCGGAAGTGCGCCGTTTACCCGTCGGACGGGCTCGGCGACACAGCTCCCTCCTCTTACCTCCGCCTCAATTTTTCCACCCCGCGCCGCGAACATTTCAGCTGGCTGCGCCAGGCGCTGCCCGGGGCCATCAAAGAAGCCGAAAGCGGGAAATACAGGGCCGCGGTCCTGGCGTTCTTCCGCTCGGTAGCGACACCGCGCGCACGCCGCGTGATACAGGAAATCAATTATGGACATAACACTGGTAAACATCGCCTCAAAGACCACGTATGACGGCAAGCGTGTAAACCTTCTTAGCACGGTCGGCATCTACAGCCTGGCCGCCTGCCTGGAGCAGGCCGGCGTTAAAGTGGATTTTCGCGAGTATTTCCTGGATTTTGAAAAGGGACCGGCCAGGGAGCTGGCCGCGGCCAGAACTTTTTTCTCCAAATCCGCGGGCATAGTGGCCATTGGCTGCCACGCCATCCACCTGCCTTTTGCCGTAAAGGCCGTGCAGGCCATAAAGAAAGACTTCCCCGGCAAAACGGTGATCCTGGGCGGGATAGGTCCCTCCATAGTGGCCAAACCCCTGATGGAAAAATTCCCGGAAATAGACCTGGTGGTGGTGGGAGAGGCGGAGATCAGCCTGCCCAAGGTCGTAAAAGCACTGTTGGCCGGCGGCAAGGGCCTGGCGAAGATCCCCGGGCTGATGCTGCGCGAGGGCGGGCGCGTAAAGAGCACCGGCCCGCAGACGGCCGTTACGGACCTCGACACCCTGCCCCTGCCCGCCTATAAATATCTCGACGTAAAACGTTATCCGCAGCCTATGGCCATGTCGGCCCGCGGCTGCCCGTTCAGCTGCCCCTTCTGCAGCCTGAGCGCCTATTGGAAAGGGAAGATCCGCTTCCGCTCCGCCGACAAGATGGTGGAAGAACTCAAGGTCCTGCAGGCCAAGGGCGTTAAATCCGTCTTTTTCGCGGACCCCTGCTTCATGTTCGACAAGAAGCGCCTGCTGCAGTTCATCGCCGCGGTGAAGAAGAACCGCGTCAAACTGGAATATAAGTGTTACGGCCGCCTGGACATGGTCAGCGAAGAGATGTGCCGCCTGCTGGTGGGCGCCAATTTCAAGACCATCTTCTTCGGGCTGGAAACCGGCAGCGACGCCGTACTCAAGCAGATAAAGGGCGGCTTTACCGTCGCCGACGGGCTGGAAAAGATCCGGCGCAACCGCAAATACTTCCCCCGGGTGGAAGTGAGCCTGATGTGGGGATTCCCCTTCGAGACGCTGGAGGACCTGAAGCAGACCATAGCCGTGCACGATTACCTCAAGAACGAGCTGAAGTGCGTGGTGCAGCTCACCTGGTTCCAGCCTTTCGCCAATACCGCGTATTTCAACAAGTACAAGGATTCCCTGGTGCGGCACGAGGGGCTGTCGGCCATCTATGACCGCAAGCAGAGCCGGGCGCAGGTGCTTTCCACCATAGACGACTGCGGCGAGTTCGACTACACTATCAGCCTGCGCAGCATGATAGGGCATTCGCACGTGTATTCCATGGCCGCCGATATCGTGGACGCCAACCCGCTGCTCTTCCCTGATTTTTACCGCTACCAGACGCCCGACCTGCCGGAGAAGATAAGACTGGTGAACCGGATAGTCCCTAGTTGAGTTTATGGCAGACATCACGCTCGTCAACCTGTCCATCGCTAAGAGTTTCGCCGGGAAAGTGCTCTTCGAACGCAATTCCGCCGGGATGCTCTACCTCATAGCGGCGCTGGAGCGGGCCGGTCTTAAAGCCGATTTCCACGAGCATTTCCTGGTGCAGGGCACTTCCCTGCAGGACGAACTGGACCGTTTCCTGGCCCTTGTCGGCCCCCCGGCCCCGGTGGTGGGCATAGGCTGCCATTCGGTCCACCTGCCTTTCGTGCTGGAGGCGGCGCGGGAACTGAAGCGCCGGTTCCCCGCGGTTAAGGTGGTCCTAGGCGGGGGCGGCCCCGCGCCGCTGGCGTCCGCTCTCTGCGAGGAATTCGATTTTATCGACGCCGTGGCGTTCGGGGAGGGGGAAGAGACGATCGTGGAGCTGGCCCGCCGCGGGGCAAAGAACCTGGCCGGGGTGGCCGGGCTGGCTTACCGCGAGGGCGGCGTCGTCAGCCGCGGCCCCGCGCGCCCGCCGATACGCGACCTGGACGCTCTGCCGCTGCCGGCCTACGGGAGCATGGATTTCGGGCAATACGAGGTCCCTACCGTCATCACCTCGCGCGGGTGCCCCTACGGCTGCCATTTCTGCAGCCTGAGCGCCTTCTGGGGCAAGGAAGTGCGGTACCGCTCAATAGACAGCGTCCTGCGGGAACTGCGCCTGCTGGCCGGCACTTATGGCGTCAAGTACGTCTTCTTCGGCGATGCCACTTTTATCATGGACCGGGAGCGCACGCTGGAACTCTGCCGCCGCCTGAAGGCGGAGGCATTGGGTCTGAAGTGGGAATGCCTGGTACGCCTGGACCGCATAGACGAAGAACTTATGGCCGCCATGCGCGACGCCGGCTGCGAAGCCGTCTTCTACGGGCTGGAGTCCGGCAGCGATAACGTGCTGCGCCGCATCAAGAGCGGGTTCGACCTGGCCGGCGGCCTGGCCGTTATAAAGAAGTCCGCCGCTTATTTCAGGACCGTGGAGCCGGGGATGATGTGGGGCTTCCCGTTCGAAACGCTGGAAGATTTCAAGGAGACTTTGAAGGTCAGGCAGTACCTCAAGGCCGAGCTGGGCTGCGAAGTGCAGGTGCGCTGGCTGGAGCCTTACCCGGATACGGCCTTCTTCGAAAAATACAAGGACCGGCTTTTCCTGCCGGAGAAGACCAGCGCCATCTACCGGCCGGACGCCCTGCGGGCCGGCGTAGCCGGCGCCGCCGATTTCTACGCAGACGCGGCCGCGGACAGGATCTGTATCCCCGGGGACGTGACCAGCGTGCGCACGGTGGTGGCCGCTTCCCACGTGGCCGCCCTTTGCGGCCGGCTTATCCGCAAATACCCGCTGCTCTTCCCGGATTATTACAGGTACGAGACCCCGGACCTGGACAAAAAACTGGAACTGGCGGGGGAATTCTGCCTGTATTGAGCTCTGATTAGATTTTATGCCCGCATATCGGAAAATGTCTCCCCGCGAACAGGTGCGCCTATGAAAGTCCTGCTTGTTATGCCGCCCTGCCCCAGGGGCACCGTTTATCCCCCTGGTGTGCACCCGCGCTTTTTCCCTCCGTTGGGAATAGGCTACATCGCGTCCATGCTGGAAAAGGACGGCCATCAGGTAACGATCTCCGACCTCTATCTCCAGAAGTGGAACGCTATTTTTCCGGTGCTTGGCGCCGCCGATTACGACATCATCGGGATTACCTGTATTTTTCCCAGCCGGGCCGGGGTCCATGACCTCATCGAGCTCGTCGCCCGGCGCTACCCAAGGGCGAAATTACTCCTGGGCGGACCCTTTGCCACGGTCATGGCGGATAAACTCGCCGCCATCCCAGGAGTTACGGCGGTGGCCATAGGAGAAGCGGAACTGACCGCGGCGGAACTAGTGAACGCCATACGCGACGGCCGGCCCCTGAGCGAGGTCAAGGGTATTGCGTTCAACGAGGGGGGGCGTGTGCTCAGGACCCCGCCCCGAGGCTATATCGAGGACCTCGACACCGTGCCCTTCCCGGCTTTCCACCTTTTCGACCTCAAGAGCTACCGCAAATTCCAGCCGGGGAATTTCAACGTCGTCAGCCAGTTCATAAGGGACCGGTTTACCGGCGCCCGCTGGGCGCCGGTGCTTACCACCCGTTCCTGTGATTTCGGCTGCCAGTTCTGCGCGGTGCAGATCACCTGCGGCAATAGGGCACGCAGCCGCTCGGGGATCAACGTAGCCGATGAGTTCGAACTGCTTCATAAAAAATACGGTTACGACAATATCTTCCTGCAGGACGCCGCTTTCCCGGTGGGAGGAGAGCTCTCCCGTACCCTCTGCGCCGAACTCATAAAGCGGAAGATACGCGTCAACTGGGCCACCAATGCCAGGGCGGACATGGTGACCCGGGACACCCTGCGCATGATGAAAGATGCGGGCTGCTCCTATCTTCTCTACGGCCTTGAATCCGGGGCCCCGGAGATCCTCAATACCATAAATAAGAGCGAAACCCTGGAGCAGATCCTGGCGGCCGTGGAATTGTCCCACAAGGCGGGGATAAAGGTAGGAGTCCATGTCCTGGTGGGCTACCCCGGGGAGAGCGACGCTACCATCACGAAAACCATCCAGGTGCTCAAGGGGATACGCAAGTACATGCACACCCTTTATGTCCGCCCGCTCTCGGTCTTTCCCGGCACGGAGCTTTACCGCAAGGTCCTGGCGGACGGGCACCTTACCGAGAACGATTTTTACCGGCCCTCACGGCAGTTTTTTATTAACTATACCGTGGAG
The DNA here is from genome assembly GCA_023701245.1 of Elusimicrobiales bacterium. Classification (GTDB taxonomy): domain Bacteria; phylum Elusimicrobiota; class Elusimicrobia; order Elusimicrobiales; family UBA9959; genus UBA9959. Next base: position 7,911 of record JAMPXK010000038.1, on the reverse strand, counting down.
CATAAGGTCAAGACGCTCGAGAACTGGAAGACGCGCATACAGGAGGAAGTTAAGCCTTTTAATTTTATCAAGCGGGCGGCCGACTTCCTGAAACAAAAGGAATAAGGACAGGGACTTCATGCGATTTACCACAAAAATGTTCTCAAAGTGGCAGGACCGGGCGGCCCTGTGGCTTACCTTCAAGTTTACCCGCTTGTGGTTCTCCCAGTGGCGTCCCCGCGTTATAGTGCCGGTCCTGCGCTCGGATCTATTCCGCCGCATTTTCGGCATCGGAGGGGCCGGGGAGCCTGCGGCCGCGCAGCTCCTGCTGCAGCGGATGGTAGTAAGATGCATGCGCAACCCCGACATAATGCTGCCGCTTTTCCGCCGCGTGCTGCGCGTCTGTCTCACCTACAACTGCAACCTCTCCTGTAAGGCCTGTTATGCGAGAGGCCTGGCGCAGGAGATGGGCGGCGACATGACCCTGGAGAACTTCGGGCGCGTGGTGGAGCATTGCCGCCTTTATGGCTGGAGACGCCTGCGGTTCCTGGGGGGAGAACCTACCATCAACCCGAATTTCACCGATATCCTGGACCTCAGCTACCGCAATGGTTTTGAGGTGGCGATGCCCACCAATAACCTCTATTCCGACGAGGTCGCCCGCAAGTTCGACCCGCGGTTCGTCCGGGACGTCGCCATAAATTACAGCGCCTATTTCAATATGGATGCCGCCAAGAAAGCGCGCTTCCGCAAGAACCTGGAGTACTTGCGCAGCAACAATATACCGTTCAGCTTCTCCTACATCCTGGAGCAGTCGCACGGCGAAGAGGAAATGCGGACCTTGTACGCGGACCTGAAGGAATACCTCCCTCTCTATATACGTGTAAGCCTGGAATTGCCGGCTTTTTCGGACCAGAATTCGGCCTTTGTTCCTTCCGATGTGGCCGAATCCTTTTTTGACAGGGTTTACGGCATGCTCCAGAGCTGCGTTAAGTCTTACGTGCCGTTCTTCCTGTACCGCCCGGTCCCGATGTGCCTTTTCTCGCCCGAGCAGCGCCGTAAGCTGGAAAAGTACTCAAAGTTCATTTTTTTCAGCCGCTGCCCGCTTACTTACACTTCAGACAGCGGTTACGGGATGATGCTGACCGTGAATCCAGACCTGTCGACGTATCCCTGCGCCTCCGTCTTCATTAAGGGCCCCAACTTCCTTACCTTGAAAGGCTCGTACGCTATACACCAATATTTCGGGGAGAAGCTTCATGCCCCGCTGTGCGCCCCGCTCACCGAAGCCTGCCGTTCCTGCGGTCTGCATGCCCGGTTCCTGGATTCCGTCAACCGCAAGGACCCGCTGGCTCCAGAGGTTTTCGACGATAAGGAAATGTGCCAGGGGGGATGCATCAATCTTCGTTGTCACGAAGCCGCCGGGCACATGTGCCATCACCAGGAGTGATGTTCGGGATGCGCGGCTAAGCGGCGGGGAGCAATGACGCTGGCAAGGAAACTGGAAAATGAGGTGATAGACTCCGGGGCGGACGCGCTGGAGTATTCCTCCATTGACCGGGCCCGGGCGGGAGAAGGTTTTGCCGCCGCCCTGCGGGAACTCTCCTGCCGTGGCGGGAACGTGCTGGACCTGGGAGGCGGGGCCGGGGACATCTCCGCGGCGGTCTGCCGCGGCATCCCCCTGGCGCGGGTAACCGTCCTTGACCTTTCCGCGGAAATGCTGCGGCTTGCGGCCGCCAGGGCCCGGCAAGAAGGCCTTGAGGCTAGGATGACCTTTCTGCGCGCGGACGCCAGGAGCACCGGTCTGCCGGCGCGCTCTTTCGACTTCATCATCACCAACAACTTCCTCCATCACCTCCCGGACCCCTTTCCGGCTTTTCTTGAGATCGCCCGCCTTTGCCGGCCCGGCGGGGGGCTGCTGCTGCGGGACCTGCGCCGGCCCGACACTCTGGAGCAGGCACAGGCCCACGCCGGCCGGTCGCCCGACGCCAGCCCGCGGCAGCGCCAACTGCTGCTGGATTCCCTCCAGGCCGCCTTGCGCCCCGAAGAGGCCCATGCCTGCGCCATGCGCGCCGGGCTGAACGGGTACACGCTCGGCCTGGCGGCGCCCATCCACTGGGAATTGCGCCGCCCGGCGGCGCCCGGCGCCGCGGTTCCCTGAAAAAAACAACTTCGGTTTTACAGTTTGAAGTCCCAGCCGAGGTAGAGCTCGCGGGCTTTGGGGTCGTTGAGGAGTTTGTCCGCGTTGCCGTCTATGAGGATCTGGCCGCTGTAGATGAGGTAGGAGCGGTCGGTGATCGAAAGCGTTTCCCGCACATTGTGGTCCGTTATCAGCACGCCTATGCCTTTTTCCTTGAGGTGAAGGATTATCTTCTTCAGGTCGCTGACGGTTATGGGATCTATGCCCACGAACGGCTCGTCGAGCAGGATGATCCTGGGGTCGTTGATCATCACCCGGGCCACTTCGAGCCGGCGCTTTTCGCCTCCCGAGAGGGTCCAGGCCTTCTGGTCCTTCAATTTCATCAGGCCGAACTCGGTCAGCAGGGCGTCCACGCGCTTGCGCATGGCCTTGCGGTCCGGAGTAGTGCGTTCCAGGATGGCTTCCAGGTTCTGGGAAACGGTAAGCCCGCGGAACACGGTGGGTTCCTGCGCCAGGTAGCCAATGCCGCCGCGGGCCCGCTGGAACATCGGCTCTTTCGTCACATCCCGGCCGTCCAGGTAGACCTTGCCGGACTCCGGCTCCAGGAAACCCACGAGCATGTGGAAAGTGGTGGTCTTGCCGGCGCCGTTGGGCCCGAGCAGGCCGCAGACCTCGCCGGAATTTATATGGATGGAAACGCCGTTGACCACCTTGCGGCGGCCGAAACTCTTCTCAAGCAGGTTGCATTCCAGTTTCATTTTGTGGCGAAGGGTTTGGCTGGGTCGTCCTTTACCCAGCCGGTCACGTTATTATAGAACTTTATGTCCCGGCTGTCCCTGAAGAACTTTATCCGCTCCGAATTGATGGCGAAATCGTAGCCCTCGCGCTTGCCCACGGCCAGGGGGGTGGATTCCTGGATAAGGAAGGTCTGGGTGTTCCTGTCGTAAAGGCCCTTCATGGAATAAATATCCAGGTTCTCGGTGGAGAGGGCAAAGGCCCCGTCGAAATGCATCAGCCCCGTCCGGTTCTCCGCCTTGGCTCGGTCCGAGCGGCCGTGCAGCGCCTTGCCGTTAGGGTCGGTATACTTCAGGCGCACGGGCAGGAGGCCCCTGGTCATATACGCTTCCTCCGTGGCCTCCAGGTATTTAGCGGAGTCGCAATTGGCCTCCACCTGGGATTTGTCGTCGAAAGCGCGCAGGATGTACACGCCGCCCTTTATGTCCCAGGTGCGGGCGCCGCGTTCGTAAAGCGCGTGGTCGGCCTTGAGGGTGTACTTGGGGTTGCGGAAAGAGACGTTCCCGTCGAAAAGTTCCCGGTCGTTGGCGCGGTCCATGGTCCACTTGTCGCTTTTGACCACCGAGCCCATTAAAAAATCCTCCTGGGCGCGGGCGGGCGCGCCGGCCAGCAGCAGGCACAGCAGAAGAACGCCCCTCATTTGGAAGCCACCCTGGTCTCCTGGTGCTCTATCTGGATCTGGGAGAGGTCGGGGTTGGCCGTAAAGCCGCGGCCGGTTATCACGGTCCGGCCTTTGTAGATGGTCACGGCCTCGTCGGTCCAGATCTTGCCGCGGGCGGAACTGTAGAAAAGCCGGGTAGTGTGCAGCTGCATGCCGTCGCGCATGGAGTTGACCCGAACCTCGTCGGTCAGTTCCGCGGCTTTCTCCTGCATGCGCAGGAGCCCGGCGCGGGAAGTGATCTCGGAGGACGGCTTGTCCGCGTCGTAGAACTTGATCCTGGGGCTGTCGAAGCGGATGAGGCCGGCCTTCTCGTCCATCCTGGCGGAACGGGAATCCAGCCGCCAGCTGGAGAGCCCTCCGGCGGTCTCGGCTATGGAGAAATCCTTTAGCAGGCTGACGCCGGGCGCCGCCTCCCTGGAGTCGGCGCCGGAACAGCCGGCCAGGAGGGCCGGCAGCAGGAAGAAGGCCAGTTTTCTCAACCAAGCCCCTCTTTGAGCAGGTCGCGCTCGTCTATTATGCCCACGGGGCGTCCCGTGCGGCGGTCGGTGACCGGCAGATTGTCCACTTTTTTCTCGGAGATGAGCCTGGCCGCTTCCATGGCCATGGTATCCGGGTGCACGGTGAGGGGGCCGCGCGTCATAACGCCGGAGATGCCGGCGGAGAGGTCCCCGCGGCCGTTCTGGAGGCAGCGGCGCAGGTCGCCGTCGGTAAAGTAGCCGGTAAGGCGGCCGCCCTTGCCTGTCACGGAGACGGCTCCGGCGTGGGTGGCGGTCATCACTTTGAGCGCCGCCGCGAGGGTGGCGGTCTGCTTTACTACCGGGTTGGCGCGGCCTTTGTGCATCAGGTCCGCTACCCGCAGGTTCAGCAGCTTGCCCAGGTTGCCGCCGGGGTGCAGCCTGGCGAAACGGCTCTTGTCGAACCCTTTGAGGGTCATCAGGGTCACGGCGAGGGCGTCGCCCAGCGCCAGCATGGCGGTGGTCGAGGAAGTGGGGACTATGTCCATGGGGCACGCTTCGCCCTTCACGTGCAGGCGCAGCACCACGTCGGAATAGCGGGCCATGCGGGAGTCGGGATTATTGGTGACGGAGATCACCGGGAGGCCCTGCTTCTTCAGGATGGGCAGCAGCTTCGCGGTCTCCTCGGTCTCGCCGGAATAGGAAAAAGCCACCGCCACGTCGTCGGAAGCTATCATGCCGAGGTCCCCGTGCAGGGACTCCACCGGGTGCAGGTAGACGCTGCGAGTGCCCGTGGAGGCCAGCGTGGCGGCTATCTTGCGGGCGATAAGGCCGGACTTGCCCACGCCCAGCAGCACGGCCTTGCCGCGGCAGCCCTCCAGGAGGCGCACCGCCTTGAGGAAGGAGGCGTCCAGCGCGCGGGCCAGGCCCGCGACAGCGCGGCTTTCCGCGGCCACTACGCCGCGGGCGGTCTTCAGTATCAGCGCGTCCTTGGCGGTCATTACTTGGCCGGCGCCTTGTGGGGATTGAGCCAGGGCGTCATTTCCGGGGGGATCTGGCGCTGGTCGTAGGGCGGCGGCAGCTTGTGCAGCAGCCAGCTGACGGAGAAGAACAGCACGGTCAGCGTCAGGTAGATCCAGCTGAGCGCCTTAAGGTGCCAGCGCCAGTCCGGGAACCAGGCCGGCGGCAGGGTAAGGTCGCCGCCGCATTTTTTGCAGAATTTAAGGGCGGCCCTGTTTTCCTGGCCGCAATTGGTGCATTTCATATTATCCCCTATTTCGAGACTATGCCTTCCAGTTCCGAGGCCAGGCGGTCTACGCGGTTAAGCGCGCCTACCAGCTGCCGCACGGAATCCAGCCTGAGAGAGTTAGGCCCGTCGGAAAGCGCTTTTTCCGGGCGCGGGTGCGCCTCGAAGAACAGACCGGCGATCTTGAGGGCCGCCGCGGCCTTGGCCAGCGGCACTATGAAACGGCGGTCGCCGCCGGTGGCCGAGCCCAGGCCGCCGGGGCGCTGCACCGAGTGCGTGCAGTCGAAGATGACCGGGCAGCCGAAATCCTTCATGATCTCCAACGAGCGCATGTCCACCACCAGGTTGCCGTAGCCGAAAGAGGAGCCGCGCTCGGTGAGCATGATGCCCTTGGCGCCGCGGCTCTCCAGTTTTTTCACGATGTTCTCGGCCTCCCAGGGGGAGAGGAACTGGCCTTTCTTCACGTTGACGGCACGCCCGGTGTCGGCGCAGGCGAAAAGCAGGTCGGTCTGGCGGCACATGAAGGCCGGGATCTGCAGGATATCCGCGGCTTCCGCCACGCGGGCGGCCTGGGCCGGCTCGTGCACGTCCACCAGCAGGGTCACGCCCAGGCGGTTCTTAAGGTCCTTGAGAAAGTCCAGTGCCGCCTCCATGCCGATGCCGCGGAAAGAACGGTGGGAAGTGCGGTTGGCCTTGTCGAAAGAGGCCTTCAGCACGAAAGGCGTTTTCAGCGCGGCGAAGGTCTTCTTGAGGACCGCCGCCTCGGCGGCGTAGGCCTCGGGAGACTCTATGACGCAGGGGCCGGCGATGTAGACCAGCGGCCTGCTGTTGCCGAATACCACGCCGCCCGCCTTTACTTCTTTCTGTTTGGTCACAGGATCTCCTTGGTTCAGCCCTGCTTCTTCTTATTCTTCACGGAGGCCGCCACAAAACTGAAGAACAGCGGGTGGGGCATGAGCGGCCGGGATTTGAATTCCGGGTGGAACTGCACGCCCACGAACCAGGGGTGCGCCTTTATCTCCACCATTTCCGGCAGGTTCAGCTTCTTGTTGACGCCGCTGACGCGCATCCCCTTCTTCTCGTAGAGGGGGGCGTACTTGGAATTGAATTCGTAGCGGTGGCGGTGGCGCTCGGAGATCTGGGCCGAGCCGTAGATCTTGGCAGCCAGCGTGCCGGGCTTTATGGCGCAGGGATAGGCGCCCAGCCGCATGGTGCCGCCCTTGTCCTTCACCCCTTTCTGTTCGGCCATAAGGTCCACTACGGGGTGGGGGGTTTTGGGGTCGAACTCGGAGGAGTGGGCGCGCTTGAGGCCCAGGACGTTGCGCGCGAACTCTATGGTGGCGCACTGCATGCCCAGGCAGATGCCCAGGAAGGGCAGCTTGTGCTCGCGGGCGTAGCGCACGGCCTCGATCTTGCCTTCGATGCCGCGGTCGCCGAAGCCGCCGGGGACTATCAGGCCGTCGGCCCTGGCCAGGCGTTCCTTGAAATCCTCCGCCTCCACGTCCACGTAGTCGAACTCGGCCTTCACGCCGTTGGCGATGGCGCCGTGGAACACGGCTTCGGTAAGGGACTTATAGGAATCCTTGAGCTTGGTGTACTTGCCGGCTATGGCGATGCGCACGGGGGCGGCGCAGGAGGCCGCTTTCAGGCGGTGCGTGAAGTCCGTCCACTCGTCGAAGTCCCAGCGGCCGCTGCGCAGGCGCAGCAGCATCATGATCTGCTCGTCGAGGCCCTGCTTCTTGAGCAGGAACGGCACGTCGTAGATTGAGGGGGAATCGGGCGCGTCGATGACGGCCTCTTTGGGCACGCTGGTGAACAGGGCGATCTTGTTCTTGATGTCCTTGGCGAGCGGCTTTTCGGCGCGGCAGACTATGATGTCCGGGTCGATGCCGATCTCGCGCAGTTTATTGACGGAATGCTGGGTGGGCTTGGTCTTGAGTTCGTCGGAGGCGGTCAGGTACGGCACCAGCGTGACGTGCAGGTAAAGCACGTCGTTGCGCATGCGGTCCGGGCGCATCTGGCGGGCGGCTTCCAGGAAGGGCAGGCTCTCGATATCGCCCACGGTGCCGCCTATCTCTATGATGGCGATGTCCGAACCTTCGCCGGCCTTCACGAAGCGGCGCTTGATCTCGTCGGTGATGTGGGGGATCACCTGCACGGTCTGGCCCAGGTAGCCGCCTTCGCGCTCGCGCGCTATGACGGTCTGGTAGATCTGCCCGGCGGTCATTATATTTACCCGGCCGGTGTCTATCCCCAGGAAACGCTCGTAGTAGCCCAGGTCCAGGTCGGTCTCCGCCCCGTCGTCGGTAACGAAGACCTCGCCGTGCTGGAAGGGGGCCATGGTGCCGGCGTCCACGTTGATGTACGGGTCGCATTTCATTATGGTGACGGAAAGCCCGTGGGCTTTGAGCAGGCGGCCTATGGAGGCCGCGGTAATGCCTTTGCCCAGGGAACTCACCACCCCGCCGGTAACGAAGATATAGCGCGTCATTTTTCAGCCTTTTTTGCCAGGTAGACTTCGGCCGCCCGCAGGTCCTGCGGCGCGTCTATGGCCGGGCCCAGCGGCGGGACTTCCGCGACCGCAATGCGCAGGCCGTTCTCCAGCGCGCGCAGCTGCTCCAGCCGTTCCAGCCGC
>JAMPXK010000037.1 GCA_023701245.1 Elusimicrobiales bacterium | reverse complement strand
TCCGGGCACGCTATCGGCCACACCGTGGCCGCGCTCCTCGCTCGGCCTTCGCGCTTATGCAAGCTCAGGCCTGCGCGAAGACCCGGCGACCACATACCCTTACGACCAGCCCGTTTCCACTTCCCGCCACGAGGCAATTTGTATAATCAAGAGATGGAAACCGCGGCGCAGGGCTACCCGCTTAAAGTGGCCATCATCTACGGTTCGGCGCCTTCCGGGCACCACGCCGCCGCGCAGGCCATAGCGGAATTCCTGCCGCCCAGCATCATCGAACCCGTCCTGGTGGACCTTTCGGAAGTCTACCCCGACTTCGGACCTTTCGTGGCGCGCACCTACCTGCAGGTGCTCAGCAAGACCCCCGCCGTGTGGGACTACGTCTACGACAACGACTTCGTCGCCTTCGCCGCCAGCGCCTTCCGCGAAACCCTCCTGCCGTTCTCCTCGCGCAAACTGGCCGCGCTGCTCCTCAAGAAAGGCGTGAAGGCCGCCGTCTCCACCCAGGCCTTCTCTTCGCTGCTCATCACCAAGAGTTCGCGCCTGGCAAGGTTGCCGCTGTTCTCGGTCATCACCGACTTCTGCGCGCACGCCTACTGGCCAGTCAACGGCGTAACCGCTTATTTCTGCCCGGAAAAGACCTCCGCCGCCATGCTGCGCGACAAAGGCGTCCCCGCCGAGAAGATCCACCAGACCGGCATCCCGGTGCGCAAGGAGTTCTCCGGCTCGCCCGAGGAAAAGCAGGCCGCGCGCAGGGCCCTGGGACTGGCCCCCGGCCTGTTCACCGTGCTGCTCACCGGCGGCAGCCGCGGCCTGGGCGACCTGCAGACGGCCGCCGCGGCGCTTAAACCTTTTGCGGGCAGGCTGCAGGCCGCGGTGCTGTGCGGCAGCAACCGCCGCCTGGCCCGCCAGGCGCAGCGCGCCGGGCTGCCCGGCGCCTTCCGTTTCGTGGAGTACACGCAGTCCCCGGCGCGCTACTACGCCGCCGCGGACCTGGTAGTAGGCAAGCCGGGCGGGGTCACCATAGCCGAGACCATGGCCATGGCCCGGCCCTTCATAATCTACTCGCCCCTGCCCGGCCAGGAGACGCGCAACACCGGCTTTCTGCGCCGCCACCGCCTGGCCGAAGCCGCCGCCGGCCCCGCGGAACTGGCCGCCCTGGTGCGGCGCCACCTGGCCGCGCCCGGCGCCCTGGCGCAGGCAGGCCGCGCCATGGCCGCCCACGCGCGTCCCCACGCCGCGCGCGACATAGCCGCCCGCATAATAGAGACCCTTACCGCCGGACCGCATTAGACTTTGCCGGACGCATTTTGCTATTATCTATCTGTCGTACAAATCCCGAAGCCGCAGTTTTATCGGGGCGTGGCTCAGCTGGCTAGAGCGCTCGCTTCGGGTGCGAGAGATCGTGAGTTCAAATCTCACCGCCCCGATCCAATTTTCCTGACGGCCCAGGCCGTCCCCACCCAAGGCCCCCAGCGGGCCTTGACCTTTTTATTGCGCTGTCAAGAGAGGGTTGCCTCGCCATATGGTTTTTAGTATTATTTAATCCGGTTCAAGATATTATTATGCGTCTAAGTTTCAGGATCTCGGGCAAGGTACAAGGCGTGGGCTACCGCTGGTTCGTAAAAGAGACCGCCGGCAAGCACAAGGTAGCCGGCTGGGTACGCAACTGCCTGGACGGCGCGGTGGAGGGGGAGGCGCAGGGCGCCATCCCGGCCATCGACGGGTTCTTGAAAGAGCTGAAAACCGGGCACCCCTGGGCCGCGGTGGAGAGCGCCGAAACGCAGGAAATGCTGGACCAGGACGGGGCGGAAAAAGATTTTTACATAAAGCCCACGGTATAGAAGAGGGAGAACATGGCAGACGAAACAGAAGAACAGGAAAAAGAAGAGACCCCCAAAGAGGCCGCTTCGCCCGCGAAGGCTAAAGAAAAGCTCAGCGACATCAACATAGACTCCACCAACCAGTACATCCGGAAGATCAGCCAGATAGACCACAAGATCTCCCGCGAGGAGTCGCACGAACTCTGGAAGCGCGTAAAGCGCGGCGACCGCCGCGCCAAAGAGCGCATCATGGAGCTCAACCTCAAGCTGGTGATCCCGATCGCCAAGCGCTTCCTGTACCAGGGCGCCGACCTGATGGACCTGGTGGAAGAAGGCAACCTGGGCCTGCTGCACGCCATCGACAAGTTCGAGCCCAGCAAGGGCTACCGCTTCTCCACCTACGCCTCCTACTGGGTGGAACAGTACGTGCGCCGCTCCGTGGAAGAGAATTCCAAGACCATCCGCATCCCGCCGCACGCCTGGACCGCCCTGCGCAAATGGCTCAAGCAGTGGGACGCCATGCACGGCAAGCTGGGCCGCGATCCGACGATGGCCGAGATGGCCAAGCACATGCACTGGAACGCCAACCAGGTGCGCACCGCCCTCAACGCCTCGGAGATCGTCACCGGCCTCTCCTCCATAGAGACGCCCATGTCCTCCAGCGGCGATTCCGACGACACCATGGGCGACACCCTGAAGGACTCCGCGTCCTCCACGCCCGACAACCTTATCTCCATCCTGCGCCTGCACGACGAACTGAAGGACGCCCTGGTGGAAATAGGCGAGCGCGAGCGGATGATAGTGGAGTTCCGCTACGGCCTCACCGGCCAGACGCCCATGACGCTCAACGAGATAGGCAAGAAGCTGGACCTGTCGCGCGAGCGGGTGCGCCAGATAGAAGAGCGCGCCCTGCTGCGGCTGCGCCGCGTGGCGGCCAAGATGGGCCTGATAGAACTGGGCCGCAGGCCGGACCACACCAACCTGCAGCCCGGCTGGCAGCAGCCCAAGGTGAAGACCGACATCCTGGGCGACGCCATCCCCACCAAGCCGTACGCCCCGCGCAAGCAGGCCGGCAAGAAGAAATAAGAGGACCTTATGACCCAGGCTGCATCCGAGACCTTCGCCTCCAGAGTAAAGACCATCATCCGCGACGTCCCGGATTTTCCCAAGAAAGGGATAGTCTTCAAGGACATCACCCCGTTGCTGGCGGACCCGGCCGCTTTCGCGGAACTGGTGCGGCATTTCGCCGACCATTTCCGCGGCGCCGGCATCACCAAGGTGCTGGGCATAGAGGCCCGCGGGTTCCTGCTGGCCGCGCCCATAGCCGTGGAACTGCAGGCCGGGCTGGTGCCGGTGCGCAAGAAGGGCAAGCTGCCCTACAAGGCCGTGCGCGCTTCCTACGCCCTGGAGTACGGCGAGGACACGCTGGAGATGCACGAGGACGCGGTGAAGCCCGGCGAGAAGGTGCTGGTGGTTGACGATGTGCTGGCCACCGGCGGCACGGCAGGCGCCGTCTGCTCGCTGGTGGAGAAGCTGGGCGGCAAGGTGGCCGGCGTGGCTATGCTCATAGAACTCGGCTTTCTCAACGGCCGCCAGAAGCTGGCTGGCCGCGATATATATTCTTTGATAAAATATTAGTTTTGACGCCCTCTTAGTTCAACGGATAGAACGGGAGTTTCCTAAACTTCAAATAGAGGTTCGATTCCTCTAGAGGGCAGTTGGTTTTCAAGAACGAAAGGAGCAATATGCCCGAAAATACATGGATAGCCAGCGGCCAGCCCGACACGGCGCCCGCTAAAACCGACCTGGCCCTGGCCTGGATAAAGGCGCACCGCGAGACCTTCATAGGCTCCGTGGTGATACTGCTGGCCGCGGCCCTGTTCGCGGTCTACTTCTTCATCCACTACCGCGGCCTGCGCGAGACCGCCTGGAAGAACCTCTTTGTGGCGCAGCAGATAGGCTACCAGGGCGACATCCCCAAGGCCCAGGAGCAGCTGGCCGCCATAGAGCGCTCCTACGGCAGCACCTCCGCCGCCCCTTACGCCACGCTCACCAAGGGCGATATCCTGTTCGCGCAGGGCAAGTTCAAAGAGGCCGGCGAAGAGTACGCCAAGGTGACCACCGCCAGGGACGTAGGCCCCTTCGCCGTTTACAACCTGGGCAAGTGCAAAGAAGCCGCCGGCGATCTGCCGGGCGCGCAGGCCCAGTACGCGGATTTCCTGTCCAGGAACCCGGAACACTTCATGGCCCCGGAAGCCCACGCCTCCCTGGCCCGGACCCAGGAACTGGCGGGAGCCAAGGACCTGGCAAAGACCACCTACGAAAAGATAGCGCTGCTTTACCCGGACACCAGCTGGGCCGGCATGGCCAAAGCGCGGCTGGGCCAGGCCCCGGCGCCCGCCAAAAAGTAAATAGCGCCTGTCATAAAAAGGCCCGGCCCGACGTTGGCCGGGCCTTTTTTATTTGCCCGCGAGTATGACATATGTCAAGTTATTTGCCAGGCGTGACATATAGGTCCTTATATATAAATATATAGTTGACAAGATTTAACGTTTTTGTAATAATGATTTTGCTCTGTAAGAGGAGGCTCCCCGAGTTAGAAAAGGGAGACCGCCAACCCCGGGGAAAATAAGGGGGGAGCGGAGCGCCCATTTAAAGGCGCTTCTCCTAAGGGAACCCGCAAGGGAACCCGCAAGGCCGTAGGCCCCCAAAGGGGCAGGCCCTAACTGCAAGGCCTTAAAACCATGCAGGGAGAGTGCAGTACCGGACCCGCGAGGGACCGGAACTAAGCCCCGGAAACGGGCTTACGACAAAACAGGAGGAGTAATTAATGAAAAAAGTAATAGGTATACTTGCGCTGGTCGCGCTCACTGGCAACATTGCCAGCGCCGAACTGCTCAAGAACTTCAAGTACAACGGCAGCATTGAAGCTCAGGGCGCGCTGGTAAACAACGCCAATGACTTCAATAAGGATGCCGGAGACAAGTTCGGCGAAGTCAACAACCGCGTTATGGTGAACGCGAGCTTCGACCTGAACAACGACGTGTCCGCCAATGTCACCGCCACCAAGTGCAACCGCCAGGCCGGTGACCCCGCGGAAAAAGCCAACACCCTGATCGACCAGGTACAGTTCGAAGAAGCTTACCTGAACCTGAAAGGCGTGTTCGGCGTTGACCACAAGATCGGCCGCCAGTATTACGGCAATGATGGCGACATCGTTGCTTACTTCGGCCCCGCCAATTGGTATACCCGCTACCTGAACGCCTTCAATGTGGCGATAGACGGCTGGTACGCTGACTGGAAAAAAGACAAGTGGACCGCCACGGCCATGATCGCGAAGTTCGACGAAGACACCACTGCCGCCACGATAACGAACGTTACGCCCAACGGCAACAACGACCAGGACATCTATGCACTGACCGTTGCCTATGACTACTCGGAAATAGTGAAGCCCTCCCTGTACTATTACAATGGCAAAGACTATTCCGCCGCCAAGGTGGACGACACCCAGGTGCTGGGTGTGAAGGCCAACGGCAAGTACATGGGCATGGAATACGGTGCGGAATATGCCATGAACATGGGCATGAACCGCAACCTGACCTCCACCACCAACAAGGAGTACAAAGGCTCCGCTATGAAGTTCAACGCCGCTTACGGCCTGGACCTCATGGGCAAACTGAACGTGATGGGCGAGTACGCGATGGGCACCGGTGACAAGAACACCACCGACTCCTCCGACAAGTCCTTCCAGGACATCAACGCCAACTACCGCCCCGGCCTCATCGCCGGCGGCTTCGGCGTGAACGCCGGCGGCTTCAACCCCACCGGTCTGCAGAACCTGACCACCTGGAACATCGGTGCGAAGTGGAACCCCTCCAAGATCGAGAAGCTCGAACTGTGCGCCAAGTACTACGACTTCTCCTTCACCGAGAAGGTCGGCACCGTGGACCATGTCGGCACCGAGGCGGACCTCGTGGCCACCTGGAATCACAGCGAGAACGTGGCCTTCAAGGCCGGCCTCGCGATGTTCATGCCCGACAAGTACAAGATCGGCACCAAGGATGACTCCGTCAACCTGGGTAGCCTGTACATGAACGTCAAGTTCTAATAGCCGAAAGGTTAATAGACATAAGAGCCCCGGGGCCTCAAAACCCCGGGGTTTTTATTTGCCACAAAAGGTAGCAGCTACCTTTCACGGCCCACAATGGGAATGCGGCTTTTTCCAGCCATAAAAGGTAGCAGGTACCTTTTTTGTTATAATAATTAACGATGAACCGACGGGCCCTAATCTCTCTCGCGCTGCTGCTGGCCGCCGTGCCGGCCGGCGCCACCAAGCTGGACCTTTTTTCCAACGTGGAGGTGCGCGCCTCCAACTACCAGCACCTGCCCTACGGCAACGACGCCCGCTCCCAGGCCCTCTACACCGAGAACGCCCAGCTGGGCTTTGTCATAAAGGGCATCCGCTTGGAGAAAACCCCGGATTCCACCATGGACGTGGGCATAGTGCTGCAGAGCATAGGGGCCGGGGCCTCTTCCAACACAGTTACCAGCCCGCAGTTCTCCGACGCCGCCGCCCGCCTGGAGAACAGCGGCGGCGCGCCCTACGTAAAGAACGCCTACGTGAAGATCTACAAGTTCATGCGGCCCAACATCACCGCCACCTTCGGCCGGCAGGACTTCGTGCTGGGCCAGGGCATCACCCTGTCGGGCGGGGACCTGGGCCTGCCCGGCGGCCGCCTGGAAGTGGCCAACCTCTACCGCAGCATCAAGGCGGACCTGTTCTTCTTCCGCCAGTTCAAGACCAACCGCTACCTCAAAGTGTACGGCGGCTCCGCCTACTACCCGGCCAGCGAAGGCCTGTGGCAGGTGTACCACTTCTGGGAAGCCGACGACGGCGCCAGCCAGGACATCCTCTTCAACGCCCTGTCCAAGACCAAGAAGTTCAGCGGCGTGCGCTACGTGCTCACCCAGAGCCAGCTGGCTTTCGACGGCGAGGCCGTGGTGCAGCGCGGCGCGGCCAAGCTGGCGGGCGGGGGGACCGGCAAATACGAAGCCCACGCCTTCATGCTCAAAGGCGCCTGGGCCCAGAACATCTCTTTCTTCGGCCAGTCCAAGGTGCGCCTGGGCTACGGCCGGGCCTCGGGCAATCCCGGCGCCGGCTCGGACACGGACAAGGCCTTCTTTCCCGCTTTCGGCGCCAAGTTCAGCGGCCTGGAGCGCAAGGGCTACGGCGCCATAGCCGGGGCCACCCTCTACGACATGATCAAGACCTCGGCCACCCTCAACGGCCTGCCCAACGGCGTCTCTGGCCTGAACATCATCAACATAGGCGCGGACCTGCCCTATAAGAAATTCATCATCTCCGCGGACCTCTACAAGTTCCGCGCTTCCAAGAACGCCAACGGCGGCTCCCTGCAGATAGCCAGCGAGTACGACATAAAGCTGGCCTACGCCTTTGGCGAGAATCTGGCCGTAAACGCCGTCTACGCCGTTTTCTCACCGCTGGGCCTGTACCCCTCGGGCAAGCAGGCAAAGCTCATCAGCGGGGCCGTATCGGCCCGTTTCTAACCCGTCAGCCCTCCACTACGTTAATTTATGACGCTTAGCCCCGTAAACAGGGGCAGGAGCCGGCTTTTCATAGAGAAAAGTGCCCGGCCGGGCAGGGCAGCGGGGGGAGAAAAGGGGGGAGGGGGGTGGCCCGGCATGGTTGTTTTGCCCCCTCCGCTCCCCCTCCAGGAACCCTAAAAAACACCCCCAAAACAGCCAAAAACAGGCGCCATGGCAGGCGGGTTATCCACAAGTTATCAACACCTGTTGACATATGTCTGCCATATGGTTGCCATATATTGACATATAAGCAACTATACGCTACAATAATGGCATATCCGGAGAGCAAAGGCGCCACTATGAACTACAAACTCAGAATAAAGCACCCGTCAGGAGCGGAATTCGAAGCGGAAGGCCCTGTGGAATTCATACGCAACGAGAAAGAAGGCTTCCTGCGCGCCTTGCCGGGAGCGGCCGCCGGCGAGCCCCAGAAATACCACGCAGAGCCTGCCGCCGAACCGGCCTGGAGCGCCCTCGCGGAGACCAGGAACGGCCTGCTGATCCTTAAGAACAAGCACCATGGGCTCAAAGCCGGAGAAGCCGCCTTGCTGCTGCTGGCCTGTGAAAGACAGGTCAACAAGACCCTGTCGCTGGGCGCCATAACCCTTTCAAAGGCCATAAAGGCCTCCGGCTATGCCCCGGAACGCGTAGACCGCATGCTGGCCAAGGCCACCCGGGAAGGCCTGGTAAAGGCCTCCGGCACCAAACGCAACAGGGCCTACCAGATAACCGACAAAGGCCTGGAGCGAGCCTGGCTGGAAGCCAGGAAGCTGGAGTAGACAACTGCCCAGCCCAGCGGTAGGAGAAAGCCCCACAGGCAACAAAAAATAACCCGCAGGCAGATCCAAGCGTCCGCGGCCGCCAGGCCGCGCAAGCAACCAAACCGCACAATAACCCGATAAAACAGCCCGGAAACGCAAAACCCGGGCCGGAGTTATTAACCTTATCCCCAACTTACGATAAGATATATTATGTTAACCAATCAATCCCCATCAAGTCAGGCGCCACAACAATAAACATAATCATAGTTATACAAATAGTGCTTATTTTTCAATCATTATTTTAAATATTCCAATATGATTTATAGGTTTTTATAACTAGCAGCCCAAATTCCTCCTGGAATGGCGGGCAAAGTCAAATTTCCAGATCCGCAAATTCAAAAATCAGCCAACTTTTGCAAAATAGAAAACCGCAGAAAGAGGAGAACCAGGTAAAATCGCCCCCTTTCAAAAACACCATGAGGAGCCTGGAAAGGCCAGCTGGCGCAAAGCAAAAAAGTTGGCAACTTTTAAGAGACCCTGAAGAGGGGTACCCGGGGCGGGGGCAGCCACACCCCCTGGAGGCCCCCAAATACCGCCAAAACCACCCCCCCGCCCAAAATACCATCAAAGGCCAGGGGCGGGACGGCACCCAAAGAGCGCTGAAGATCAGGCTGATTTACGGGAATTTGAAAATACCATGAAGCGGCCGTTAAGGCCGCAAGAAGCCGCAGGGCAGCCGAAATACAGACCAGGGGGATTTTACGGGGAGGCAAAAAACACCATCAAGACGCCTTGAAATAGCCGGCGGCCCGGCAAGGTTTCTCCTGGTGGTGGGGCAGGGGGCAAAAAACACCAACAGAACGGCCCCGGGAAAGTCCCGGGAGGGGCAAACCAGGCAAAAAAATACCGGCCCCGGACGCAGCAGCGCCCAAAAAGGCCGGGAAGAAGCAGGTTCAGTTCTTTTCGCGGTAGGAAACCAATATAGCGGGAATTATCAGCAGGTAGCCGGCCAGTAAAGAGGCCGGCGCGGCCACAGCCCAGCCGTTCTTCCCCCCCGGATCCGCTTTATTCAGGAATAAATACCCGCAAACTATCAAAACAAGGGCGCTCAGCCATAACAGGCGGGCAAGAACCGGGCTTTTTTCTCCCCCGGCCCCGGCCTTGGCCTCCGCGGAGGCCAGGGCGGCCTGCGGTGCGCCAGGCTGGCGCTGCAAAGCTTTATTGCCGTCGGACTTGCGCTGTTTTCTGCCCATAGCCGCCAGGCGGCCTCAGGGCTTGGCCTGCGAGCGCAGCCGGGAGGAGAGGCGCTGGCGAGTGAAGTCCAGCATGCTCTTGTTCACCGGGTTCTGCTCGGCGGCGTACAGTTCTTCTATGAACTGCAAGCTGCGCTTGTCGCCCACTGCGCCTATTACTTCCAGCGCCTGGTTCTTCAGGCTCATGTCCGGGGATTTAACGAACTCGTAAGCGGTAATAAGCCCCTCGGGCAGGCCCATCTTGGCCAGCGCCAGCGCGGCTTCCACCCTGACGGCGGGATCCTCCGTCTTTTCCAGGCGCCTGGCCAGTTCCTTTGCGGCGGCCTTGTCCAATATGGAACCAAGGGCGCGCACCGCCTCCAGGCGGGTGTACTTGTCCTGGTCGCCCAGGTACTTGAAGATCTCGGGCGCGGCCTTTTTGGACTGCAGCTGGCCCAGCGCGGAAATGGCCACGCGGCGCATGGCCTGGTCGGAGAGCAGGTCTATCAGGCGGTCCTCCGCCGGGGCGTAGCGCAGGGCGCCCAGGGTATTGGCGGCGGCATAGCGCACGGAAGGCACGTCGTCCTTGAGCGCCTTTACCAGCGCGGGCCCCGCGGCCTGGTCCATCATGTAGGAAAGGGAACTGGCGGCCTGCTGGCGCACCAGCGGGTCCTTGTCCTGCGTCAGCAGTTCGGTGATGCGGGGCACGGCCGGGCGGTAGACCATCTGGCAGAGCCCGTCCACGGCCGAAGAGCGCACCGCGCCGGCCTCGTCGGAGAGGGCGGCCAGCAGCAGCGGCGCGGCTTTCTGGTCGCGGCTCTGGCCCAGGAAATCGGCGCCCTGGCGCCGCACGGAGGGTTCTTTGGACTTAAGCTTCTGCACGGCCTCTTCGTAAGGCGTGCGCACAGGCGTGCCCGCCTGCTGGGGCTTTGGCGCGGCCTGGGAGGGCGCTGGCGCGGTTTTAGCGGGCGCGGCGGGGGCAGGGGCGGGAGCGGGCGCGGCGGCTTTTTTAACGGCCGGCTTGGCCGCCTTGGGCTTGGTCGTCTGGGCGGTAAGCAGCAGCGGCGCGGCAAAGAGCGCCAGCGAGGTTATAAGCGCGTTCTTGATCGTCTTCATAGTCAGAATTCTAGTATATTCCTCCATATCCGTCAAAAGGTCAGAACAGCGGGCCCAGGTAGAAATAGAAGATCTTCCCCCCGTCGGAAGTGCGCACCGCGTAGTCGAAGCTGAGCACCAGCTGGAAGGTCTGCAGGATAAAGGTGTGCACGTTTATGCCGGCGCCCACGGAACTGTCCACCGAGGCCGAGCCGAAGGAATTAAAGTCGCCGCCGCGCTCCCAGCCGTAAGCCGAGTCCACGAAGAGCTTGCCGTAGACGCCCTTGAAGTAGAAATCCGGGAACATGTACCACATGTAATAGTTCAGGTCCTTGAAGAGCGGCACGCGCAGCTCCGCGTTATTGAGGAAGAACCCCGGCTTTTCCGTGCGGGCCGAGGAGCCAGCGAAGCCCCTCACGCCGCCCAGCCCGCCGTAGCCGTACAGCCGCCGGTCGCGCCCGGTGCTGCGCCCCGCCGTGAAGTTGTTCACGAAAGCGGCGCGCTTGGACAGCGGGAAATATTTCAGGTACTGCAGCACGTAGGCGTCGTACTTCAGGTTGCCGCCGGAAACCTCGGCGGCCTTCGTCCAGGACAGCTCCGTCCGGGAACCCCGCACCGCGGTGAGGTAGAGCCCGTCCACGGTGTCGCGCACGTAGGAGGTCTGCACGGCGCGCGTGCGCAGCCGCTCGGTAAAGTCGATATCCTGGTATTCGTCGGTCTCGTTCTTGGAAATGGCGAAGGCCTGCACGCGGTTATAGCGGTCGAAGGGCCAGGCCGTGCCGACGGCGTGGCGAGAATAGCGTTTGTCGTACTCCAGGCGCTCGGAATTGAGGATCCCGCCGTAGGTCAGCGCCGTGGTCTGCAGGAAGAGCGGCATGCGCCAGCGCGCGTAGGAGTAGTTGGCCTGAAGGCTCAGGAACTCGGCGCCGGAATTGTAATTGAGGAACATGGAGAGGTTATGGTTGCCCAGCATGTCCGACATCTGCCAGTAGTTCATCCAGAAAAGCCCGCCCGGAGAGGAGAACATGAACGCCGGGAAGAAGAGGTCGGTGGAAGCCTTGAACTTGTAGGGGCGCACCGGCCCGGTGGCCGGTTCAACCTCGAAAGCCTCCCCCGCCTCCGGGGCCCGCGCCTGCACCGGCTCGTACAGGAAATTCTCCGGCCGCGCGGCGTGCACCTGCATGTTGCCGCGGCGGAAAGCTGAAAAATAGACCTTGCCAGCGCCCGCCGCCGGGGTAAAGACGCCGCCCATGCCGCGGGTAAGGCGGCTGGCCGTGCGGGCGGCCGGGTCGTAGGCGTAAAGGTCGAAGTCGTAGCCGGCGTCGGAGATGAAATAGACCAGCCGGCCGTCCTCCGAGAACACAGGGTCGTAAACGCTGCCCCCGGCGTCCGCCGCGGCGTAGGGCGCGCCGCCGCGCGGCAGCAGGCAGAGCGCGCGCACCGGCCCGCTGGAACTTTCCTGTTCGCAGGAATAGGCCAGGGTGGCGCCGTCGGGGGAATACGCCGGGGAACTCTCGTCCTGCGGGCCCGAGGTCAGGCGCAGGAGGTCGGCCGCGGGCAGGGTCCCCCCCAGCGCCAGGCGCTCCACGGGGGCCTCGTAAATGTCGTTAAAGGCGCCGCTCATCCCCACAAAGGCCAGTTTTTTCCCGTCGGGGGAGAAGACCGGCTGGCGCAGCTCCTCCAGGCCCTCTACCGCGGCGCGTACCACTTTGCCGGAGTCCGGGGAGTAGAGGTACAGGTATTCCCGGTGGTTCTTCTGGCCGCTGAAGGCCAGCCAGCGGCCGTCGGGCGACCAGGAGAGGCTGCGCAGCGGCTTGGTGAACCGTCCGTAGGGGATGTTCTCCGCGCCGGCGGCCAGGGCGGTGAGTTTTTTTTCGCGCCCCGTGGCCAGGTCCTTTACCCGCACCTGCGGCGGGTGCCCGTGGCGGGTGGACAGGAAAGCCAGCCGGTCACCGGCGGGGGACAGGGCCGGGCTCATGTTGAACTCCGGAATATTATCGGAGCCGGCGGTAAGGGCCGGCCCGTAGGTCTCCGGCTCCTGCAGGCGGCTCTGCCTGGCCTCGGCGAGGTACTTCAGCTCCGTGTATTCGGAGAATTTCCTTTCGAAGCCGGCCAGGTCCGTGCCTATCAGCGGCAGCAGCACCGAGCCCGCCTCGTAGCGGTTGCGGAAAAGTTCCAGCATGCGGCGGGGCTTGTCCGAGCCGTACTGCTCGGCGAGGAACCGGATGGCCTGGCCGCCGGTCTTGTAGGCCAGCGTGGTCTGGTGGGGCTTGAGGTGCCCGAACTGGTTAAGGCGCGACAGCGGGATCAGCGAGCCGGAAAGGGCGGCGTCGCGCACGTACATCTTTTCCAGGGCGTAATCCGCCAGGCCGGTCTCGTACTCCGCTATCCCCTCCATCATCCAGAGCGGGTAGATGAAGGTCTTGAGGATGCGCGCGCTTTTCCAGAAACCGTCTATCAGCACGCTGAACTGCACTTCGTGCGCGAACTCGTGCTCCAACACGTCCTTGAGCCAGCCTTTGGAGCCGTCCGACCAGACCATGAAGCGGTCCTTGAAAGGCTCGGTGAGGCCGCCGATGCCGTCGGAGACGTCGGCCACGTTGGTCTGCTGCATGTCGTTGATGGAGGCGTAGAGGAAGAACGGAACGCGCTTGGACATCGACGGGTTCAGGTCGGCCGCCTCGCGCTTGTAAGCGGCCTCCAGCACGCCGGAGGCGTAATCCACCCAGGGCTCGGACTTGTCGTAGTAATGGATGTCGAAATGCTCGGTGGCGCGCACCTGCCACTTGAAATCCCGGATGAGCACCTTGTTCTGCTCTAGGGCGCACAGCGGCGCCGCGGCCAGCAACAGGGCCGCGGCAACTGAAAATATCGGCTTGGACGGGCTTCGCATCGGTAAGGGTTCCGCCCCCCGGCGGTCCTACTTCTTTTTCTTCGCGGCTTTCTCGGCGGCTTTCGCCGCGGCTTTTTCGGCGGCCGCGCGCGCCTTCTCGGTGGCCGCGCGGGCTTTTTCCAGTTTGGCCAGGAGGCTGCGGCCTTCCTGGTGGTCGGGGCTGGCGGCCAGCAGCTGCGGCAGCAGCGCGTACGCCCCCTCCTGGTCCTTGCTCTTGTACGCCGCGTCCGCGGCCAGCCACAGGAGCTGCGCCCGGTCGGTAAAGCCGCCGGAGGCCTCCAGGGAGGCGGCCGCCCTCTTAAGCAGTTCGGCCGCGCGGGGATACTCCTTCAGCTCGTAGTGGATGCGCCCCTCGGCGTAATCCGCCAGGAAGGCCCCCGCCCCGCGCTGCGCGCGCAGCTCGCCGAGCGTGGCGGAATAGTCCTGTTTGTTCTTCCAACGCGCCAGCGCCAGGTTCTCCAGCAGCACCGGGTCCGGGCCGCCCTGGAGCAGGCGTTCGTATTCGCGTATGGCGCCGGGGTAGTCGCCCGCGGCGTAGGAAAGTTTGGCCAGGAGCATCCGGGCTTCCCGGTCTTCGGGGAAATTGTTCAGGAACTTCCGGTACTCCTGGGCGGAAAAATCATAAAGCCCCACGGCCTGGTACATGACGCCGAGATAATAGAAGGTGCGCGCGTCGGAGAAGCCCAGGGCGCGGGCCCGCTCCAGGTCCGCCACGGCTTCCACGTAGCGCGCCGGGCCCAGCTGGTACTTCAGCCGGCCGGCTTCGGCCAGGGCCTTCATGTCTTCGGGGTTGGCGGCCAGTACCGCCTGCAGCTCGCCCAGGCGGCGCTCGGCCTTGGAGGCCTGCATGAAATCCGTCGCCGTGCGCGGGAAATCCGGCGGCAGGCGGTTGGCCCGGCCCATGAAAATGTAAAGCGCCGCCAGCATGAAGAACAACAGCATGCCCAGCGACGCTCCGTACGACTGGATCAACTTCCTGACCGCGCCCCTCAGTACGTGCGCGCGCGGCTCATAACTCACCTTCATCCTCCGAGTTCTCCAGGAGGATCTGGCCGAGCGTGAGGGAGGGAGAACCCTTCAGGTACTGCTGCATGCGCTTGCGGTCTTCCATCTCTTCGCAGCGCTTGACCGACAGGGTGAGCCGGAAATTGGAGGAATTAATGCCCATCACCATGCCGCTCACTTCCTGGCCGTCCTTGGGGGCGCCTTCCGCGCCGTAATCCTCGGCGGGGATGAACGCCTCGGTGTGTTCGCCGATCTTCACCACGGCGCCTTCGGGAGCCACGGACGCCACCTTGCCCTTCACGCGCGACTTGTATGCGAAGCGGCGCTTGAGCATGTCCACGGGGTTGGGCATCAGCTGCTTGAGGCCGAAAGAAATATGTTCCTTGTCCTTGTCCACGCCGAGGATCTTGCACTTCACGCGCTGGCCGCGCTTGTAGCCCTTCAGGGCTTCGGCCGGGTCTTTCCAGGCGAGGTCCGCCAGGCGCACCTGGCCCTCTATGCCCTGGAACCGGACCAGCAGCCCTTCCTCGGTGACCTTGGAGACCACGCCGCGCACCACGCGCCCGGGGGAGATCTCGGTCAGCACCTGGCCGCGGCGGGCGGTCTCGTCCTCTTCCAGCACCTGCCGGCGGGAAACCACCACCTTGCGGTCCTTCTCGTTGAAATCGGTGATATAGAACTTGATCTTGGCGTTCGGCGGGAGGTAGTGCTTGTGCGCGCCGCCCAGTTCCGACAGCGACAGCGGCATGAACGCCCGCATGCCGGAGATATCCACGATGTAGCCGCCTTTCACTATCTCGGCCACGCGGCCCTTCACGCGCTCCTTGGCCTCAAAAAGCTTCTTGGTCATTTCCCAGGCGGCCTTTTCGCGGGCCCGGCGGTGGGAGAGCATGGTGTAGCGGTCGCCCACGCCCTTCTTCTCCAGCACGGCCTGCACTTCGTCGCCGGGCACGGGGGCTTTCTCGTCCTGGAAGTCGGCCAGGGGGATGGCGCCTTCCTTCTTTTCCCCGATGTCCACCAGCACCAGCTCGGGGGTCACCTGGACCACCTTGACCGTCACCACGTCGCGGGAGTAGATCTTCTCCGAGACCGCCGCCTCGGCTTTGAGGAGGTCGGCCATCGACATCTCTTCTTCGGCTCCCGGCGCGGACGGCCGCTTCTCGCCGTCCTGGTCTTCTATGTGCTGGGTCTCGTTGGTTTCCATGGGGCTACTGCTCCTCTGTTATTGAAAAAATGTCCGACATGATAGTTTCAGAAAAACGGGTATACGCGGCCTTCAGGTCGCCGTCCGCGGGCGGTTCGAAACGCCTTATGCCGCCGTACTTAATGGTTATTTTACCTAATTTTAAGAAGTTTTCGCTGTTAAAAATGCGCACACAAAGCACCGGGGCCCCGGATTTGTGCGCCAGCAGGGCCACGCCGGCCTTGGGCTTGAGCACCCGGCCCTTGGCCCTGGTGCCCTCGGGGAAGATGCTCAGGCAGCCGCCGCGCTTGAGGGCGGTGAGGCAGCCGCGCAGCGCCCCCAGGTCCCCCCCTTCCCGCGCCCGGTCCACGGGGATGGCTCCCCAGCTTTTCAGGAAATAGCCCACCGGCCAGATGTCGAACAGCTCGCGTTTGGCGATGACATTGGGCAGGCGGACCAGGGCCACGTGGGACAGCAGGGCAGGGGGATCCGCGTTGGAGAGGTGGTTGCTGGCCACTATGAGCGGCCCGTCGGAGGGCAGCTTTTCCAGGCCGATGACCTCTATGCGGTTGAACAGGCGGAAAAAAGTCCGGAAAAAAGCGTAGACGAACAGCAGCAGCAGGGGTCGTTCTTCGTGGGGCGAGGCTGGGGGCATCAGGTTTTCTTGGCGCGGGCGCGTTCAAAAAGTTCGACTATGGACTCCACCACTTTCTCCCGCGGCATCACGGTGGAATCTATGTAATGCGCGTCGGGGGCTTTCACGAGCGGGTTGTTCTTGCGCCCGGAATCCTGGGCGTCCCGCTTGATGATGAAATCGAGGATCTCGTCGTAATTCGCCGGCATGTCCAGAGACTTCAGCTGGGCCACGCGCCGCTCGGCCCGGGCCTGCGGTGAAGCGTCGAGGTAGACCTTCAGCTCGGCGTCGGGAAAAACGTTGGAGCCGATGTCGCGGCCTTCCATCACCACGCCGCCGTCCAGGCCGGCAACCCGCTGCATGTCCTTCATGAAGAGCCGCACTCCGGCGAGGCGGGCGATGCCGGAGGACGCCTTGCTCACGCGCTCCTCGGACAGTTCCCGGTCCAGGCGGCGGCCGTCCAGCGAAACGTCGGCCTCGGGACCGGCGCCCTTGGGGAATTCCCACTTCAGGCGGCGGGCCAGGGCGACCAGGCCGGCGTCGGCCTCGAGGTCTACCCCGGTCTCCAGGGCCTTCCAGGCCAGCGCCCGGTACATCTTGCCCGTGCTCACGAAGCTGTAGCCCACCCGCGCGGCGACGAGCTTGCCGACGGTGGACTTGCCGACCCCGGCGGGGCCGTCTATGGCTATTACTATTCCCTTCGGTCGCGTCATTTTACCAGCGCCGGCTTGTTGGGCAGATTGGCCTTGTTGTCTATGCCCATCTTGCGCAGCGGGCGGACCCACTTCGTGAAATGAGAAGGCTTCAGGGAGTACTCGTGCACCAGGCGCACCACTTCGCTGATGGGCTGGTAGGTCTCCCAGTTCAGGCGCAGGATGCGCACGCCGGCGTCTTCCATTTCCTCTATGAATTCGTAATAATTCTCCTGCAGGCTCTTGAGGTACGCGGGATCGATGGCCTTCTCCATATTGCGGCCGCGGGACTTGATGCGGGCTATGGAAGTTTCCACGCGGCAGTCCAGGAAGATCAGCAGCTGCGGGAACACCAGCTCGCGCAGGACCATGTTGTCGAAGAGGTCCAGGTAGGTGTTGTAGTCCATGTCCGAGATGATCTTGTCCGGGTGCCTGTTTAGCATGCGGGCGAAGATGGTGTCTTCCCAGATGGTGCGGTCCTGCACCACGCCGCGGATCTTGCCCAGGCTGATGCGGCTGACGAACTCGCGGTGCTGGCGGAAGCGGTGGTTGAGCAGCCACACCTGCATGATGGTGCCGAACTGCTTCATGTCGCCGTAGAAGCTCTCCAGGTACGGGTTGCCGCCCACCTCCTCCAGTACGGGCTCGAAGTTGAGCGCCTTGGCCAGTTCCATGGTCAGCGTGGACTTGCCGACGCCGATGATACCCGCTATACCGATGTAGCCTTCAGCGAACATAAGCACCTTCCTTGTATGCCTTAAATTAGATCCCCGCGTCCCCCGCCGCTATTTGCCCCTGCCGGGCTCTATCTCCTGCTCTATGCCCTTGATCGCCAGCAGCACGTCGTCGGGATTCGACGCCGCCTGCAGGATATCCTCTAGCTTGGCCATCCCCTCCTTGTGCAGCTTCACGAGGGACTGGTTAAAGGTCTGCATGCCGTAGAAGCCGCCCTTGGCGATAGCCCCGTTGATGGCGTCTATGGTGTTCTCGGAGATCATCTTTTTCACGTGGGGCGTGGCGGTCATAATCTCCACGGCCGGCAAACGCCCGCCCTTGGAACAGGGCAGCAGGCGCTGCGAGACTATGCCCCGCAGGCTCTCCGACATCTGCAGGCGCACCTGGGCCTGCTGATGCGGCGGGTACATGTCGATGATGCGCGAAATGGTCTGAACGGCGTTCATGGTGTGCAGGGTGGCCAGCACCAGGTGACCGGTCTCCGCGGCGGTGATGGCGGCCTGGGTGGTCTCCAGGTCGCGCATTTCCCCCACCAGGATCACGTCGGGGTCCTGGCGCATGGCGGCGCGCAGCGCGTCCACGAAGCTGGTGGTGTCGGCGCCCAGTTCGCGCTGGCTGATGATGCACTTCTTCTCGGTAAAAGCGAACTCTATGGGGTCCTCGATGGTGATGATGTGCGCGTCCCAGATCTGGTTGAGGTGCTCTATCATCGCGGCCAGCGTGGAGGTCTTGCCGGAGCCGGTTATGCCGGTCACCAGGATAAGCCCGCGCTCGTTCTGGAGCAGTTTCTTGATGGGTTCGGCCGGGAGTTTCAGTTCTTCGAAGGACGGGATATTGAGCGGGATATGGCGGATGGCCACGCCTATCTTGCCCTTGTGGTTGAAGACGTTGAAGCGGAAGCGCCCCAGGCCTTCGCCCTCGAAGGAAAAATCGGCCTCGTGCTTCTCCTCGAAGATCTTTTTGAGGCGGGCGTTCATGAGGGGGAAGATCATGTCCTCCACCTCTTTCTGCGTCATGTTGGAGGAGTTGATGGGGGTGATGTTGCCGTTGATGCGCAGGAAAACCTGCGAGTCGCCGCGGATGTGGGTATCCGAAGCTTTGTTCTGCACCATCACTTTCAGCAGCAGGTTAAGGTTAATGGCCATAGTTCCCCCCGTAGCTCACTTCAGGCGGCGGGCGCCGCTCTGCCGGCGCAGGTACGCGGGCTTCTCCAGGTCTTCCTCGCGCCCCCCGGCGGCCGAAGGGCTGTCCGGGAGGAAATCGTCTTCCAGGCGGCGCGGGCGGTTGCGCCCCATGCCGCGCAGGCGGGCCAGGTCCCCGGCCAGCTCGCCGCGGCGGGAAGGGAACCCCGTGGCTATCACGGTGATCTTGAGCTCCTCGCCCAGCGACTCGTCGAAGGCCTGCCCGTACTTTATGAAGACGTCGGGGTTGGCGTGCTTGATGATGTATTCCATCGCCTCGTCGATCTCGACGATGCGGATGTCGCGGGAACTGGTGAAATTGACGAGGATACCCTTGGCGCCGTCGATGACGGCGCTTTCCAGCATAGGGGAATGGACGGCTTCCTTGGCCGCTTCGATGTGGCGCTCGGGGCCGGCCGCGCGCCCTATGCCTATCAGCGCCTCGCCGGACTTGGTCATGATCTTCTTGACGTCCTGGAAGTCCACGTTGATGGACCCGGCCTTGGTGATCACGTCGGAAATGCCCTGGATGGCCTGGCGCAGCACGTCGTCGGCCTTGCGGTAGGCGTCCTCGCTGGAGGTGTCGCGCCCCACCACGGAAAGGATGCGGTCGTTGGGGATGACCAGCAGGCAGTCCGCGTGCTTGCGAAGTTCGTGGATGCCGGCCTGCGCCTGGTCGGCCCGGGCCTTGCCCTCGAACCCGAACGGGCGCGTCACCACGCCTATCACGAGGGCGCCCGGGTTGCTCTCCTTGGCGGTCTGGGCCACCACGGGCGCGGCGCCGGTGCCGGTGCCCCCGCCCATGCCGGCCGTCACGAAGATCAGGTCCGCGTCGGCCACGCATTCCTTGACGAGTTCGTAGGACTCCAGGGCCGCGTCCTTGCCCTTGGCGGGATCGCCGCCCACGCCGAGGCCCTTGGTCAGGTTCTCGCCGATCTGGATGCGGTTGGGGGCCTTGCTGCGGCGCAGGTCCTGCGCGTCGGTATTGACCGCCACGAAATCCACCAGGCGGATGTCCGCCTCCACCATGCGGTTGACGGCGTTGCCGCCGCCGCCGCCGACGCCTATCACCTTGATGACGGCTTCGCGGTCCTGGAAATCGTTGTTGTAGCGTATGCGCGTTTCGGACATCTTCGCCTTTTAGAACAGGTCCTTGAACCAGCGCCAGACCTTTTTCTCCATGGAGCCGCCGCGGGCCGGGCCCTGCACGTCGGTATTCCAGGCTTTCAAATGCGGATAGCAGACCAGGGACACGGCGCCGAGGTAGGTCTGGGTCATGTATTCCTCGGGACACTGCAGCAGTTCCTGGGCGGGCAGGCCCAGGCGGGCCTGGCTCAGGTCCAGCAGCTGCTCGGCGGCCTCGGGCATGCCCTTTAGCAGGGCCGCCCCGCCGGTAAGGATGGCGCCGCCGGGCAGTTCGGCGTAATTGGACCCCTGCACGGCCTGGTTGATCTTCTCGAAGATCTCCTCGGCGCGGGGCTGGATGAAGTCCAGCAGTTCCCTGGGCTTCACTTCCTTCTTGGTCCTGGCGTCCAGCTTGGTGATGCTGATGGTCTTGTCGTCCTCGAGCATGTTGGAGAAGACCGCCCCGTACTTCTCCTTGATCTCCTGGGCCGCGGTCATGGTGGTGCCGAGCCCGTAGGCGATGTCGCGCGTGATATGGTCGCCCCCCACGGCGATCTCGCGGGAAAAGTGAATGCTGCCTTCGGAGTAGATGCCGATGGAGGTGGTCTGCCCGCCGGAGTCTATGAGCAGGCAGCCCAGGTCCTTCTCCTCTTCGGAGACCACCAGCTCGCCGACGGCGAGCAGGGTATAGATGGTGTCCACCACGCGGAAGCCGCCCTTGGAAACGGACTTCATCAGGTTGTTGATGATGGGGCTGGAAGCGGTGACGATATGCACGCCGACCTCCAGGAGGGAGCCTTCCATGCCGATGGGATTGGGCACGCCGCGCTGGCGGTCCAGGGAAAAGCCCTGGGGGATCACGTGCAGGATCTCCCGGTCGGAAGAGAGCGGCACCGTCTTGGCGTTCTCGATGACGCTGGAGACGTCCTCGCCGGTGATCTCCTTGTCGGTGCGGGCGATGTTGTAGCCGCCCTTGTTGTCAAAAGCCTGGATATGGGACCCGCGCACGCCGAGGTAGACTTCCCCCACCACCTCGTTGGCCTTGCTCTCGGCCGCGTCCATCACGTGCTCTATGGCCCGCGCGGTCTCCTCTATGTTGACCACCACGCCGCCCTTGAGGCCCTTGCAGGGAGCGGAGGCCCCGGCCAGGACGCGGATCTTGTTGTGCTCGTCGTCGCGCTCGGCGATGACGCAGGTCACCCTGCTCGACCCCATGTCGAGCCCGGCGATAATCTCAGATTTTCCCATATGAAAGCTCCAGAAATCAGGCGGAAATCAGACGCCGCTCAAAAGGCCCCGGGCCCGGCGGTCACTACTTTACCGAGGAAACGAAGATCTTGCCTTCCCTGAAATACCGCATATCCACGCGGAAAGGCGCGGCTTTTCTGCGGGCCGCGTCCTGCGCAACTTCGTTCAATCTTAATATTTTTAAGCGGGTGAATTCAAATCCGCCCCAGAGCACCGTAGTGCCGTCCTCCAGGCGCAGCCGGCAGGCCCAATCGCGGCCGGGGCACTCCAGCAGGGCGGGGCGGGAATAAAAAAGCGGCAGCAGCGGCTTTAGCTCGCCCAGGAAGGCCGCCAGGGCCGGCGCCGAGGCGGCCGCCCAGGGGATCTCGGTGCGGAGTTCCGCGGCGGGCCGGCCCGCCAGCGACTCGGACATGAAGCGGCCGGTAACCCCCAGGTAGGCGGTGGCGCCGTTAAGCAGCACCGGTGAGACCGCTTCTTCGGGGCGGGCGGTGACCACGACCTTGCGCGTGACGAAATTCCTGTTGACCTCCACCGACACCAGCCCGGGATGACGCCGGCGCAGTTCCTGCGCCAGGCGGTCGCGGCGGGCGGCGGTCATGGGTGCGTTCAGCGTCCGGGCCGCCAGTTCGCGGGCGGTGGCGGCGGCGGCTTCGGAGGGACAATCCACCTCGAAGGACTCCGGCCGGAAAGAAAGCGGGCCGTCGTCGAAGAAATCGCGCGAGGCCTTGAAAGCGGCGCCGGAAACCCAGACCGCCGAGAAGAGGGCCAGCGAGGCCCCGGCCACGGCCGCGCCGCGGCGCAGGAGGTTATTGCGCACTTTGCCGCGGACCCGGACCTTGTAAGTTTTTTTCACCGCCATCCCGGCTATCTTACAAAATTTTGCGGCAGCGGGTGGAATGGCGCGTTGCCGGCGCGGGTTGCGCCGCCGCGGTTTTTTTGTATAATAGACGCAGTCGTTTAGAGCGCCCGTAGCTCAGTGGTAGAGCATCCGCCTTTTAAGCGGGTGGCCGCGCGTTCGAATCGCGCCGGGCGCAAAATTACAACAAGAACCTGTAGCCAAGGGGGAGAATGTAAAATGAACAATAACAGAAAGGGTTTCACGCTTATCGAGCTGCTGGTGGTCGTGCTCATCATCGGCATCCTGGCCTCCATCGCCATCCCGCAGTATTTCAAGGTCGTGGAAAAGGCCCGCGTTTCGGAAGCCATGTCCATAATTTCAAGCGTCAAGTCCGCACAGGAAAGGTTCCTCGCCCGGGGCGGCAGCTACACCAGCGACTTCACCCGGCTCGACATTTCCTACGCCAACATGACCGCCACCGCGCTCCCCTCCAAGTTCTACACCGCCTCCGCCTCCGCCGGCACCTGCGCCAGCGGCCCCTGCTACGTGATCACGCTCACGCGCCACACCAACAGCTCCACCGTGGCCGCCCGCTACGGCACCTACTCGCTTAACGCCAACGTCCCGGACAAGCCCCAGGTCACCGTGGCTTCCTGCCCCGGCGGCGGCACCAACTGCGACGAACTCGTAGACTAACTTCCTCCGGCGCTGCGCGCGAACAAAAAAAGAACCCCGCAAGGGCGGGGTTCTTTTTTATTTCATCCGGAAGATCAGTCCTGCCTCACCAGCTCCCCCCTGCCCGCCTCGGTCAGCACCGTCAGGCCGTCCCGCGCCAGCCATAACCGCCCGTTCTTCCACGCGAACGAGGAGAGCGGGTAACCGGCCCGGAGCGTCTTGAGCGAGAAAGTCCCGTCCAGTGTAAGGCCGCTGTCGAGCTTGTGCCGGTACACCAGACCCGTGGAGGAAACCGCGGTCCACAAATATTTGCCGTCGCGGAAGAGCTGGTCCGGTTTTTCCGGCAGACGGAAAGAGACGGCCGGTGTAAGTTCCTGGTCCGGCCGCCTGAGCACGGCGTTGCCTTCGCTGTCGCAGGTCCACAGGTATTCCCCGTCGTAGAACAGCGCGGAGACCTTGCCGGGCATCGGGAAGGTCTTAAGGAGCGGCAGACCGCGCGTTATGGCGCGGGCTTCCACCACTTTGCGCCAGGCGTCGGCCACGTACAGCGTGTCCCCGGCGGCGGCCAGGCCGCTGATATGCGTCTTCTCCAGCGGGAAGGTCTCTTCCAGCTTAAGCCCGTCCGGGCCCGGCGCGTAAACGTAAACCGCCCGCGACAGCCAGTCGCCGGCCACAAGTTTGTCTCCGCGCCACACCATGGCGGAAATATTGGCGGCCGCGCCCTGGTATTCCCGGTAATACGAAGCCTGGCCGGCTTTAAGGTACGCGTAAAAGAGCCCGCCGGCCAGCAGCAGGGCGGCGACGGCGGCGGCCAGCGAGGGCCGCCGGCGCGTTTTTGGCGCGGGTACGGCGGCAGGCCGCTCGAAGCGGACCGGTTCCGGCCTGGGCTGCTCCCGCAGCGGCACGGCATAAGACCGCTTGGGCGGGGGCGGCCCCTGCACGAATTTCTTGACGGTCTCCACCAGCTGCGCGTTCTCGAAAGGTTTCTGAAGGTACTCGCTGGCCCCCAGCTTCATCACGTCCACGGCGGATTGTATGTGGCCGTAGCCGGTTATCATGACCACCGGCAGGGTTTCGTCTATCTTCTTGAGGCCTTCCAGCACCTCTATCCCGTCCATCCCCGGCAGGCGCATGTCCAGCAGCACCAGGTCCGGGCGGCTGCCGCGCGCCAGTTCCAGGGCGGCAGGCCCGTCCCCGGCCTCGAGGATCTCGTAGCCCCGGAGCTTGAGGACGTTGCGCACCGCCAGGCGCATGTCGGGTTCATCGTCTACGATAAGGATGCGTGACATAGAGATCTCAGACTTCCGGCAGCGTAAGCACGGCGGTGGCCCCGCGGCCCGCTTCCCCGTAAAGTTCCAGGTTGCCGCCGTGCGCCCTGGCCACGTTGCGCGCCAGCGTCAGTCCCAGGCCCATCTTGCCCGGGCGCGTGGTAAAGAAAGGGTGAAAAACGGCCGCGAGGTTCTTTTTCTCGATCCCCTCGCCGGGGTCCTTGATCTCCAGGCGCTGCCTGCCGCCCGCGGACGAGATCTTCAGGAGGATCTCCCCCCCGCCCGGCATGGCTTCGGCCGCGTTCAGCAGGAGCTGCTCCAGCGCCGCGGCCAG
>JAMPXK010000036.1 GCA_023701245.1 Elusimicrobiales bacterium | reverse complement strand
GTCCTTTTCGGCGGCCTGGAAGGCCGGCGTGGAGTAGGCCAGCCCGTCGTCGTATTCGAAACCGGCCTGGAAGCCCACCAGCGAGTTGACGCTGAAGAGGAACCCCCAGGCGCCGGCCAGCATGGAAAAAGCCTTGAGCCGGGAGTAGCACCTGCTGAAAAAACCGGGCGGGGGTTTCTGTTCCTGCATCAGTTCCTCACTATCCTGCCGCCCTGCGGGCGGCCGTAAGAGCGCTGCCTGGAAAAGCACCAGCCGGTTATCTCGCGCAGGTAGCGGCGTGAATTGGCGAATTCCATGGCGCTGGAAAGTATGGGGTTGTCCTTGCCGCCGACGAAAGAATCCGGCACCGCCAGGCGGTAGACGTGCGCGGGCGCCAGGGGGCCGTGGGGGGTGGCGACGCGCTCCAGGAGCCCGTCCTTATAGAACAGCTGCAGGCCCGCCACGCTTATCTCCCCGGGCGGGATGGCGGCCAGGGCCCGCTCCAGGTCGTCGCCGCGTATCTTGACGAAGACCACGTTGGAATCCAGCGGGAAAGAGGCGTACAGGTGGCCTATGGTGACGGGGCCGCTGGAGAACCCGACGGCGGGCTCCTTGAGCCCGAGGATGGCAGCGTTGGTGCGCGCCCAGCGCTGCATGCAGTCGGCCGTAAAGTCGGCGGCGGGCGTATCGCCCTTGTCCGCCAGCGGCAGGGGAACTTCCAGCGAACCAACCCGGCGTGAAAAATGGGCGGCCGCGTATTTGCGGTGGCCGGTTATCACCTTGAGCACGGCCTGGTCCTGGCCGTACTTTTCCTGCAGCAGCGGCAGGCTCGTCCAGTCCAGGTCCTTCAGGCGCCCCGTGGCCGGGTCCAGCTCCAGCGCCAGGCGCGAGGCGTAGAGCCCTTCCAGGCCGGCCGGCGCCACCCAGGTGCGGCCGGCTTTGAACGGTTTCTTCAGCGAAGGCTCGTCGGTGATGACCAGGTCTATCCGGGGTCCCTTGGAAAGGAACTCGCGGAAAAATTCGGGGGAAGCCTTTTCCCTGGGGTTGATGCCGAGCAGCAGCACTATCAGTTCCGCGCCGGAATCCTTCAGCGCTTTTACCGCGCGCTCCGTTTCGTAGCTCTCCTTCTCCAGTTTGTAATTGAGCAGGTACTTGGCCCTGTTGGGTTTGGCGGGCGAGGCTATCATCGCCGAAAAGACGCCGACCTTGCGGCGGCCGGCCTGCAGCACAACCTGGCTGCGCAGGTAGTCCGGTTTCTTGTTGGTCTTCAGGTAAAGGTTGGAGGCCAGCAGGGGGACGGCGGAGGCCGTGGCCAGTTTCTGCAGTTCCGCCGGGGAGAGCGACAGGTCTTCCATACCCGCGGCGGCGGCTCCGTAGCCGGCGGCGCCCAGGCAGTCTATGGTGGAGCGGCCGCGCGTCAGCCAGCCCTCGGGGGTGGCTGAAAACCAGTTGCCCGTGTCCAGCGCGAGTTTCGGCGCGGTTTCCGCGTCGAGCAGCTTCTTGAAGACGGCGTAGCCTCCGGCGCGGGCGCCCTTGAGCGAGGCTTCCTCCCTCGCCCAGAGCCGGCCCTGCCCGCGCCCGGTGGCGAAGATCACCACCTGTTCTTTCTTCGAACAGGCGCCGGCCAGCAGCAGCAGCGCCGGCAGAGCGTATTTAAGGGCGGGAACTTTCATTTAGTCCAGGCGCGTTATCCTGCCGCCTTCCGGGGCGGCCTTCAGCGGGTTTTCCTTCAGGTCCTTCAGCAGCAGGTCCCGGATGGGCAGCAGCGTGTCCTCGGACTTCTCCGCCTCGTCGAACACTTTGCCGCCGGTCCCGCCGGTGGTGAGGTAATTGTTGGTGGCCACGGTAAGTTTGTCTCCGGGCTTGAGTTCCGCCCCGGAGCGCTCCACCACTATGTCGCGCGGCCCCTCCGGCGTGTTGCGGAACCGGACCTTCAGACCGGAGAGCTGGAGCTTGGAAAAACCGCCGCGCAGGTTGTCGGCTATCAGGCGCTTGATCTGGTCGCCGGTAAGGGTGAGCTTTACCAGCGTGTTCTCGAAAGGCATCACCTGGAAAACGTCGCGGATGCGCAGCTCGCCTTTTTTTATGTCGGCCCTGATGCCGGCCGTGTTCTGGAAGGCGGCGTCCGTCCTGGCCTGCCTGCGCATGGCGTCGGTGAACCAGTTGCCTATGCCGGAGTCCAGGCCCGTCGGGGAAGTGCCCAGGTCCACTTCGCTCGCGCTTATTACTTTGCCCATCTCCCGGTCCACCAGGGCGCTGTAGGTCTTAAGGGTCTCCGTCACGGCCGGGTCTTCTCCGGTGGTGTCCGTCCAGAGGGGCAGCAGCTGCGCCGTGGCGCCGGTGAACTTCCCGGTAACGTCGTCGAACTCCAGCAGCACGCGCGTGACGCTGGTCAGGCCGAAATAACTTTCCGCCAGCAGGGAGCCGCTTTCCGGGTCGTGGTAGCCTTTTTCCAGGCCGGTGTGCACGTGCCCGCCGAAGACCACTTCCGCCTTGGAGGCGCGCGCCAGGGCCAGGGTGCCGTAGGAGGCCTGCTCCGGCGTAAAAGTACGGGTGGAAACGTCGGTCTTGCCGTACACGTCCCCGCCCAGCCCCAGGTGCGCCAGGATTATGACCGCGTCGGCGCGGCCCACTTCGCGCGCCTCCCTGGTCCAGCGGGCGGCTTCGGCCGCTTCATCGCGGAACTCCAGGTGCTTTACGTTGGCGGGCAGGGTGGAGGTGGCGGTGTGGCGCCCGGCTATGCCTACCACGGCTATGCGCTTGCCGGCCCTTTCCACTATGACGTACGGTTTGAGGTAACCGGTCTGCGCGCCCGTGTCCTTTATGTACACGTTGGCGCCCAGCCAGGGGAAAGAGGAGGAGGAGATGACCACCTTGAGGTTGGCTTCGGTGTAATCGTAGTCGTGGTTGCCGACGGTAGCGGCGGCGTAGCCCAATTGGTTCATCAGGGCGGCGGTGGCCATGCCCTTGGTGAGCGTGCCCTCGGGCGTGCCCTGGAAAGTGTCGCCGGAATCCAGCAGGATGCGGTCCTTATCGGCCTTGACCAGGCTGGAGAAAGCGGCGAAGCCGCCGATGCTCCGGGTGGAGTTCTCTTTATCCCACTTGGCCGGGCGGGAGTAGTACCAGCCGTGCACGTCGCTGGTGTGGTAGACCGGGATGGACAGCGACCACGCGGCGGCCGGGAAAAAGACGAGGATGGCGGCGATCAGGTGTTTCATGGGGCTCCTATATCCGGGACAGGGCTTCGGCGCAGCGCTCGAAAGAGTCGAAAACGGCGTCGAGCCCGGAGTATATACTACTAAATTTGAGATTTTGCGTGAATTCTCCGGGGTCCCTGTCCGCGGCGGCTTTCGCCTGCGCCAGGACCTTGTGGCCCGCCGCGCAGAGCGCCGCGGCCTCGGCCAGCGTCTTTGCCCTGGACCCGTCAGCGAGCAGCCGGGGGCCGAGGGCGCAGGCGCGCTGCAGCAGGAGCAGGGCCTGGGGCAGGGCGTCGGGCCGCGCCTCCAGGCGCGCCATGTCGGAGAACAGCCTCTCAAGGCGTATCGTCAGGTCTTCCGCCGCCAGGAGCGCGCGGAAGGCGGCGGGGCGCTTGCCGGGCAGGGCGGCGGCCTTGGCCAGGGTCTTCCTGAGCGGCGGGAAGAATTCCCCTGCCAGCTCCGGGTGGTCGCAGAGGTCGCCCAGCGCCGGGCCGGAGCGGTCCAGCGCCCCAAGCGTCGCTTTTACCCTGGGATCGGTAAGGGCCAGCCACAGGCGTCTCATATTTCCAATGATAAATAATAAGGGGGCGGTCAGTAAACAGCGGGCTCCCCGGAAAATCGGTGATTTCCCGGGATACATCCCTTCGGACTGGCGCGCATAGCGCTTGTCCTCAGCCCGCTTCGCGGGGAACCCTGCGCTCCCGCGCAGGCTTCGGAATAAAAATAAACCGGGGGAGGCTTTGGGCCTCCCCCGGTCGGCAGTACGCCAGGCGCAGCTTAACGCTTGGAGAACTGGAAGCGCTTGCGGGCTTTGGGCATACCGGGCTTCTTTCTTTCCACCATGCGGGAGTCGCGGGTAAGGAACCCGGCCTTCTTCATGGAGGCGCGGAAACTGTCGCCCAGGCTGGCTATGGCGCGGGCTATGCCGTGGCGGATGGCGCCGGCCTGGCTGGCCACGCCGCCGCCGACAACTTTCACCACGCAGTCGAACTTCTGGTCTTTGGTGAGGTCGAAGGGGGAATTGATAACGTGGCGCAGGCGCGGGTTATTGCCGAAGTAATCCTCGGGGGTCTTGGCGTTGATGGTCATCTTGCCTTCGCCGCCCTGGGACATGCGTATCTGGGCTACCGAGGTTTTGCGGCGGCCGGTGGCGAGGATGAGGTTCTTGTTTTCCATGTTATACGTTCCTTAATGATCCTTACTTCGCGGCCTTGGGGGCCGGGAACTGCGTCTGGGCGCCGGAGAAGATGCGCAGGCGCTTGAGGCGCTTGTCGCGCATCTTGTTGTCGTCCAGCATGCGCTTGACGGCCAGTTCCAGCACCTTCGTGGAATCGTTCTCCATCTGGCGCTTGTAGGGAATGGTCTTCGCGCCGTTGGCGTAGCCGGAGTGGCGGAAGTAGAATTTGTCCTCGGCCTTGTTGCCGGTGATGCGTACTTTGTCGGTGTTGGTCACCACGACGAAGTCGCCGCAATCGGTGTTGGGGGCGAAGTCGCGCTTATGCTTGCCCATCAGGAGCACGGCGATCTTGGTGGAAAGACGGCCAAGCACCTGGTCGGAAGCGTCTAGGAAATGCCATTTCCTGGTTTTTTCGGCCGTGTCGGCTTTGGGCAAAGTGGTTTTCTGTGTCATAGTCAGATTATGATACCAAATTTCCCGTCAAGATGCAAAAGCGTGGCTTTTTACGTCAGGGAACGGGGCGGGGGCGGGCCGGCATTCTATTCTCCGCGCCATATCCGGCCGTTCTCGCAGAAATGGCGCTTCTTGGAGGCGGGGCCGCCGAAGAACCCGGTATGGGCGCCGCCGCCGGTCATGTCCGGCTCGCCGTCCCTGTACTGCGCCACCAACTGCGGCAGTTTCGAGTTCTCGTCGGTCACGCAGAGAGAGTTCTGCTTGTAACAGATGAAGTAACGCGCCTTCGCTCCGTCCTTGAATTCCTTTACGCTTAAAGGCGGGGCTTTCATCACGTCGTCGGGGCAGGTGGTGACCTTGAGCAGCCACAGGTATTCCGGTTCGGAAATCTCCCCGTAGCCGGCATTCATCGCCTCGGTGATCTCCTTCTCCGCCTGCACGGCCTGCGGGCTGGTGGGCACGGGATCGTAAGGCAGCAGCCAGGTCTTTTCGCCGCGGGAGGAATTGCGCCAGAGTTCTTCTCCCTCCGGCGTGAGCTTTCCGGCCGCGTCGAATACCGGGTCCCCCGCGAGAGTGCGGAGTTTGAAGATCTCCCTTAAGCCCACCCCTTCGCCCTCGAAGAACTTTATGGCGTCCCTGGTGGCGTAAAAGACATAGGCCTTATAGCCGGCGGCGGTAAGCACCAGGCGCGCGCCTTCCCCGGTCTTGCGCTGCGCTATCAGGCCCGCGCCCGACGGGTTCCTGGCCTGCACGTAGTCCACCGCGCCCGCGGTTTCTGCGGCCCTGATGGCCTTGAAAAGTTTCACGTCCTCCGGAGCGGCGGAAGATTTCTCCGGAGGAGCAGCCAGGCGCAGGCGCAGTTCCTCCAGGATCTCCCCGTCGTTCAGGGAGGCCGAGCGCAGCTCTTCCCGCCGCGCGCGCGCCCTGCCGTCCGAAGGATCGGCCTTGAGCAGAGCGTCGTAAGTAGCCTGGGCGCCTTTGGTGTCGGACAGCGCCTCCTGGGCGGCGGCCAGGCCTTTGAGGGCGTTGAGGTCCGAGGGGTTGGCCGCCAGGGCCTTGCGGTACTGCTCCACCGCCTTGTCCCCTTTTCCCATTTTAAGTAGGGTCTCCGCCGCTTTTATGCGGTAGAAGGCGGCCAGGGACGCGTTGGAGGAGTAAAGCCCGGCCGCCCTTTCATATTCTTTAAGTCCTTCCTCATACCTGCCCAGGCGGACAAGCAGGGGGGCGCGTTCCGCGGCAAGGGAGGCGCTGGCGGGCGCCAGCTTCAGGCAGGCGTCGCTCTGCGCCAGGGCGGCGCCCAGGTTGTCCTTTATGAATTCGGCCTTGAACTTTTCCAGGCAGTCGGCGGCGCCGGGCAAAGTTTTTGCGGGGGGCGCGCCGGCGGCTTTGGCTTTCGGCCTGGCGGCCGGCTTTTGCCTGGTCTCGGCGGCGGCGCCGGCGCGGCGCGCTCCCGCCTTGGCCAGCGCCCGGTAATAATCGCTGTCCGGGCCGGGGGAGCGGTCGGCCAGGCTTACTGCCTGCCTGTAGCGCGGCAGGGCGCGCTCCGGGTCGCCCCGGTTCTCCAACAGGCGGGCCAGGTCGTAGCTGGCCTTGTAACTGGAAGAAGAAAGTTCGAGGCCCTGTTCCAGGGTCTCGGCCGCTTTGCGGGGGTTGCCGGCGGCCTCGTAAGAGAGGCCCAGCTCCCTGTAAACGGGATAGGCGGTGGGGTCCAGTTCGAGCGCGCGGCGGCAGTTGGAGACCGCTTCGGGAGCGCGGCCGGCTCCGCGCAGGGATTTGCAGAGGGCCAGGTAGCCGGCGTAGTCGGCGGGGTCCTTCTCCAGCAAACGCCGGGCGGAAGCTTCCAGTGCGGCGGCGGCGCGGGGGGAGTCCTGCAGCAGTTCCACCGCGCGCAGCAGCGCTTCCCTGTCCCCGGGGTCCGCCTTTACGGCGGCGAGGGCCTCTTCTCCGCGGGCCGGTCTTTCGTTCCCGGCAAAAAGTGGGTGGGCGCCGGCGGCGCACAGCAGCGCGGCGGCGGAGAAAAGCCTTTTACAAGGTAGGTTCACCGGGGTTTCAAGATGCGGGGCAGCGTTACCCCGCGCTGGGCCTGGTACTTGCCCTTCCTGTCCTTATAGGAGGTTTCGCATTCGTCTTCCGCTCCTAGGAAGACCAGCTGCGCTATGCCTTCGTTGGAGTAGATCTTGGCGGGCAGGGGCGTGGTATTGGAGATCTCCAGGGTCAGGTGGCCCTCCCACTCCGGCTCCAGCGGGGTGATATTGACCACGATGCCGCAGCGGGCGTAGGTGCTCTTGCCGATGCAGAGGCCGATGACGCCGCGCGGGATGCGGAAATATTCCACCGAGCGGGCCAGCGCGAAGGAATGCGCCGGCACGATGCAGTAGGGGGCTTTGATGTCCACGAAGGACTTGGCGTCGAAATTCTTGGGGTCCACCACGCAGTTGTGCACGTCTGTGAAGACCTTGTATTCGTCGGAGACGCGGATGTCGTAGCCGTAGGAGGAGAGGCCGTAGGAGACCTTACCCTTGGCTATGAGCCCTTCCACGAAAGGGGCTATCATCTTGTTCTTGCGGCACTTCTCGCGGATCCAGGCGTCAGATTTTAACATAGTCTCTCCAGGCTTTGATAAGCGCTAAAAATTTCTCGGTCCGGGTCAGCCGGACCTTGCCGTCTTTTACGCGGAAACCGCTTCTTTCCAGTTTTTCAAGCAGTTCCCGGTAGAGGCTGCCCATGACCAGGGCCCCGGCCAGGCTGCGCTTGCGGGCCGGGTCGGCCAGGCTCAGCGCCTCGGCGTAGAGCGCCCTCGCGCGCGCCGCTTCGAATTTCATCAATTCTATAAAATCGGGAGGGTAATTGGAACCGCCCAGGCTGGAGGGCGCGCACCCGAACCGGGCCAGGTCCTCCGCCGGGATATAGACGCGGCCGGCGGCGTGGTCTTGCGCCGCGTCGCGCAGGATGTTGGTCAGCTGCACCGCGTAGCCGAGTTTCTCCGCCAGGAGGCCGGCGTCGGGGGCGTCGTAGCCGAAAATGGCCAGGCAGGCCATGCCCACCGCCGAGGCGACCCGGTACATGTAGTGCTCCAGTTCGGAGTAGGAGGCGTAAGTCTTCTTTTCCAGGTCCGCGCAGACCCCGTCCAGCACCAGCAGGAAGTGTTCCCGCCTGAGGGGGAAGGCGCCTATGGCCCAGGCCAGTTCCGCTTCCAGCGGGGAGGCGGGGCTCCCGCCGGAAAAAAGGCGCTCCACGGCGGCGCGCCAGAGCCCCAGGCGCTCGGCCCGGTCGGCCTGCGCCAGGCCCGGGTCGTCGGCTATGTCGTCTACCGCGCGGGCGTAGCCGTAGTAGGCCGACAAGGCCCTGCGCTGGTTCTTTTTAAGGAAGAAAAAAGCGGGCCTGAAACTCGAACCCGCTTCGTAAGGCTGTGCCATGCTTACCGGGGCTCTATCGTTTCCAGGTACTTCATGAAGGTTTCCCAGCCGCTGTCCTGGGCGAAGTATAACTTGGAATAGGTAGGATAGTATTCTATCAGGGTGCCCGGCCGGCCGGGGATGTTTATGGCCAGGCCTTTCACGGAGTCGAAGGCCTTGCCGGTGCGGTCCTTGCCTATGGCGGCGTTCTTGATCACCAGTTCGGAGGAGATGAATCTGTTGAGGCGT
Organism: Elusimicrobiales bacterium; assembly: GCA_023701245.1. GTDB lineage: Bacteria > Elusimicrobiota > Elusimicrobia > Elusimicrobiales > UBA9959 > UBA9959. The sequence continues at coordinate 16,005 of JAMPXK010000036.1, read as the reverse complement.
TCCCCGGCGGCCAGGGCCTGCGCGGCGCCCGGCAGGGACTTGTCCGCGTAGCGGCCGTGGAGTTCCACGAAGTGGTGCAGGTCGCCGTAGAAAGCGATGAGCTTCTGCGGGTCGGTGGACGGGTCGCCGATCTCGAAGCGGACCACTTCCGCCTTGGCGCGCGCGAACGCGGCCTTGTCTCCGGCGGCCATCGCCGGGGTGTACCAGTCCTTGAGTTTCTGCGCCAGACCGCGCAGCTTGGCCCCGCGGATGGCGGAAAGCTGGGTCCCGTAGCCGCCCTGCTGCAGCAGGTCCAGCATCTCGGGGCGGGAGTACATTTCCTTGAAAGTGTCCACCAGGTAGACCCCGGCTTTCTCGGCGGAGGCGGCGGGGCGGGCGGCGAGCGCCGCCAGGAACCCTTCCCAGTTCAGGCTGGGCAGCTGGATGACTTCTTCGGCGCCCACTATCACGTCGGCGCCGTCCTTTATCTCGTAGGCTACCTCGGCCATCTGCATGAAGCAGGCCATGGACACGTACAGGTCCACCTTGCCGGCGTCACGGAAGATCCTGCCCAGCTGGCGGGTGCCTATGTAGTTGCCGGTCACGAAATCGTGAGAGATGGATTTGTCTTCGTCCAGCAGGTTCTCTCCGGGCTTTACCGGGTCCAGCCAGCCCCAGCCGTGGTCCCAGATTATCAGCGCGTACTTTTTGGCGGGGTAGGCCGCCCTGGCCCATTTCACGAAATCCGCCGCCTGGCGCCAGTCGCCCATGTCCCTGGCGCCGAGGTCGGCCAGCAAGGGGGAGGCGATATGGTCGGGGTCCGCGTCGCGCGTGACGAAATAGCGCCGCACGCCGGTCCAGTCGCCGTCCGCGGTGGTGTCGTTATCCAGGCCTTTGGAGCGGCCTATTTCCGCTACGATATTGATCTTGTCCGAGGAGCCGGCCGTCTCGAAACGGTTGAGGTCCGCCAGGGCGAAGGGCTCGATATTGCTTTTCCCGTTCATGTAGACCATGATGGTCCACTCTTTCAGGTCCGCTTTGGGGGCCGGGGCCGCGGCCGGGGCCTGGGGCGCCAGGCCGTTCAAAGTGTCGAGGGCAGGTCCGGCGTGGGCCTGGCCCAGAGAGAGTAGGATGATGGCAAGCGTTGAGAGTAGTTTCATTGATTGGCTCCGCTGCGTCCGCGCGTTTAATGTCTATATTATCCGGAAAAAAAGACCCCGAATCAAGGACCAAGGGCCTAGCCTGCCATGGGCCCACCCTGGCTGCGCACCTTCTGGGCGAGGAGGTCGTCGTAATACTCCACCAGGCTCGTGCCGTCAGCCGCGGTCTTATAGGCCTTGCCCAGCGGGAATACGAAGGTCCGCCAGGGGAACTGCAGGGACCAGCCGCCGTCCTCGCCGTCGGTATTGTACCAGGAACCTTTCAGGTCCCGGATGAGGGTTTCCGCCAGGATATGACCGTAGCAGCGCAGCAGTTTCCAGCCGTCCGCCGTGGGCGGGATGTTCGGCTTGAAATTGTTCCTTATGGCGTTCTCGAGTTTGAAAAGCCCCGAGCGGCCTGTTTCTATGCCGGAGGTTTCCGGCAGCGAGGAGGCCAGTACCAGCATGCGGCGGTGCTCGGTGGCCGTATCGGTGAGCCGCTCGGCGTGGCTGGCCAGTTTCCTTTTTGCCGCTTCCACCCCGCAGGCCGGGGGGGCGGCGGCTTTCAGGCGCTCCGTTAGCCAGGTCGAGTATTTGGCGAGCCAGCCCGGTTCGGGCAGCTCGTCGCTCCAGAGCAGGCGCCAGACGCGCTGTACCGGGTACGTGGTGACTTTTACGTTGGCCTGCTCGAAGACCATGGGCCAGCCCCAGGGGTCGAAATCCGGGAATTTTATCAGCCGGCCTTTGTGGCGTTCCTGCAGGAAGTAGCACAGGAAGGCGGCGCAATCCCTTACCATGTCCACTTTTCCCTGCGGGTTCACTTTGCCTTTGATAAAAATCAGGCGCAGCCGCTTTTCCGCTTCGCTGAGCCCGTCCATGTTGAAGTAGATCTTGCGGCCCAGTTCATCTTCCAGGTCGGAAGCCAGGCGGAAAGCGCCGGAGATGAAATCGTCCTTGCGGCTTTCCGCTTCCGTCATGGCCGAGGGCGCGGCCATGACGTCGCGCAGGGTCTCTATCCTGACGGGAGCCGGGTCCGGCTGTCGTGTCTTGCCGGAAACCGAGGGGATGGGCTGGGCGGGGGCCAGGGAGGCCGTTTCCGCCCGCGGGGCCTGCCTCGCCGGCGCCGGCTGCGGGGTGAAGGCTGGCTTTGGAGCGGGCGCGGGCTGCGGTGCGGGCGCCGGTGCGGGCTCCGGTTGGCGCGCGGCGGCCGGTTCGGCCCTTGGGGGCGCGGCCTGCGGCGGGGGGAACAGCTCCGCCGCGGAACCGGCCGGGAACTGGGGGACCAGTTTTGCCGCGGATTCGGTGTCGGTCAGGGCGATCTTGAGAGTGACCGCGGCGGCTTCCGCCGTCTTGCCGGTCTTTATAAGGGTGAGGGCCAGGTTGCCCAGCGCCTGTACGCTGGGGGCCAGTTGGGCCGCCCGGCGGTAGCAGTCTTCGGCCTGCGCCAGGTCGCCGGCGCGGAAAAGCAGGTTCCCCAGCTGGAAAAGTATCCGGGCGCCGGCCGGGGAGGGGCCGGTCAGGGCGGAGCGCAGGGCCGCCGCCGCCGCTGAAAGTTTGCCTTTGTCCTTGGTGCGGAAGGCGGTTTTAGCCATGGCGGCGCCAAGGCCGGAAAGGGCCTCCGCCTTTTCAAAAGCCGAAACCGAAATGCGCTGGAAGGCCTTTTCCGCTTCCTGCTCGCGCCCCGTCTCCAGCAGCAGCCAGGCTCGCTCCAGGGCTATCTTTTCGTCGAGCTGCGTGCCCTGGGAAATCCCCGCCAGCAGGCCTTCGGCGGCCTGGTGGTCGCCGGCGCGCCGTTGTATTGAAGCCAGGGTCAGCAGGGCCTCGGGGTCGGAATCCGCTTTAAGCCCGTCGTAGGCTTCCTGCAGGAGGCCCAGCTCCAGCATTACCGCGGCGGCGGAAAACCTGGCCCGGGACGCCGGGTTGCGGGCGGCGGCCAGCGCGTAAAGGTAATGCGCCCCGTGCAGCCGGCCCGCCGTGAATTCGGCCGCGGCCGCACCGGCCAGGTCGCCGCCGGACCTGGCGCCGGACATGAAGTAGCCGGCCAGCAGTGAGATGTCGCTCCTGACGGCCCGCAGGGGGGAAAGCACCTCCAGGGCCTGGGAGTGCGGCGCGTTGAACATGAAAGATTCGTGGTTGGGCGCGTGGAAAAGGGTCAGCGCGGCTTCCAGGGGCTGGAGTTTTATCAGAGGGGGGCACAGAAGGCTTTCATCCGTGAAGGCCGGCAGGAATGACTGGTGTCCCTGGGTAAAAGGCAGTATGAAAAAAAGCGTCGCGTCCCCGGTTGCTGCCGCCTTTACCGGCAGGACAAAATCGGTTACGCCGGAAAAAAGCGGGACGGCCTGCAAAAAACCGGCCGGCGCGCCGTTGAAAATGTTAAGATTCCTGGAGTTGTCCGCCACAAAATACATTCTAATATATTTTTATATGGAAAAGACGCTGGTGATAGCAACTTTCAACAGGCACAAGACCGGGGAGATCCTGGCCATACTTCCTTCTCTGCGCCTGCGCCTCAGGCCGCTTTCCGATTTCCCCGGGGCGGTCCCGGCCGTGGAAGACGGGGCCTCCCTGGAGGAGAACGCCCTGAAAAAAGCCGTCGAGGCCGCGCGGTTCACCGGCGCCTGGGCGCTGGCCGATGACACCGGCCTGGAAGTGGACGCCCTGGGCGGCGCTCCGGGAGTGCGCTCCGCCCGTTACGCGGGAGAAACGGCGTCCCCGGCGCAGAACAGCGCCCTGCTGCTCGCTTCCATGGCGGAAGTGCCGGTTCAAGAACGGACGGCCCGCTTCGCCTGCGTGGTCGCCCTGGCCTCTCCCGACGGCAAGACTTTCACCGCCCGCGGGACCCTGGAAGGCGCCATCGCCGGCGCCGCCCGCGGCGCCAATGGTTTCGGCTACGACCCTCTTTTCCTGGTGGGGGGCGGTCCCCGCACGCTGGCCGAACTGAGCGAAAAGGAAAAGAACGGGATCAGCCACCGCGCCCGCGCCCTCGCGGGCATCCTGCCGCATCTGGCCCTTATCTAACAATGCTATAATAAACGCGCAACTATGAAACTCAGGCTCCTACACAAGTTCGTCGCCGTGCTCGTCCTGGTTTCGGTGCTTCCCATGGGCCTGCTGGGGCTGCGGCTTATCAGTTTGGGCCAGCTGGGCGTGCGCACCGCCATCCTGGAACTCCACCTTACCACCGCGGACAAACTCTCCTCGGAAATAAGCGCCTACGTCAGGAGCGCGGACCTGGCCCTGCGGTCCGCGGTCTCCGCCATGGCCCGCATGGACTGGGAGAACAAGCAGCTCATGCTCTCCTCCCTGCTCGAGACCCGTCGGGAGATCAGGCAGATCTCGGTGCTCTCCAAAGAAGGCGCGGAGATAGTGAAGATCATCAGCCCTTTCGGCGGCCAGGCGGAGGCGCTGAAAAAATACGCTTCCGACCCCGGTTTCAAGGGCGGCCTCGCCGGCCGCCGCAGCCTCGCCCTCCAGGCCGGTCCGCGCCTGGCGGTGTTCTATTACCCTTTCGCCAAGGACATGGTCCTGCGTTCGGAGCTGGACCTCGGCGCCTTCATAGATTCCCTGGACCTCAAACGCGTGGGAGAGGAAGGTTTCCCGCTGATCCTTGACCCCTCCGGGCGGGCTATCGCCTGGCCGGCGGACCTTTCCCCTGAAAGCGTGCGCGCCGCCGAAGGCTGGCGCGTTTCCGGGGACGCCGTAAAAGCGCTGTCGTCGGGCTCGGTGGAATTCTCGGACGAAGCCGGCCGCCCGATGCTGGGCGCCTATTCGCCTATTTCGGAACTGGGCGGCGCGGTCCTGGTAAGCCAGCCGCAGGAAAACGCCTACCGTTACGCGCTTTTCATGAAGCGGCAGGCCGTCTACGCGGTGCTGCTCTTCCTGGCCCTGGCGGTGGGGGCGGCCTGGTTCCTTAGCCGCAGCCTTTCCAAGCCTATCACCATCCTGACCCGCGCCGCGGAGCACGTGGCCGCGGGTGACTTCTCGCACAAGGCGGAGGTGCGCACTACCGACGAGCTCCGCGACCTGGCCGAAACTTTCAACACCATGGTGGCGCAGCTCAAGACCTACTCCGACATGCAGGTGGACCGCATCATCCGCGAGCAGAAAAATACCGAGGCCATCCTCTTCTCTACCGAGGAAGGCATCATGATGATAGACACCGACGGCCGGGTGCAGCTGGCCAACCGCCGGGCCCGTTCCGTGCTGGGCATAGGGCAGGCGGAGGCCGTAGAAGGCCGCCCCCTGTACGACCTCATCCAGACCGAGGCCATGAAAGAGCCCGTCAAGGACGTGCTGGAATCCCGCAAGGAGGGCTACTCCCGCGAGATAGAACTTTCGCTGGAGCATTCCCGCCGCTTCTTCCGGTGCTTTACCACGCCCATTACCGCGCCCAGCCGCAGCGCGCCGCTGGGCCGCCTGCTGGGTTTCTACGATATCACCCTGGACAAGGAACTGGACCGCATCAAGGACGAGTTCCTTCACTCCATCACCCACGACCTGCGCAATCCCATGGGCGCTATAAAAGGTTTCGTGGAATTTATGATCAAAGAGATCCCCGGCCCCGTGAACGAGGCCCAGAAGAAGATGCTGATCTCCATAGACCGCGCTTCTTTCCGCCTGCTGGGCATGATCAATAACATCCTGGACGCCGCTAAAATGGAAGCCGGCAAAATGGAGCTGAAGCTTACCCCGGTAAATTTGCGGGAAGTGGCGGCCCGCGTGATAGAACTGATGGAGTCCCTGGGCCAGCGCAAGCATATCAAGTTCGAACTGGAAGGCCCGGCCCAGCTTACGGTCAACGCCGACCTGGGCCTGATGGAACGCATGTTCACCAACCTCATCGGCAACGCCATAAAGTTCACGCCGGAGAACGGTGTGATAACCGCCGGCATGGCCGACGACGGCGACACGGTACGCGCCTGGGTGCGCGACACCGGCGACGGCATTCCCCCGGAATACCTCGACAAGGTCTTCGAGAAGTTCGAGCAGGTCAAAGGCCAGAAAGCGGGCGGCACCGGCCTGGGCCTCACCATCTGCAAATACGTCGCGGCGGCGCATCAGGGCCGCGTCTGGGCCGAGTCCGAGCCGGGCAAAGGCGCCAAGTTCGTCTTCTCCATCCCCAAGAATCTGCGCCCCAAAGAGAGCCCCCAGCCGGCTCAGAAGGCGGCTGCTTGAGGGTTTTGGCCGTCCTGCTGCCGGTGCTGCTCTTCTTTGCCGCCGCGCGCGCGGCCGAAGAACTGCAGACCATAACGGTGCGGCCCGGGGACACCCTCTGGAGCATTTCCAACACCTATCTGAAGGATCCCACCAAGTGGAACGAGATCCTTAAATACAACCGCCTGCCGTCGGCGGACCCGTCCATAGCCCTGCCGGGGCTGCAGCTGAAAGTGCCCATCCGCCTCATCAAGGAGCAGTACCGCGCCGCCAAGCTGGTCTACTACCTCAACGAGGTCCTGTTCAGGCGCACCGGCGTAAGCGACTGGAAAGACGTGGCCCTGAAGATGGACCTGTTCAAGAGCGACACCATCCGCACCCGGGTCAACGCCCGCGCCGACGTGCGGTTCTATACCGGCGAGGTCCTCAACCTTTATCCCAATTCCATCGCGGTACTCCGGCCCCCGGACAAGAAGAACACCGACGTGGAGCTGCTGGCCGGCGAAATGCGCGGCCTGCGCTCCCGGGTGGTCACCGCTTCGGCCCGGATCACCCCCAGGACCAAGGATACCGAGTTCGGCGCCAAGCTTAAGGACGACCTGACCACGCTGGTGCAGGTCTACAAAGGAAAGGCCGATGTGGAAGCCCAGGGCAAGACCGTGGAGGTGCCGGAAGGCTTCGCGGCCGAAGTGAAGATGGACATGCCGCCGTCCAACCCCGTAAAGCTGCCGCCCCTGCCCGAACTGGAGGCCAGCCAGACCTCGCTGGCGGCTTCTGGCGCGCCCCAGCTGCGCACCGACGGCGGCGTGGTTTCGCTCAATATGAAGCGCGACGGCCGCGTTCCCGGAGGCGCGGCCGGCCTGCCCAAGGACAGGGACCTGACCGGGAACCTGCCCAAGGTCGGCAACGTGGACGACAAGAACATAGACGCCAGCGAGATAGTGAAGATGATCTCGGTGGCCAACCCGGTGCAGAGCTACCACCTCCAGGTTTCCAGGGACCAGGCCTTCACCACCATGGCCGTGGACAAGGTCTACGACGCTTTCGAGACCATCCACCTGGCCGACCTCATCCCGGCCGGGGATTACTATATGCGGGTGGCGCTGGTGGACCTGCTGGGCTTCGAAGGCAAATTCAGTTCCCCGCGCAAGATAACCGTAGGAAAGCGGTAAGCCCGTCCCGCGGCCTATAATTAAATATAATCTCCTCTTTAAAGGTATGACCTGCCCCCGCGCCCTCCCGTTCGCCGCCCTGCTGCTTGCCGCCTTCTTTGCGCAGGCCTCGGGCGTTCCCCTGCCGGCTGGGCAGAATACGGTCTGGGACCGGATAATGGCGGAGCAGAGCGCGGTCAACCTGCGCCGCGGCTACGCCCTCATGGGCGAGGAGAATTACGCGGCCGCCGCGGACGAGTTCTTCCGCGCCGCGCAGCGCAACCCCGCTGACCCGCTGGCCAGGCTGCTTTACGGTTCCGCCCTTTACTGGCTGGGCGCGCCCGAGAAGGCCCTGGAGGAATTCGAGGAGGCGCTGCGCCTGGACCCCCGCAGTTCCATGGCGCTGCAGCTGCGCGGCATCGTAAAGGCCCGGGCCGGCGAGTACGGCGCGGCCCTGGCGGACTTTCTTGCATCAGAAAAAATCGACCCTTCCCGGCCCGACGTAAAGATGAACGCCGGGTCCGTGTACCAGGCGCTTGGCAATCACGGCCGCGCGCTGGACTATTTCCGCGCCGCCGCCGCGCTGGACCCTTCCAATCCGCTGTACCGCTACCAGTTGGGGATGTTCTACTCCCGCCTGGGCCGCTACGACCAGGCCGCCGCGCAGCTTGAAAAGGCCGCGGCGCTTTTTCCAGGCTATGAGGACGCGGTGCTGGAACTGGCCATCCTGCGCGAGCGCGACAACCGCCTTTCCGAAGCCATAAGGCTTTACCGCAAGGCTCTCGCCCTGAAGCCCGGGGATTCCGTGGCCAGGTTCCGCCTGGCCTGGGCCCTGTACAAGGCGGGGCGGGTGCCGGAAGTGAAGAAAGCGCTGGACGGCGCCTTTCTGCTGGCCCCGGTCAACGACAAGGGCGGCATCTCCATGGGCCTGGCCTACGCCGGACCTCCGCCAGGAGGCGGCGCGGCCGCGCCGCCCAGCCCGCTGTTCTCCGCCCTGAAAAAGATCCCCGCCGGACAGGACGCCAGGATCACCGTGGAACTGCTGGAAACCCCCAAGGCCGCCCTGGTCCCGGCGCCAAGCGGCGAAAAACTGGGCAGCAGGCTGCAGTCCGCCTTCCGCAAGCCAAAGGTCAGCTATACCAAACGTGAGTATTTCCTGCCAGCCGGGGGGGCGGAGGAGCGCGAGCGCCGGGCCGCCGGCATCGCCGCCGAAGCGGAAAAGCTCATGAAAGCGGTCTCCTCCTCCAACGACGCGCGGCTTAATTTCAGCGTGGAGACGGGGCCGCCCGCTTCCCAGGCGGGGTCCAAGGCCAAGGCCCTCTTTAAACCGCGGGACGTGGGCAACGACATGGGGCTCTGGGTGATGGGCGATAACTGGCTGGAGAACGCCGCGGAGGCCCTGGAGGAAATGGAGCCGGAAACCTCCGCCGGCCGCGAGCTGGGACTTATACGCGGGCTCGGCTATTTGCTCCTGGGCGAGCACGGCGCGGCCCTGAACGAATTTTCCGGCCCCGGCGCCCTGGCGGCCCTCGGGCGCGGCGCGGCGTGGGTAGAGGCCGGGGACGAGGCGAAGGCGCTGGCGGAATACCTGGAAACCCTGCGTCTGGACCCCGGCAACAAGACCGCCCTGGCCAACAAGGCCTGGCTCGGGGGAACGAAATGAAACCGTCGGTACTGGCTTTCAGTTTCAAGGACTGCGCCCTCAAGGAACGCCTGTCGGAAAGGCTCTGTTCCGTCTACGGCCGCTGGCTGGGCGGGTTCCGCACCCGCGAACTGCGCGACGGCGCGGCGCGGCTGGGGTTCGAAGTGGAAGCGCTGGGCGGCGGCCGGGCGCTGCTGGCGTCCAAAACCCTGGTCTCTCCGGTGGCCTTCAATAAATACGGGGTGGACCTGGCCGCCCTGGACGTGACGGCCCTGCGGGCGCTGGAAACCGCGGCGGCGGCCGGCCGTGCTCTCCTCTTCGACGAACTGGGCCCCCTGGCGCTGCTTTCCCCGGGGTTCAGCGCCCGCGCGGTAGAACTGCTTTTTTCCGGCCGCCCCTGCGTGGTTTTCTTCCGGCGCGGCGCCAGGCAGTTCGAAGAAGCCTTCTTGAAGAAGGACGATACTGTTATAATTGAACTTGCCGCGGAGAACTGGGCGGAGGCGGTGGCCGCCGCGCAGGCTTTCCTCGACAAAGCGGTAGCGGCGATGGAGAACCCCGAATGAACTACTACTCCGAAGACCTGGACCTTTCCCGCGTCAAGCTGGCGCGCTTTCTCGGCATAGGAGGCATCGGCATGAGCGGCATCGCCAGGCTGATGCTGGGGCTGGGCTACAAGGTGACGGGGTCCGACGCCAGGGAGTCGGAGATCACGCGCGCGCTGGCGCGGGAGGGGGCGGCCATAACCATAGGCCACCAGGCCGCGGCGCTGGGCTCTCCCGACGTGGTAGTGGTCAGTTCCGCCATCAAGCCCGATAACCCGGAACTGCGCGCGGCCGTTCGCCGCAAGATCCCGGTGGTGCGCCGGGCCCTGATGCTTTCGCGCCTGGCCGCCCTCAAGAAAACTGTTACGATAGCCGGCACCCACGGCAAGACCACCACCACTTCCATGACGGCCGCGGCCCTGGAGGCCGCCGGCGCCGACGCGACCGCCGTGGTGGGCGGCATAGTGAAGGACGCCGGTTCCAACCTTAAGCTCGGCGGCGGCGAGTATCTGGTGGCCGAGGCCGACGAGTCCGACGGGTCCTTCCTCTGCTTTTCCCCGCTGGTCACCTGCGTCACCAACATAGATTCCGACCACCTGGACCATTACGGCAGCATGGCCAACCTTAAGGCCGCTTTTCTCCGGCACCTCTGGAGCGTGCCTTTTTACGGCCAGGCCGTGCTCTGCGGCGACGACCCCGGCATCAGGGAACTGCTCCCCGGGCTCAAGGTCCCGCACGTGACCTGCAGCCTGGGCGGGCGCGCCGACTGGACGGCCGCCGGCGCTGACTTCTCCGGCGGGGGAGCCGCCTACACCGCTTTTTTCCGCGGCCGCCGGCGCGGCCGGGTGCGCCTCAAGGTGGGCGGCGCGCACAACGTGCGCAACTCGCTGCTGGCCCTGGCCGCCGGCTGCTACCTGGGGTTCGATTTCGACCGGCTGGCCGAAGGGCTGTGGAAATTCGGCGGGGTGAAGCGCCGCATGGACCGCCTGGGCAGCGCCGGCGGGATAGATTTCGTGGACGATTACGGCCACCACCCCACCGAAGTGAAGGCCACGCTGGCCGCGGCCAGGACCATCTTCAGCGGTCGCCGGCTCGTGGTCATTTTTCAGCCGCACCGCTACAGCCGCACGGCCCTGCTCTACCGGGAATTCGGCCGGGCTTTCGCCGACGCCGGGAAACTTTTCGTGGCGCCCGTCTACGCGGCCGGGGAGAAGCCCCTGCCCGGCGTGGATTCCGGCCTGGTACTGCGCGCCCTCAAGCGCGCCGGCAAGGCCGCCGCGCCCTTCCCCGGCGCGCTGGAGGTCATGAAGGAACTGCGCCCCGGCGACGTGCTGCTTACGCTGGGCGCGGGGGATATCTGGAAGACCTGCGAAGAGATAAAGATGAAGACGCAGATGCTGGGAAGATAGCCGCCCCCGGGCGGCGCTTTATGCCTAAATACAGCCAGGTTTTTTTAGCCGACAAGGGGATCTGCTCCAGGATCGCGGGTGCGCTCCAGGACGAGTCTTTCGACCGCGTGCTGGAGATAGGGCCCGGCGGCGGCGCCCTGACCTCTTTCCTCTTTCCCAGGTACGGCGCGCTCCTGAAGGCGGTGGAGATAGACCCGCTGCTGCTTCCCGCCCTGCGCGAAAAATTCCCGGGGCTGGAGCTGATCAACTCCGACTTCCTGAAACTGGACCTCGCCTCCGCGGCCGGCCCCGGCCGCACCGCTTTCATAGGCAACCTGCCGTACGAATGCGCCACGCCCATTCTCGACAAGACCCTGGCCTTTCCGGGGTTCGCCGCCGCCGTCTACATGTTCCAGAAAGAGGTCGGCGACAAGCTCCTGGCCCCGCCCGGCGGCCCGGACTACGGGTTCCTTACGCTGATAACCAGGGCCCGCGCCTCGGCGGAACTGCTGCTGGAGGTTAAAGCCGGCAGTTTCAAGCCCGTCCCGGCGGTGGATTCCTCCGTGGTCGTCTTCCGGCCGCGCCCTTTCTTCAGCGACGAGGCCGGCGAAGCCCGCTTCCGGGAGCTGGTGAAAAAAGCCTTTTCGCACCGGCGCAAAACGCTGGTGAATTCCCTGGCTCTCTGCGGCGTGGACAAAGCCCGCGCCGCGGCGGCCGTGGAGAAGGCCGGCTACAAGCCTTTTGTCCGCGCGCAGGAACTGGACCTTCCCGGCTTCGCCGCGCTGGCCGACGTCCTCCTGGGGGGGGAATGAAGAAGGTCGTTGTGCTGCCGGCGTACAACGCCGCCCGCACGCTGGAAGCCACCGTGCGCTCGCTGCCCGCGGGGGCTTTTTCCGAGATCATCCTGGTGGACGACTGTTCCACCGACGACACCTACGCCCTGGCGCTCAGGCTGGGCCTGAAGGCGGAGCGCCATTCCGCCAACCTCGGTTACGGCGCCAACCAGAAGAGCTGCTACCGCCTGGCGCTGGCGGCCGGGGCGGATATCGTGGTGCTGCTTCACCCGGACTACCAGTACGACCCCCGCCTGATCCCTTTCATGACCGGGATAATAGAGGCCGGCGTCTGCGACGTGGTGCTTGGCAACCGCATCCGGTCGCGGGCCGAAGCTCTTTCCGGGGGCATGCCGGTCTATAAATACGCGGCCAACCGCCTGCTGACCATCGTCGAGAACCTGGCCGCCGGCCAGAACCTGGGCGAATGGCACAGCGGCCTGCGCGCCTATTCCCGGGAGGCCCTGCTGAAGGTGAACTGGGAGCGGAACTCCGACGGTTTCGTTTTCGATTCCCAGTTCCTTTTCCAGGCGGCCTTCCACGGGCTGCGCATAGGCGACGTCCCGGTGCCGGCCAGGTATTTCCCGGAGGCTTCTTCCATAGCCCTGGGCGGCAGCCTGCTCTACGGCTTTGGCACCCTGGCCGCCCTGGCGGAATTCCTCTTCAATAAGGCCGGGCTGGCGGCCTCCCGCCGTTACAGGCGCCCCGAATAATAAAATTAGTATAATTAAGCACCGCCCGGTTTCCGCGGGCGGAATTTTGGTTTGCCGCAGAGGGGCCAGAAATGAACATACACGCCAAGCGCATAAAAGACCTGCAGCACCTGCTCCGCCAGAACCGCCTGGACGCGGTGGTGGTGGCCAGGAAGCTCGAAACCTATTTCCTGACCGGCTATAACCAGGACAACGTGTACATGCTCGTGTCCAGGACCGGGGCCTGGGCGTTCATGCCCCGGATGCTGCTGGCCGATTTTAACGCCAAGGTGCCTTTCGTGGACGCTTCCGCTCCCGACAATCTCCTGGACGCCGTGTCCCTCAAGGTCCGGGAACTGCGTCTTAAAAAGACCGCTTTCGAGCCGGAGACCGAAAGCTACCTGCGCGGCAATCTCTGGAAGAAGAAAGGCTTCGTAGAGCAGAAGGGCCTTACCGCCTCCCTGCGCGCCGTCAAAGAGGGGGAGGAGATCGGGCTGCTGCGCAAGTCCTGCCGCATCGCCGCCAAGGCCTTCGGCCTCATAAAACCCCGCATCAGGACGGGCCGCACGGAGCTGTCCGTCTATCGCGAACTGGAAGACCTCATGCAGGGCATGGGAGCCTCCGGCACCTCTTTCAGCCTTATCGTGGGTTTCGGGCCCCATTCGGCGCTGCCGCACCATGAGACCTCGGAGCGCAAACTGCGCGCCAACGAGGCCGTACTGCTGGACTACGGCTGCGTTTACGGCGGTTACTGCTCGGACATCACCCGCACTTATTTCCACGGCCGGCCTACCGACGAGTTCAAGAAGGTCCACGCCATAGTGGCGGCTTCCCAGAAAGCCGGCCTGAAGGCCGTGCGCGCCGGCGTCAAGACCCGCCTGGTGGACGCGGCCTGCCGCGACCATATCGCCGAAGCCGGCTACGGCCAGTATTTCATCCACGGCACCGGGCACGGCGTCGGGCTGGAGATTCACGAGGCTCCCACGCTCAATACCAAGTCCGAAGAGGTGCTGCGCCCCGGCATGGCCGTTACGGTGGAGCCGGGCATCTACCTGCACGGCAAGTTCGGCGTGCGCATAGAAGATTCGGTCCTGGTCACCAGGACGGGCTGCGAGATACTTACCAAGACGGCGTAATCAACGGAGGAAAAATGACTGTATTAGCTGTAGTACTTCTTGTTCTCGGCGGTTGGGTGGTCTTCACGTTCAACGGCCTGGTGAAACTGCGCAACCAGGTGGCGAACGCTTTCCGCCAGATAGACGTGCAGCTTAAGCGGCGCCACGACCTGATCCCCAACCTCGTCGAGTCCGTCAAGGGCGAGATGAAATTCGAAAAGGAGACCCTGGAGCGCGTCATCCAGGCCCGCGCCGCGGCCGTTTCCGCCGGGCAGGGCGGCAATACCGGCGACATCCTGGCCAAGGAAGGCATGCTGACCCAGGCCCTCGGGCGCCTGATAGCGCTCTCCGAGAATTATCCCAACCTTAAGGCCAACGAGTCCGTCAAGAAACTGATGGAGGAGCTGACCCACACCGAGAACCAGATAGGGTTCTCCCGCCAGTTCTACAACGACGTGGTGACCAAGTTCAACACCGACCAGCAGGTGTTCCCCACCAACATGTTCTCCGCCATGCTGGGCTTCTCGCCCGCGGCGCTGTGGGAACTGCCCGCGGATTCCCCCGAGCGGGAGAACCCCAAGGTGAACCTGGCCATCTAGCCCGCGCCGCCGGCGGCCGGCCCGCGCCTGCGCGCGGGCCGGGCCCCGGGCGCTATCGCACCGTATGAATATTTTCGAACAACAGGCTTACAACCGCCGCCTGACGGCTGGCATCCTGGCCCTGTTCGTGGCCTTCTTCCTCTTCCTGGGCCTCGGGTTCGACTATTTCTACGGCAGCTTCAATCCCGGCGCCGCGCCCTCCTTCGAATACAACGATTCCGGCTACTACGAGGCGCACCGCGCCGGCGCCGGCTCGCAGATACCTTTCGGCACCATCGTGTCGCTGCTCATCGGCATGGGCATGGCCTTTAACAGCCTGCTCAACGGCCCGGCCATGGTGCTGCGCTCCACCATGGCGCGCCGCGCCGTTTCCTCCGCGGAGAAGGAGCATCAGCTGCTCAATATCGTGGCCGAGATGGCCACGGCCTCCGGCCTGCCGGCCCCGTCCGTCTACGTGGTGCCCGACCAGGACCTAAACGCTTTCGCCACGGGGACCAACCCGTCCAATTCCGTCATCGCCGTGACCCAGGGCCTGCTGGATTCCCTCAACCGCGAGGAACTGCAGGCCGTGGTGGCCCATGAGATGAGCCATATCCGCAATTACGACATGCGCCTCATGACCGTACTGGCCGGGCTCATAGGCGCGGTAGCGCTCCTGAGCGATTTCGCCGGCCGCACCTTCCGCTACGGCGGGCGCCGCTCTTCTTCCGGCATCTCTTCTTCCGGCGGCTCCTCCTCCGGCGGCCGCAAAGGCGGCGGCGGGGCCGTGGTGCTGTTCTTTTTCGCGGTCTGGGTGATTCTCATAATCCTGGCACCCCTGCTGTCGCGCCTGCTGGCCATGGCCATCTCCCGCCAGCGGGAATTCCTGGCCGATGCCAGCGCCGCGGAACTCACCCGCAACCCCCTGGGCCTGGTTTCGGCCCTGGAAAAGATACGCCGGGCCGTGATGCCCACCAGCGCCATCAACAACGGCGTGGCGCACATGTGCATAACCGATCCCCGCGGCAGCCTGATAGAGGAGAAGATGGGGTTTGCGGCCGACGCCCTGGCCACGCACCCGCCCATGGAGAAGCGCATCCTGGCCCTGAAGGTGATGGCCTACCAGTCCGCGCACCCGCAGGCCGCGTAACCATTTCAAGTACAGCAATTAGGAGACACGCATGATACTCGCAAGTCAGTTCAGCAACGGCAATATTTTCATCAACGAGAACGGCCAGATGGTGGAGGTGCTGACGGTGCAGCATCACCGCAAATCGCAGGCCCGCGCCGTAGTGCGCGTGAAGCTGCGCAGCGTGGAGACGGGCTCCATCATAGAGACCGCCTACCGCCCCGAGGACAAATTCAAGGACGTGATGGTGGAAAAGCGGCCCAAGACCTACGTCTACGCCGAAGCCGACATGGCCTACTTCATGGACGACCAGACCTTCGAACAGGTCGGCCTGCCCAAGGAGAAGATCAAGGACCTGCTGCCCTACATGACCGAGAACATGCCAGTGGAAGGCATCTACCTCAACGACGCCTTCTTCACCATCCAGCTGCCCGCGAACCTGGTGATGACCGTCACCCATACCGTGGACGGCGTGCGCGGCGACACCGTCTCCAACACCATGAAGGACGCCACCGTGAACACCGGCCTGACCGTGAAGGTGCCCATGTTCATCAACGAAGGGGACCAGATCCGCGTGGACACCCGCACCGGCACTTACGTGGAGCGCGTTTCCAAATAATGATAAAAGCCGTTATCCTCGACATCGACAATACGCTCATGGAC
>JAMPXK010000035.1 GCA_023701245.1 Elusimicrobiales bacterium | reverse complement strand
GCCGCCGCGGCGGCTCTTCTCTTTTTATCCCGGCGGCCTAGCGCGCGGCCAGCTGCGCCAGGAACCGGGCCGCCTGCGGATGGGCCGGGTTCAGGCGCACGGTCTCCTGCAGTTCGCGGCGCACGCGCTGCCAGTCGCGCCCCCAGTAAACTATCGCCAGGTTGTAATGAGCGTCGGCCAGGCCGGGATTGAACGAGAGAGCCGAGAGATAGGCCTGCTCCGCCCCGGCCCGGTCGCCGGTCTTTTCCAGCGCCACGCCGTAATTGAGCCGGGCGTAAGCGCTGGCGGACTTCAGGCTGGTTTTCAGGGAGGGGAGGGAATAATACTTCTCGCCCAGCAGCAGCAGGCGGTCGTAGACGCGGACGCTGGCCAGGAAAGCGTCCCGGGCGGCCGGCCAGGCGCCGCGCGCCGACCAGTAAAAACCTTCGTAGAGAGGGGCGTCCGGGATATCCGCGTCCAGCACGGAGGCCAGGCGCAGGCGGGCCAGGTCCATGCCCCCCAGGCCGCCGGCCCCTCGCGCGGCCGCCGCGGCCACCATCGCCTGGGCGTATGAAGTTCCCAGGTCCTGGTCGAAAAAATCCCGGTAAGGCCTGGCAAGGCGGGAGTAAGCGTAGAAAGGCCAGGGGTCGGCCGGGCGGCCAGCGGCGGGATAAACCTCGCTGACCACTCCCCGCGCCGCCGCCGGAACGCCGTCGGGCAGAGAGACGTCCATAGTGGCGTAAAGGCCGCCGGAATTGCCTGTGCGGAACGCGCGCCACTCGCCTTCGTCCCCGGAATTAAGGTTATACAGCGCCAGGCGCGGGCTGTACCTGGCTTTTGAACCCCTGTACCAAGGGGACGCGCTAAGGCCCTGCGCCACCACTTCCACGTCGGGACGCAGGCCCTTTACCGCCTGCAGATACCACAGGGAAAAAAGCTGCACGTCCTTTTTTGCCACCAGCACCGACCCGGGCGGCACGCTTTTGAGCGCGTCGAGGGCGTAGTCTTCGGCCGCGAACAGCCAGCGCCGCTGGGTGCCGGGGGCGTTATGGACGAACACCAGGCCAGCGGCGCCCAGGGCCGCCAGCGCCAGCGCGGCCCTGGCGCGGGGAAAGGCCGCCCCGGCGTAAAAGAGGCCGGCGGCGGCCCAGAAAGCCGCGGCCAGGTCGGGCAAAAGGTAATACGGCTCCACGATGGCCAGGGCATGCGGGTTGGGGGGCATGTTGGCCAGGAAGAGGAAGACAGGGCCGGAAACAAGGAAGAGCGCGGCAAAAGCCAGGAAGCGGCGGCGGGCGAACCGCCACTCCGCCCAGGCGCCGCCGGCGGCGAACACCAGGCCCAGGTTGAAATTTTCCCAGAGATGCACGGCGTAATGCCTGAGGTTAGGCCAGAACAGTTCCCCGGGCGCGTAGTTCAAGGAGATAAGGTCCAGCGTGGACCCGTAACTTTTGCGGGTTATCACGGCCAGGAAGGCGGAGATACCGGCGGGATGGCTCCAGTCGAAAAGCGGCCAATTGGCGGCGCGCACGGGCAGGTAAAGGTAGAGGGAAAAACCCAGCAGCCCGAAAAGCGCCGCCTTTAGCGGGGCGCCCCAGCCGCCGGCGCGCAGGCGGGGCCACAGCAGCGTCAGCAGGGCCGGCGCGGTGAGCACCAGGTCCATGCGGTTGGCCATGCCCAGGCCCAGCAGGAAAGCGGTAAGCGGCACCGCCCGGCGGCCGCCGGCGGCGGCGCAAAAGAGCAGCAGCGCGGCCAGGAAAAAATGGAGCGCGTACATCTCCGGCACCGACGAGACCGTGCGCAGCGTAAAGTTGAAAGCCAGCGCCAGCGCGGCGAAGAAAGCCGCCGGCGCCGAGAAGGCGGCCGCCGCCAGGCGAAAAAAAACGTACACGCCGGCCAGCCCCGCGGCCGCCGAGAACAGGTTCAGCAGCCAGGCCGGGTTGCCCAGCGGCAGGAGCATGAAGAGCTTGGCGGAAATTATGTAGAGAGGGTACCCGGGCTGGTGCGCCACGCCGAGGGTCCATGCCGCGCTGGCCATTTCCCCGGCGTCGCGGTACGGGGGGAGGCCGGGCGGCAGGGTATAGATGTAGAGCGGCGCAAGCAGGGCCAGCAGCAGCGCCGCCAGGGCGCGCCCGTACAGCGCCTGCTTATCCGCCGCGGAGGCCTGAACTTCCATATGGATTTATTTTATAACTTATTTCGCCCGGCGGGAACGGGCGCCGGCCCCGGCGGCCGGCCGGGCCGGCACTCCGGAGGTTTCCCCGTCCGGCGCGGAGTCCAGGGCGGCGGCGCGATCTTGCGCCGCGCAGGCGAGGTCGCCTTCGGCGGCGCAGGCCGCCGCGCGGTCCAGGTAGTAGTCGGGGCGGCCGCCGCTCAGCAGGATGGCTTCCGAAAAATTTTTTATGGCCTGCCTGTACAGGCTGCGCTCGGCGTAAACCCGCCCAAGGCGCCAGAAAGCCTCGTGGTCGTTCGGCTTCAGGTCCACTACCTTCAGCCCGGCCGCTTCCGCCCCCGGCAGGTCACCCAGGGCCTCCCGGCAGAGCAGAGCGAATTCCCAGCCTTCTACGGAATCCGGCTCCAGCCCCGTAACCGCGGCCGCGGCCCCCGCGCAGGCCTTGTGCTCCCCCAGGGCATAAAGGGCCTCCGCCCGCGCCAGGTAAGCGTCGGCGTAGGTGGGGTCGAAGGAGAGGGCCTTGGAAGCGAGATCGGCCTGGCGGCGCCAGTCGCCGTACAGCCTGCCGTGGACCAGCGCCTTCAGCAGGTGGGAGATCTCCTGCGCGTAACCCAGGGCTATGGCCCGGTCGGCGTCGGCGAGGGCCGCGCCCCCGTCCCCTGAACCATAGCGCAGCCGGGCGCGGTAATAGTACAGCAGCGCATCGTTGGGGTGCCGGCGCAGCCGCTCGTCCACGAAGCTGAGCGCCTTGGGATAGCCGTCGGCAAGGAGGACGGCCTCCACGCGCGGCCAGGTAACCGCCTGCGCCTGCGCCTGCTGCGCCCGGCGCTTTACCAGAAGGGCCGCGCCCGCGGCCGCGGCCGCCAGGGCCGCGCAGAGTAACAGCAGTTTTATGGTGCGGAGCATACTCTCTAAGTTATAAAAAGAAGGCAGGGCTGCCTTTTGGGGGGTAGGGTGAGGGAGGCAGCCCTGACATATTTATTCTAGCACCGCGCTTGACGCTTGTCAAGTCCCAGGTGTAACCCAGGTTACATTACCACCCCTTAACGTCGGAAGCCCCCGCGCCGCGCGAGCGGTGCGGGGGCTTCTTTAGTGCGCCTCCCTACCCTTTAACCCTTCCCAAATTAGTCCTGCTGGCCGCTCCACGCCTCTATGCGCTCCACGATATCCTGGAACTTGAAAGGCTTCACATAATAGGCGTCCGCGCCGGCCGCGAGGATCTTGCTCTTTATATCCTCGGAATCGTACCCGGTTATGGCGATGACCAGGGTTCGCTTGTTGCTGGCCTTGATGATCTCGCACACTTTGAAACCGTTGATATCCGGCAGCATGATGTCGAGGATCACCACGTCGGGTTTCTCGCTGCCCACCAGGGAACCGGCCTGGAACCCGTCCGGGGCGGAGAACACTTCCCATTTTTTCCTGAAGGTCCTGAAGAACCTCTCCATCAGCTTCAGGAACTTCTCGTCGTCCTCCACGATGAGGACTTTTTTAGAGGTCGTCATACGGTCCGCCAACTCCTTCGGGGCCGGGATCTTGTTCTCCTGGAGGAACACCTCCAGGTCTTCCGCCTTGATCCGCCTGTGCCCTCCGAGGGTATTAAAAGCCTTGAGCCGTCCGGCGTCCACCCAGTTGGCCACCGTGCCCGGAGACAATTCCAGCATCTTCGCCACTTCGAAAGTACTAAAGATCTTCTGCCTCATAGTTGCGCGTCCTGTTGTTTGAGATTTTTACGACTTTTGACCTTTTTGATATTATAGCACATTTTTGTTTTTCTGCAAGAGGGGGGATCCCGGAAAGCGTTCCGGGCCGCCGGCAGAACCAAAGCGCGCGCCTCTTGCCTCCGGGTTGCGTTTATATATATTATGTTTTATAATTGAGATGTCACGCGCGCGGTTATCGACCTTATAGCAGCGGATCCTGGGGGAAACCTTGCTGGGAAAGAAGATTCTGGTGGTGGATGACGACCCTAACGTGGGGTTGCTCGTTTCCGCCGTCCTGAAAAAATACAACTACGCGGTGACCACCCTCTATCACGGCGACGAGGTCCTTTCTTTCCTGCGCGACAACAAACCGGACCTGATCCTGCTGGACCTGCGCATGCCGGGCATAGACGGTTTCGCCCTCTGTAAGCGCATCCGCGAAGCCCCCGACACGCGCGATATCCCCGTGGTCATCCTCAGCGGCGTTTCGGAAGTGGACGCCAAGGTGAACACCATAGAACTGGGCGCCGACGATTTCATAACCAAACCTTTCGACGTGCGCGAACTGCGCGCGCGCATAAACCGTATCCTCAAGCGCAAAAGCTCGGATACCGCCCTGAACCCCCTGACCCGCCTGCCGGGCAGCCCGGCCATAGAGGAAGAAGTGATGCGCCGGGTGGCGGACAACGAATCGTTCGCCTTCAGTTACGTCGACGCCGATAATTTCAAGGCCTACAACGACGTCTACGGCTACGCCAAGGGCGACGAAGTGATAAAGCGCATAGCCGCCCTGCTCACCGAAAAGGCGCGCGCCGCCGCCGGAGACGATTATTTCGTGGGGCACGTAGGCGGCGACGATTTCGTACTGGTGACCTCCCAGGAGACCGCCGAGCCGGCCGCCAAGGCCATCACCGAGGAGTTCGACCGGCTCATCCCTGAATTCTACAACGAAGTGGACCGCCGCCGGGGCTTCATCACCACGATGGACCGCAAGAATAAAACGCGGGACTTCCCCATCATGTCGCTGACGGTGGCCATAGTGGCGCCGCGCACCCAGCAGAAGCACTACGCCAAGATAGTGGAGAGCGCGGCGGAGCTCAAGCGCTACGCCAAGGACATGGCCAACCGCAGCGGCAGCATCTATGTGAGGGACAGGCGCCTATGAACGGTGAAGGTCAGGAACTCCAGGGCACGGTTTTCGCCGGCTGCACCATCCTCGGCAAGATAGGCCAGGGCGGCATGGGCACGGTCTACAAAGCCCGCCACGACGCCCTCGACAAGCTGGTCTGCGTAAAGCTGCTCTCCCAGGAACTGGCCAAGGAACCCCGCAACATAGAATTCTTCCTGCGCGAGGCCCGCTCCGCGGCCAAGCTGGAGCACCCCAACATCGTCCACGTCTACAATTTCGGCCAGGAGAACGGCGTCTATTTCATCATCATGTCCTACGTGGAGGGCAAAAGCCTGCAGGACCTGCTCAACGAAAAAGGCCCGCTGCCGGTAAAGGAAGCCTCGGACATAGTGGTGGGCGTGCTGGAGGGCCTGGCCCACGCTCACTCCAAATCCGTGATCCACCGCGACATCAAGCCGGCCAACATCCTTATCGGCCTCGACGGCATCCCGCGCATAGTGGATTTCGGCCTGGCCCGCAGCATAAGCGAGGAGAAGCAGCTGACGATGGCGGGGGAAATGGTAGGCACCGCCTATTTCATGTCCCCGGAACAGGGCCTGGCCGGCCAGGTGGACCACCGGGCCGACCTGTACGCCGTAGGAGCAACTTATTTCTACATCCTCACCGGCAGGTACCCTTTCGACGGGAAGACCTCCGTGGAGGTCATCCACAAGCACATCAGCGACCCCGTGCCCAACATCATGCTGGTCCGGCCCGACGTGCCGCTCTGGGCGTCCCGCGTGATAGACAACCTGATGCGCAAGAAACCCGAGGAGCGCTACCAGACCGCCGCGGAAGTGATGGAGTACCTCAACAAGCACAAATCCGGCGAACTTGGGCTGGAAGACGTCTCTTCGGAAAGGACCTTCGACCTGCCCGAAGTGACCGCCCGCCTGCAGCCGCCGCAGGCCGCGGCGCCCGCGGCCTCGCTGGAGCGCGCCGCCCCGGTGGTTTCCGACCGGAGCATCTCCGCGCGGCAGCAGCCGGCGGCCCCGCAGATAAAGACCGTTTCCGGCCAGGCGGCGGCCCCCGCGCCCGCCGCCAAGCCCGCGCTGCAGCTGGGAGCCCTCCACAACGGGCTCAAGGGCGCCATGCATTTCGCGCTCACTCTCGGCGCCACGGGGCTGTTCATCCTGGCCGGCGCCAGCGGCAGGGCGCCCGGCTCGCTGGCCTCCCCGCTCACCTCCAATCCCGGCGCCTTCTTCCTGCTCTCGGGCATAGGCGCGGCCCTCTTTGTCTGGGCCATCTGGCAGAAGCCCCGTAAATTCACCGGCGGGCACGCGGCCTTCGTCCTGGCGGCGGCCGCCGCCGCGTACGCGGGCGGGGCGTACATCCCGGCCCCGGAGGGCGCGGACGCCGTGGAGAAGGCCTCCCTCGCCGTGCAGATAGGGCTGGGGAATATGTTCTCGGCGGCCAACTCCATAGTTTACGCGCTCTTCCTCTACCTCGCCGCCTCTAAAATGGTCTACAAGAACAACTGGGCGCTCAAGGGCCTGGCGGTACTGGCCTACCTGGGGGGCCTGGCCCTGACCTATTCCTATTTCAGGGCCGGCGCAGAGCTGACCCCGGAAAAGGCCTGGCTGGCCGCCGGCGGCGCCCTGGCCCTCCTGGGCATGCTGGCCGCCCTGACGCAGAAAGAGCCGGCGGTGCTCATCAGCCCGCAGACGCTCTTCCTGGGGGCCAACATCGCCATGTTCGCCATGTTCACCAACCCCCAGATAGAGACGATAACCGCGGACAAGGTCCGCGCCGAGGGCCTGAAGGCAGCGCAGCAGAACCAGGAGAATTCCTACAAGTACCGGCGGCTGCTGATGGAAATGCAGGCCGAGGCTCTTTACGACGAGCAAGGCAACCCCATAGAACGCAGGCCGCCGCCCGCCCCGGAGGAAGTGAAGCCGCAGGAAACCTCCAAACTGCGCAACCTGGCCCGGCTGGAATACTACAGGGCGCTGGGGCTGCGCATACGCGGTGCGCTGGCGGAATCGGCCGGCATCATTTTCATAGCTTTTTTCCTGGCCTTGATGGCTAACGCCTGCTTCCTGGAAGAGGTGCTCGCGGCGTACAGGGAAAGCGATATTATCGGCGGAGGCTAAAACGTGCGAAAATTCATCTTCTCGGACATACTCTGGGGCCTGGCGCTCACCCTTGCCGCGCTGTTCTTCTACTTCACCGGCACCGGCCTGGAGACCGCCGAACTTAAATTCTACGACTTCCGCGCCAACCTCAGCGCCGAGGCGCCGGCCAAGGGCGACATCGCTGTCATCGAGATCAACGACGACAGCATCTCCAAGATAGGCCGCTGGCCCTGGTCGCGCTCCAAGATAGCCGACATGCTGGTCTGGCTCTCCTCCGCGCCGGCCAAGCCGTCGGTGATAGGCCTCAATATCCTGTTCTCCGAACCCGAAAAGAACAACGGGGCCGACATGGCGGAACTGCTGAAGGCCCGCTACAGCGAGCTGGTGGCCGCCAAAAAGATAAAGGAGACCGGCAAGGAATCCGAATTCCTGAAGGTCATAGAGAGCGAGAAGAAGGCCACGGACAACGACGCCAAGCTGGCCAGGGCCTGCGCCGACGCCGGCAACGTGGTGCTGCCTCTCTACTTCGCCACCGGGGCCCCCGTTTCCAAGATCAAGCCGGAACCCGACTGGCTCAAGAAGTTCGCCCCGGCCATCTCCCACGCCGCCGGCCCCGCCTCGTTCTCCGTGGAAGGGGTGGAGATCACCACTCCCATCGAGGTCCTGGGCTCCTCCGCCGCCGGCGCCGGCCACGTCAACGTCTTCAGCGACATCGACGGCACCGTGCGCAAGGAATACCCCTACATCCCCTACGGGCAGAACTTCTACCCATCGTTCGCGGCGGAGATAGTGCGCGTGAGCCTGGGCCTGGCCGCGGACAAAGTGACGCTCGCCCCCGGCGCGGCCGCCACGTTCGGCAAGAGCGTGATGCCGCTGGACGCGGCCTCCTCCGCCCTCATCGCTTTCAACAAGAGCAAGACCTTCAAGTATTATTCCTTCTACGACGTGATCAACGGCAAGATCGTGCCGGAGGCTTTCAAGGACAAGATAGTGCTCATAGGTCTGACCGCGCAGGGCGTGGGCAGCCTCTACGTCACGCCCACCGACAGCGTGATGACCACGGTGGACTTCACCGCCAACGTGGTGGACAATATCCTTTCCGGGCGCTTCATAGCCAGGCCCAACTGGGCGTTCCAGGTAGAGCTGGCGCTGATAATAATAGCGGGCCTTTTCACCGCGTTCCTCCTGCCGCGCATGAAGGCCGGCATGGGCGCGGTGCTGGCGGGCACCATGTTCGCGGCCCTGGTAGGCGCGGGCATCTTCATGTTCACCTCCAAGGGCATGTGGCTCAAGATCATGTACCCCGCCGTGGTCCTCGTGGCCGGCTATATCTTCGTCATCACCAAGCGCTTCTTCACCACGGAGAAACGCAAGGAACTCATCGAGGTCTCCCAGATAGAGACCAACAAGATGCTGGGCCTCTCCTTCCAGGGCCAGGGCATGCTGGACCTCGCCTTCGAGAAGTTCCGTCTGTGCCCCATAGACGACAATATGAAGGACACGCTTTATAACCTGGCGCTGGACTTCGAACGCAAGCGCCAGTACAACAAGGCCGTGGCGGTATACGAGCACGTCGGCAACGTGGACCCGGAGTTCAAGGACATCAAGAGCAAGGTGGACGTGCTCAAGAAAGCGGCCGACGGCGCCGTGTTCGGCGGCGTGGGCGGCAAGGGCGGCGGCGCCGAGGCCACCATGATGGTGGCCGGTTCCAGCGCCACCCCGATGCTGGGCCGCTACGAGATCAAGAAAGAGCTGGGCAAAGGCGCCATGGGCATCGTCTACCTGGGCGTGGACCCCAAGATCAACCGCTCCGTGGCCATCAAGACCATGCGCTTCGAGGAAGGCCTGGAAGAGAAAGCCATGAAGGAGCTCAAGGACCGCTTCTTCCGCGAGGCGCAGGCGGCCGGCAACCTGCAGCACCCCAACATCGTCAAGATCTTCGACGCCGGCGAGGAGCAGGACATCGCCTACATCGCCATGGAGCTGCTCAAAGGCGACGACCTTAAGAAATGGACCGCCAAGGACAACCTGCTGCCCGTCGAGAAGGTGCTGGAATACGTCGCCCTCTCCGCCGACGCGCTGGGCTACGCCCATAAGAGCGGCATCGTGCACCGCGACATCAAGCCGGCCAACATCATGCTGCTCGAGGACGGCACGCTGCGCGTCTGCGACTTCGGCATAGCGCGCATCACGGAATCCTCCAAGACGGCCACCGGCACGGTGCTGGGCACGCCGTACTACATGAGCCCCGAGCAGATAGCCGGCAAGAAGGTGGACGGCCGCGCGGACCTGTTCTCCCTGGGCGTGACGCTTTACGAGATGCTCACCGGCGAGCGCCCGTGGAAGGGCGGGGAATCCATCGGTACGCTGCTGTTCCAGATCACCAGCGACCCGTACCCGGACCCGATGCAGATCCGCAAGGACCTGCCGGCGGGCATCCTGGCGGTCATAGACAAGGCCCTGAAAAAGAATCCCGAAGAGCGCTTCCAGACCGGCACCGAGATGGCCGACGCCCTGCGCGCGGTACTGGCCGGCAAGGCCCCGGAAGGCAAGAGCGGGCCCCAGGCCGTGGCACCCAAACCCGCGCCTGCGGCAGCAGCGCCAGCCCCGGCCGCGAAGCCGGCGCCCGCGCCGGAAACCGCGCCAAAACCCGCGGCGGCGCCCCAGCCCAAGCCCATAACCGCGGCTCAGGTCCCGACCCCGGCTGCCAAACCCGCGGCGGCACCCGCACCGCAGGCCAAGCCCGCACCGGCGCCTGCCGCGGCCCCCAAACCGATAGCGGCCGCGCAGATAGAGGTTTCCATGCGCGCGCCAAAACCAGCACCGGCCCCGGACATTGAAACCAGACCCATGGCCTCCCTCAAACCCGCGGCGGACCCCGCCGGCGGCGTTCCCGGCCTGGAACTGGCCCCGAGGGCAGGGCTGGAAATGACGCTTAACCTGTCGCCCCAGAAAGCGGCCGCCCCCGCGGCCAAACCGGCGCCCGCACCGGCACCTGCCCCCAAGCCCGCGGCCGCCCCCGCGCCCGCCCCGGCACCGGCGCCAAAACCCGCTCCTCTGGCCCAGGCCGGAGGGGGAGACTTTGAAAAGACACTTCCGCTCATTTACCCCGAAGAGGACAAGAAATGACATTCAAACTTGAATTCTCCGCCGCGTCGGACAAAGGCAAGGTCCGCAACAATAACGAGGACAGTTTCCTCCTGGACCAGGGGCTTGAGCTGGCCATAGTGGCCGACGGCATGGGCGGCCACAAATCGGGAGAGGTCGCCAGCCAGCTGGCCGTAAAGGTAACCCGCGACAAGTACGACTCCATGAAGAGCACCGGCATGAAGCCCTCCCAGTACAACGAAAAGTTCTGCCTGGAAGCCAACCAGTTGGGCTTCGCCGTGCAGCTGGCCAATTCCGTGATCTACGAGGCCGGCAACTCCGGCCCCGAGAACAAGGGCATGGGCACCACGCTGAGCGCCGCCCTGCTCAACAAAACGCGCCTCTGCATCGCCCACATAGGCGACTCCCGCATTTACATGCTGCGCGGCGGCGTACTGCAGCAGCTGACCGAGGACCACTCGCTGGTCATGGACCACGTGCGCAAAGGCCTGCTCACCCGCGAACAGGCCGAAACCTCCCCGCTGCAGAACATCCTTACCCGCGCGCTGGGGGCTCAGAAAGCCCCCGCAGTGGACCTGGTGGAAGTGGCGCTGGAAGAAGGCGACAGGCTGCTGCTCTGCACCGACGGGCTGTTCAAAGCCGTGAAGGAAGCGGAGCTGGTGGAAACGCTGAAGGCCCAGTCCGACAACCAGAAGGCCTGCGACGCCCTGGTGACCGCGGCCAACGCCAACGGCGGCCCCGACAACATCACCGTGGCCATAGGCTGCGTACGCAAGAAGACCATGAAAGAAAATATAAAGGACCTGTTCAAATAATCATATGCCCAAACTGATGATAAAATTTGAAGCCGCCTTCATGAAGGAAGTGAAGCTGGACAAGCCGGCCTTCACCCTGGGGCGCAAACCGGACAACGACATTGCGCTGGACAACGCGGCCGTGTCGGGCCACCACTGCAAGTTCTACGAGTCCGGCGGAACCTGGTTCGTGGAGGACATGAACTCCACCAACGGCACCTTCGTCAACGGCAAAAAAACGCTGAAGGCCGGCCTGAAGCCAGGCGACACCGTGACCATAGTGAAGTATTCCCTGCTTTTCGCGGACGAGAACACGGCCATGGCCTCCGCGCCCAAGGAAGCCCCGCTGCCCGCCCAGAAGCCCAAAACGGCCCAGGGCGCCCTGGAAGTGCTGGAGAACCCCGGTGACGACCGCAAGGATTTCGACCTTACGGCCCTGTCCACCTACATCGGCAAGTCCGCGCAGGCGGCCATCCCGTACAAGGCGGGGGGGCTGTTCGGCGGCGGGCCGGAGCTGGCGGCCGTCATTACCATGCGCCCGGAAGGCTACTACCTTAACCCCATAAAAGAGGGCTACGCCAAGTACAACGGCAACCCGCTGACGGAAAAGGTGATGCTCAAGGACGACGACACCCTGGAAGTAGGCTCTACCAGGTTCCGCTTCTTCCTTAAGAAGTAGCGCCGCCTGCCGACGGAAAAGCCGGGAGCGATCCCGGCTTTTTCTTTTTTAGCAATCAAAGCGCAAGAGTGCTATTGACACAAAAACCGGCTTTTGCTAAACTAGCACTTGTAGTACTGAAGTGCTAAATTTGACAACCCCGCGACCGCGGGCAAGATTAAAAGAACCAACAGGAGGGAAGTAACATGGCAGACACAGCTACGAAAATAAAGATACAGCCCCTTGGCGACAGGATCATAGTAAAGGCCGTCGAACCCAAGGAAATAAAGAAGAGCGGCATCATCATCCCCGAGACCGCCAAAGAGAAGCCGCAGGAAGGCCTGGTAGTAGCCGTGGGCAAAGGCAAGACCACAGACGAAGGCAAGGTCATCCCCATGGAGATAAAGAGCGGCGACACCGTGCTCTACGGGAAATACTCCGGCACCGAAATAAAGATCAACGACGAGGAATATCTCATAATGAACGAGAGCGACGTCCTCGGCATCGTAAAGTAATATATAAGGAAGGAAAACCAACATGGCTAAACAGATAATTTACTCCGAAGAAGGCAGGATGCGCATAAAGGCCGGCGTGGACAAGCTGGCCAACGCGGTGAAGGTGACCCTGGGCCCCAAAGGCAAGGCCGTCATCCTCTCCAAGAAGTTCGGTTCCCCGACCATCATCGACGACGGCGTGACCATCGCCAAGGAGATCGAGCTCGAGGACCATTTTGAGGATATGGGCGCCCAGCTGGTGCGCGAAGCCGCCTCCAAGACCAACGACGTAGCGGGCGACGGCACCACCACCGCCACCGTGCTCACCCAGGCCATCTACACCGAGGGCCTCAAGAACATCACCGCCGGCGCCAACTCCACCTACATCAAGAAGGGCATAGACAAAGCCGTCACCGCCCTGGTGGAAGAGCTGAAGAAAATGGCCAAGCCCGTGAAGACCAAGGAAGAGAAGACCCAGATCGCCACCATCTCCGCCAACGACCGCGAAGTGGGCGAGCTCATCGCCAACGCGATGGAGAAAGTGGGCCACGAAGGCGTCATCACCGTCGAAGAAGGCAAGTCCTCCAAGACCGAGCTGGACGTCGTCGAAGGCATGCAGTTCGACCGCGGCTACGTGAGCCCCTACTTCGTCACGGACCCGGAGCGGATGGAATGCGTGCTCGAGGACGCCGTCGTCCTCATCACCGACAAGAAGATCTCCGCCATGAACGACCTGCTGCCCGTGCTGGAGAAGATCGTGCAGACCGGCAAGCAGTTCCTGATCCTCGCCGAGGACCTGGAAGGCGAAGCCCTGGCCACCCTGGTGGTCAACAAGCTGCGCGGCACCCTCAAGGGCGCGGCCGTCAAGGCCCCCGGCTTCGGCGACCGCCGCAAGGAAATGCTGGAAGACATCGCCATCCTCACCGGCGGCGAGGTCATCAGCGAAGAGCGCGGCATGAAGCTCGATAAGACCGATATCAAGCAGCTCGGCAAGGCCAAGCGCATAGTTATCGACAAGGAAAACACCACCATCGTGGACGGCGGCGGCGACAAGAGCGAGATCAAAGCCCGCACCGCCCAGATCCGCAAGCAGATGGAGGACTCCACCAGCGACTACGACAAGGAAAAGCTGGAAGAGCGCCTGGCCAAGCTGTCCGGCGGCGTAGCGGTCATCCGCGTGGGTGCCGCCACCGAGACCGAGATGAAGGCCAAGAAGTCCAAGATCGAAGACGCCAAGAACGCCACCAAGGCCGGCGTGCAGGAAGGCCTGCTGCCCGGCGGCGGCACCGCCCTCATCCGCGCCTCCAAGGTGCTCGACAAGGTGAAGTGCGACCACGAGGACGAGAAGACCGGCGTGAACATTGTCCGCCGCGCCATCTACGCCCCGCTGCGCATCATCGCCGAGAACGCCGGCGCCGACGGCTCCATAGTGGTGGACAAGATCAAGAACTCCGCCACGGACATCGGCTTCGACGCCGACACCCTGGAATACGTCGACATGCTCAAGGCCGGCATCGTGGATCCCTGCAAAGTGACCCGCACCGCCCTCGAGAACGCCGCGTCCATCGCGAGCACCCTGCTCAACACGGACTGCCTGGTGGCCGACATGCCCGAGAAGAAGTCTCCCGCCATGGCCGGCGGTATGCCCGGCGGCATGCCCCCCGGCGCCGACATGTACTAATCGGCACCTGAAGCAATAAAGAACCCCGGCCACAAACCGGGGTTCTTTATTTTATGGGGTCAGGTCTTTACTTTTGACCTACAGCTTTTTTGCCATGTAGGCGGCGGAGGGGCCGTAGGAGGGGAGCGGGGGAGCGCCGGCGGAGACCGACTTAAAGCCTAGTTTTTCCCAAAGCGGGACGGTGCCGTAGACCGAGACCAGCGCAAGGTGCCCGAGGCCCAACTTGCGGGCCAGACCTTCCAGATAAACCACATAAGCCCCGGCGGCACCGCGGCCGCGGCCTTCGGACAGCACGGCCACATCGTGCAGATAAAGACAATCCGGCGCGGAGGGCAGCAGCTCCAGGAAAGCGTCCACCCGGGGCGCGGCGTTAAGCCGCCACGGGTGCGCCAGGCCGTAACCTGCCATATCCAGCCCGGCCATTAGCTTGCGGCAGCCATCAGGAAAAAGCCGCCGCTTCTCGGCCAGCACTTCCAGGCGCTCAGGCAATTCCGGATGCAGCCGTGCGGCAATAGCCAGCACCTGCGGCATATCCGCGGCCTCCAGCGGCTTCCAATCAACGGCAACAGGCATAAGTGATATTTTATCAAACCGCCCTCCTCCATTTTGACGGGGAGGGCGGGTTTTATATACGGTATCGCTATGAGCGCGGGAACAGAAACAGGAAGAACACTGCCCCCGGCCTGACAGTGGTGCTGGCCTTTTTCGCCCTGGCCGGAGGCGCCTTCTACTTCGGCAGGGAACAGTTCTAAGCCGGCTCGGTGGCCTGTTCGGGGGCGGGGGGAGGAGGAGCGGCGCGAAGGCCGTCCTGTTCGCGGGAGAGACGGCGGCCCAGGCTCAGGAAACCCACGCAGGAAAGCACCGCCAGCGCCGCCACGATGAACCACGGCCCCTGCTGGAACCGCGGACTGATAAAGCCGATAGCGTTGGACCCGATAAGAATGCCCGCGGCGCTGCCCACCTGCTGGAACAACCCCTGCACCCCCAGGTAGCGCCCCTTCTCCGCCTTGGGCGCCATGTTGGCCCCCAGCGCCTGCAGCCCCGGCGACACCGCCAACTCTCCGAAAGTCACCACGATAATAGCCGCCGCCGCGAAGAAGAAAGACGGCGCGTAGCCGAAACATAAATAGCCCGCGGCGTACATCAGCGCTCCGGCCGCCAGCCCGTGGGAGATACGGCGCCCCTCCACCAGCCGCGTAATGAAGTACTGGAACACCACCACCATCAGCCCGTTGATGGAGAACAGCAGCCCGATCTCGCGTTCGCTCAAGCCCAGGTAATTCTTGGAATACAGCGAGCTCGACACCACCAGCTGGCTCATCACCGCGCTCATGGTAAAGGAGAACATGCAGAACCGCAGGAAGGCCTTGTTGGAGAGCGCCTGCGCCGCGCCCGCCAACCCCGGCGACACGAACCTCCCCTTGGCCAGCCCCGGCACGTCGCGCACCGAAGCCGCCACAATGATCGTGCACACCGCGTACACCGCCGCCGTAGCGAAGAACATCAGCGTGTAGGAGCCCTCCGCCAGCAGGCCGCCCAGGGCCGGGCCCAGCGCCCAGCCCGCGTTGTTGCCCATGCGCAGGAAACCGTAGGCCTTCATGCGCCCCGCCGGCGGCGTATAGTCCGCCACCCAGCTGCGCGCCGCCGGGTGGAAGAAAGACCCGATGAACATCCCCAGCGGGTGGAACAGGAATATGGCCCACAGCGGCGCCTCGCTGTAGATAACCCAGGCGATGACCGCTATCAAGAGCGCCCGCGCCGCCAGCGAATACACCATCACCTTGCGCCGCCCTATGGCGTCCGACACCTCGCCGCCTATGAACTGCGCCATGGAAGAGATCAGCATGGACGCTGAGAGGAAAATACCCACCCAGTGCATGGGCATGCCGCGGTGCACGCTCAGGTAAACCGCCAGGAAGGGGAAGGAAATGGCGTAGCCCGCCGTCATCAGCCCTTCGGCGGCGGTAAGGATCCAGAAACCGGGAGCGAAAGCCATACACCTATGATAGCAATACCGCGGCCGAGGGCGCACGCGGCGCACGACGGAGCGCGCCGTTTTCCCTATGAAAAACCGGCGTTTTTTGCTAAAATATAGTTAACCCCAACCATGCCGACCGCTGAACTCACACGCAAGGGCGCGCTTCTTTCAAATTTCCAGAACATCAATGCCCGCATTGCGGCGGCCTGCGCCAAAACCGGCGCCAAAGCGGCCGCCGTAACCGTCCTGGCCGTCACCAAGTACGCCGCCGTAGAGGACATAAAAGCCCTTATAGAAGCCGGCGCCGTGAAAATAGCCGGCGAGAACAAAGTACAGGACGCCCGCGCCAAATGGACGGCCGGCCCCCTGGCCCCGCTGCGCTCCAGGGTCCAGCTCCATTTCATAGGCCATCTGCAGACCAACAAGGCCAAGGCCGCCGTAGAGACCTTCGACTGGATAGACTCCGTCGACAGCCTCAAAATAGCCGCCGAACTGAACCGCCACGCCGCGGCCGCCGGCAAGAAACTGCCGGTGATGCTGCAGCTCAAGCTCAACAGCTCGCCCACGCAGTCCGGCGTCACCCCGGACCAGGCGGGCGCCCTGCTGGCCCAGGTGCGCGCGCTCCCAGGCCTGGAGGCGCGCGGCTACATGGGCATAGCCCCGGCCGACGCGTCGCCGGAGACGCTGAAGAACGTTTTTTCGCAGGCAAAAAAGATCTTCGACAGGGATTTCCCGTACGCGCCCGGCGCGCCGGCCAACTACCTGTCGCTTGGAATGAGCGGGGATTACGAACTGGCGGTAGAAGCGGGCTCCAACCTGCCCCGCATCGGCAGTTCGCTTTTCGCGTAGCCCCAGGGGGGCGGCGAGACGACGGAATTCAGCGTAGCCAGGAGGTAGGGACCATGATCGTAAAAGTAAGAGTGATACCCAACTGTGAAGACAACGAGGTAGTATCCCGGATAGGCAGCGTGCTGCGCGTGAAGATCTGCGCCGCCGCCGCCGACCTCAAGATAAACCTGCTGCTCAGGGATTACCTTTCCGAGTTCTTCGAGGTCCCGGCCCGGATGGTCAACATCATCCGCGGCGCCAAAGGCCGCGAAAAGACCGTGGAGATAACCGGCAAGACCGAGGAGCAGCTCAAGAACCTGCTGGATTCCATTCCCTAGCCAGATGATCCCCGCGCGCCTTAAATTCTCGGGCAAAGACCTTAAGGTCCTGGACCAGCGCCTGCTGCCGGACAGGATACATTACCTGACAGCAAGGAACGCCAAAGACACCGCGGCCGCCATAAAGGATATGGCGCTGCGGGGCGCGCCGCTGATAGGCTGCGCCGCGGCGGACGGTTTTGCCCTGGAGATGCGGCGCCTCAAACCATCTTCCGCCGACGAACTGATGCTGGCCGCCGTGAGAACGGCGGACCTGCTTAAAGCCGCGCGCCCGACGGCCGTGGCCTTGTTCTACGCCGCGGACCGCATGCTGGAAACGGCCCGGGCCTTTGCCGCGGCCAACCCCGGCAAGTTCGCGCCGGCGACCCGCGCCAGATTCCAGAAACTGATAGAGAAAGAAGCCCGCCTGGTGACCTCGGAGGACGAGGCCGCGTGCCTGGCCATGGGGGAGTTCGGCGCCCGCCTGCTGCCGAAGAGATGCGTGATCATGACGCATTGCAACGCCGGGGCGCTGGCCACCATGGGCATAGGCACCGCCGTGGGCGTGATCACCGCGGCCCATAAGAAAGGCAAGATCAAGCACGCCTATTCCTGCGAGACGCGCCCCTACCTGCAGGGCGCGCGCCTGACCATCTGGGAGCTGATGCGCGAAGGCGTACCGAGCGAACTGCTTACGGACAATATGGCGGCGCACATCATCAAGACCTGCGGGGTGAACGCCATCGTGGTGGGGGCGGACCGCATTGCCGCCAACGGCGATACGGCCAACAAGATAGGCACTTACGGCCTGGCCGTGATAGCCAGATACCACAAGGTGCCGTTTTACGTGGCCGCGCCCACGCCTACCATAGACCTGAAGGCCAGGGACGGCGACGCCATTGTGATAGAAGAGCGTTCCTGCGAGGAAGTCACTTTCGTAAAAGGCCAGCGCATAGCGCCTAAAAAGGTGCGGGTGCGCCATCCAGCTTTCGACGTTACGCCAGCCGGTCTTATTACCGCCATCATCACGGAGCGGGGGGTAATAGCCCCCGTTTCCCGCGCCGCCGTAAAAAAGCATTTAGCATAAGCAGCCAGCCAGGGGCATGGGTCCGTCGGGCACGCGGTCGCGCACACCGTGCGCGCCGCTCCTCACACTGCGGTGTCGCTTCGCTCCACTCCCTCGCCGCGCTGCGCAAGCGGCTTCAGTCCGTGAGGGCCCGACTGACCCATGCCCCTGGCTGTCTGCGGTGTCTTCTATTCCGTAATCTCTTTGTAACATGGTCTTGTTATCATTTAACCATGACCGAACCGATTTTGCGTTTCTACGTTTACATGAAAAAGAGCATCCGCGGACCGTTCACGGCCAAGGACGCCGCTCTTCAGCCCGGCTTTAACCGCTCCACCCTGGTCTGCCACGAAAAGACCCTCGGCCAGTGGAAGGAAGCCGCCTTCGAACCCGCTTTCCAGAGCCTCATAGAAATACCCCCGACGCCGCAGGCCAGGCCCAAACCTCCCATGACCGCCCAGGCGGCGGAAGAGATCGCCTCCCGCTCGCTGCTGGAAAAAGCCATCACCAAGAACGCCAACCTGGAACACGACGTGCGCGACCTGCGCAAAGCCTACCACGGGGAAAAGTCCGCCTTCGAGGACGCGCTGCGCAAGAAGGACAACGAAATACGGGCCCTGGCCGAAAAGCTCAAGCGCTCCATAGAGCACTCCCAGAACATCAAGGGCGAGCACCCGTCGTGGGAAACGCTTTACAAGACGCTGAAGAAGCGTTCGGAGGACAAACTCTCCGAGGCCACCCAGGCCCTGTCGGAAAAGACCTCGGAGCTTATCCGCCTAAAGGAGCAGCTCCACGCCGCGCTGGAAAGCGCCGGTGCCGCCGCCCAGAAGGCGCAGGCGCAGCAGGCCGCGCGCCAGGCACAGCTGGAAGAGGAGATCAAAGAACTCAAGTCCCAGCTGGAAGAAAAGGACATGATCGCCCGCACCTTCAGCGACAACATCGCCTCGCTGGTGGGCAAGAACGAGGAATTCCAGCGCATCATGCTCGACGAACGCCGCGACGCCGAAGAGCAGACCGCCAAATTCTGCGAGGAAATAGGCCGCCTGCGCTCCGACCTCAAGTGGCGCGACCAGGAAATGGCCAAAGTGCGCGAGGAGCTCTTCGACGCCATGAACCGCATCAAGGAATTCGAGGCCGTGGACGAGATAAAGAGCCGCGAGCAGGAAGAGCTCTACGGCGTGCTCAGCAACAAGCTCAAGCTGCTGGCCGGCTATTTCGAGAACCTGGAGTCCCGCGTAAAGTACGCTTTCCGCAAAGCCTGAAAAAATCCTAAAAACTCCGGGAGGCGGGGGGTAAACCCCGCCTCCCTGTTTTTATCCATGCCGGCCGCGTGAATTGCTATAATTTGGTAAATTAAGCCGGACAGAGAACGACATGAACTTAACATTTAAACAACTCCTTATAGCGGGCGGGCCCATCCTTTTCGTGCTTACGGCCCTCTCCATCTATTCCATCGCCCTTATCTGGGAACGCTGGACGGTCTACAAGAAGACCTTCAACGGAATGGACGACATGCTGCACAAGGCGCACGCCCTGCTGAAATCCGGAGAGCTGCGCCAGCTGTCCGACCTCTGCGCCAAGTCCAAGACCCCGGCCGGCGACATCATCTTCAAGGTCATCTCCCATTACGGCAACGCCGTGGAAAAGCGCGAGCTGGCCGAAAAAGCGGTGGAATGGCACGTCTCCCGCCTGGGCAAGAGCCTGACGGCCATCGCCACCATAGGCAGCATCAGCCCCTTCGTGGGCCTGTTCGGCACGGTCATAGGCGTCATCCGGGCCTTCAAGGACCTGTCCACTTACGCCGGCGCGGGCCCGTCGGTGGTGGCCATGGGCATAGCCGAGGCGCTCATCAACACCGCGGCCGGCATCTTCGTGGCCATCCCGGCCATCATCGCCTACAACTATTTCGCCCACAAGGCCAACGAATTCGCCAGCGAGATGAACTGGCTGACCGAACAGGTCATAGAGCGCTCGGCGCACCGGGAGTACAGCGGCATAGCCTGAGCGCCGCGCCTACGCCATGAGGGTCCACACCGTAAAGAGCGGGATAATAGCGGAGATCAACATGATCCCGCTGATCGACGTTTCGCTCATCCTGCTCATCATCTTCATGGTCATCACGCCCTTCCTGGTGCAGTCCCAGATCCAGGTGAGCCTGCCCAAGGCCGCCACCGGGGTTAAGGGCGGCGAGGACAACGTCATAAAAGTGCAGCTCGGCGCCGACGGGGAGATCACCGTGGACGGCAAGCCGGTAAAGCTGCCGCGCCTGGAGAACGAACTGATCCTGCGCTTCGCCAAAGCCTACAAGAAGACCGTCCTGGTGGAAGCCGACAAGTCCGTGCCCGTGGAGCGCGTGGTGCGCGTGCTGGACGCGGCCAAGAAACTGGGCGCCGGCAAGGTCGGCATAGCCGTTAAGCCGGAGAACTAGCCACACCCGCCATGCGGCATTACCTCATTTTTTCCTCCTCCGCGCACTTCGTGCTGCTGGCCGTTCTGTTTTTCGTTTCCCGCAATTCGCTGGGCCTCGTAAAGCACGACGCCTACTACATAGATTTCATCGGCC
This sequence comes from Elusimicrobiales bacterium, assembly GCA_023701245.1. GTDB lineage: Bacteria > Elusimicrobiota > Elusimicrobia > Elusimicrobiales > UBA9959 > UBA9959. Next base: position 4,031 of record JAMPXK010000035.1, on the reverse strand, counting down.
CCTCCAAGGTAGTGACCATGGAAAAAGCCGCCCTGCCCGAAGGCAAGCCGGACGCCGCCGCGGCCAAACCGGCCAAAGCCGCGGCCCGCGCGGAGAAACCCGACGAGGACGACTTCAGCTCGGGCGCCCTGCCCAAGCCCAGCGTGCTGGCCGGCGGCGGTAAACTTTTCGAGGAAGAGCGGCGCAAGGAAGGGGGAGAAGAAGGCACCCCCATAGTGACCGACTCCGCCAATTTCCCGTACCCCTGGTACATCACGCAGGTGCGCGAACTGCTGTGGAACACCTGGACGGCCAGGATGCCCTCCGGCGGGGACCTGCGCTGCACCGTCCGCTTCTCCATCCTGCGCGACGGCGCCGTGCGCGCGGTCAGCGTGGAGAAATCCTCCGGCAACCGCCTGTTCGACAACGCGGCGGAAAGTTCGGTGGAAAGTTCCGCCCCTTTCCCCGCCCTGCCCGACGATTTTTACGAGGACAAGCTTACCGTGCACGTGGAGTTCAAGGCGATGGAATGACGACAGGAACGCTCATAGCGCTGGGCCTGCTCATCAACCTGGGCGTCTTCGTCTGCTTCCCGGAGACGGGGCGCTTCGGCGTAACCTTCCTCTACCTCTCCTGCCTGCTCTGGACGGCCTTCGCTTTTTTCCTGGGGTCGCGCGCGCCCTTTACGCGCCTGGGGCGGTGGCTGCGGGCGCTGGCCTTCGCGGCGGCCTGCCTTTTCGCCTGCCTGTCCTTCCTGCCGCAAAAAGACAACAACAACCCGCTGGAGAAACTCACCCGGGGCCAATACCCGGACCGGCGCTCGGTCTTCCTGGGCCTGCTGCGCCTGGGCATAGACTATCCCGGCCTGCTGCCGCCGCAAAAAGAAGAGGTACTGCCATGAGCCTTATCCTGAAACTGCTGGCCGTCGGGCTGGTGCACCTGGCCTTCTTCGCCGGCTACCCGGACACGGGGCCCTACGGCAACTATTACCTCGCCGTCTCGCTGCTGGTCTGGGGTGTCTTCATAATTTTCATCAACACCAGCACAAAATTCATCCGCCTGGTCAGCGGCCTGGTGGGCCTGGCGGTCAACCTGGCCGCCTTCGCCCTAATGGGCGCGGCCCTGGCGGCCACCATGCCCCAGGCCGGCCGGCAAAGCGTGCTGGAGAAGATCCAGGCCGGCCGCTACCCGGACAAAAAAGATCTCCGCGCGGGCCTGGGCCGCTTCGGCATAAACCTGGACAAAGAAGTAAAGAACGGCCTGAAGGTCCTGGACGCGGAAGCCGGCAAGGCCGTGGAGAAACTCAAAGACGAGGTAAAATGAACGGGAAAACTGTCGCCATAACGGGGGGGACGGGGTTCATAGGCACGGCGCTGGCGCGCCTGCTGCTGGCGCGCGGCTACGGCGTGCGCATCTTCACCCGGCGCATACCGGAAAAGCGCGTGGAAGGCGCGCAGTACTCCGAAGTCTCCTTCGACAGCAAAGACTCCCTTAAAGCGGCCTGCGAAGGCGCCGACTTCCTGGTGCACATGGCCGCCGTACTGTTCTCTCGCAGCCGGGCCGGCTTCGAAAAAGTTAACGTCCAGGGCACGGCCAACCTGGTGGCCGCCGCGGCCGCGCTGCCCAAGCCGCCGGAGAAGTTCGTCTATATCTCCAGCCTGGCCGCCGGCGGGCCTTCCCCGGCCGGGGCGCCCCGCACCGAGGAAACCCCCGACGCCCCCGTCTCGGAATACGGCCGCACCAAGCTGGGCGGGGAAAAGGAAGTGCAGCGCCTGCCGCCTTTCATCCGGCGCACCATCCTGCGCCCGCCCATAGTCTACGGCCGCAACGAATACGCCGTCTCCAAGATCGCCCACTGGGTGAAAAAGGGGTTCATGGTGAACGCCGGGGCCGCGGGCAGTTTCAATTTCGTCTACGTGGAGGACCTGGCCGCCGCCGTCATAACGGCGCTGGAGAACCCCGCCACCGACGGCAACACCTATTACGTCTGCGAGAACCGGGCCTACCCGTGGCAGGACTTCATAGCCATGCTGGCCGCCGCCATGGGGGTAAAGATGCCTTTTATGGTCAACCTGCCCGCCCCGCTGCTGGGGCTGCTTGGCCTGGTCTACGAAGCCGTTTCCTGGGCGGGCGGCGCGGAGCCGGTGTTCAACCGCGACAAGGCCAAAGAAGGCGCCGCGCCCAACTGGACGGCCTCTTCCTCCCGCTGGGAGAAGGACACCGCCTGGCCAGGCTGGACCCCGCTCGCCGAAGGTATAAAAAAGACGTTCGGCTGACCATGTTTTTTATATATAATTGATTCTGCCGTTTGGGTTACGGCAGTACGATGGAGAGGTGGCCGAGTGGTTGAAGGCACCGGTTTGCTAAACCGGCATACGGGGTAAACCCGTATCAAGGGTTCGAATCCCTTCCTCTCCGCCAGTTTTTACCAGGGCCGTTTGCGGGGAAAATACTGGACGGGGGAAAAAGTGCAGGACCTGCATGTTTCCATAGCCGCGTTGAAGCGCAAGCTGGGATTGCTTTTCCTGGCGGCGGCCGCCGTCATTGTGGCAGGCGCCCTGCTCTACTACCGGCATTACTCCAGAAACGTCGAGCTGGAAAAGGACGAACTGCTGGCCTCTATCGCCAAAGGCAAGATACAGCAGTTGGCAGTCTGGCGCGAAGACCGCCTGGCCCGGGTCAGGTCCCTGCTGGACAGCCCCATCCTTTCCATCAACCTGCGCCGGTTCGCGGACGAGCCGGAAGACCGGGAGAACACCAGCCTGGTTCGCCGGCGTCTGGAATCTTTTATCCTCAACAGCGTTTATAGAGGGGCTTTCCTGGCGGAGCGCTCGGGAAAGATCCTCCTGTCCGCGGGGAAGCTCTCTCCAGGAGCACCTTGCCCGGAAGTGCGGCGCCTGCTCGCGGGCGCGGCCGCCGAACACGGCCCCGTGATTGGGGAAATACACCGGGACTCCGCCGGCAAACCCGGCATACACGTCGTCTCCCTGGCGGCCGTTTCCGCAGCCGGGAAAAAAATATTCCTGGTAACCTGCATAGATCCGGAAGACTACCTTTATCCGCTGGTCCAGGCCTGGCCCACCAATAGTGCCAGCGCCGAGACCTTACTGGTAAAAGAAGACAAGGGAGAGATCCTTTTCCTCAACGAACTGCGGAACAAGAAGGACACCGCCCTGAATTTCCGCCTGCCGTCAGATACTCCGTCGCTGCCCGCGGCCGCCGGGGTACGCGGCATTACTGGGGTAATGAGAGGGGTGGACTACCGCGGCGTAAAGGTACTGGCCTATACAGCCCCGGTCCCCGGCAGCAACTGGAGCCTCGTAGCGAAAATAGATGAAAGCGAGGTTTTTTCGGAAACACGCACACCTTCGGCGCTGCTCGTTCTCCTGGTTCTTACCATGCTGGGCGCTTCGGGGATCGGCGCTTTCCTGCTGTTCCGCCTCCAGACGGAAGCTTATTTGCGGGCCTACCAGGAAGCTCACGCCGACAAAGCCCGCGCGGAAGACGCCCTGCAGGAAACAGAAGAAATTTTCAACCAGTTCATGGAGCACAATCCCCTCTATGTCTTCTTCAAGGACGAGAACCTGCGTGCCCTGCACTTGAGCCGTAATTTCGAGACCTGGCTGGGCCGCCCCATGAACGACCTGCTGGGCAAAAGCATGGCCGAGCTCTTCCCGTCCGAACTCGCCGACAAAATCGTGGCCGACGACAAACGCATCCTGGCCGAAGGCAAGGAAGTGATCGTAGAGGAAGAACTGCACGGCCGCAGCTACAGGACCATCAAGTTCCCCATCAGGGTACCCGGCAAACCCGCCTACCTGGCCGGCTACACCATGGACATCACGGAATACAAACAGGCCCTGAAGGCCCTGGAAGAGGGCCGGCGCCTGCTGGCGGAAACGGAAAAAGTCGGAAAAGTAGGCGGGTGGGAATTCAATATCGATACCATGCGCCAGCGCTGGACCGACGAGGTCTACAGCATACACGAACTTGAGATCACCCCCGACCCCACCGTAGCGGCCGGCATAAATTATTACACCCCCGAGTCCCGG